>NZ_JADFUD010000021.1:0-132179 GCF_054820065.1 Bradyrhizobium sp. UFLA06-06
TCGAAGGTCGCGCTGGTGCATCTGATGGCGCGGCTGATCGCGGGCGGGTTCGAGCTGCTCGACACGCAATATGTGACGGAGCACCTGAGGACGTTCGGCGCGATCGAGATCTCGCGGCGCCGCTATCGCACGCTGCTCGACAAGGCGATATCAGGCGCGCCGGCGGATTTCCGCAAGCTCGACGCCACCCAGCCGGTCAAGGGCGCCGACGCGCTGGCGATCATCGCCGAGCGCAATTGAATTAAGCCTATGCCGTAGCCCGGATGCAGCGAAGCGCAATCCGGGACAAGTGTCTCCGCGGAGAGAAACCCGGATTTCGCTGCGCTTCATCCGGGCTACGAAGTGCCCATCAATTCCCGAACAATCCGCCGAACAGCCCGCCCGGCCGCTGCTGTTGCTGGGGCGGCGGAGGTGGCGGCTGCTGCTGGTATTGCGGCAACGGCTGCGGCGGCGGACGCGGCGCGGCCTGCTTCTGCGGCGTGCGCTTCTGGGCCGGCGGCGGTGGGGGCGTCGGCGCCTTCGGCGGATCGGGCGCGGCGGTCACGATGGTCTGGTCCGGTCCTTTGCAGTCGGTCAGCCAGATGTCGTAGATCGGATGCTCGACGCCGTGCAGGCCGGGGCTCGCCGCGAACATCCAGCCCGAGAAGATCCGCTTCACCTCACCCTGCAGCGTGATCTCGTCAACCTCGACAAAGGCGTCGGTGTTGGCGGCTTCCGTCGACGGCCTCGTGTAACAGGCATCGGTCTTCACCCGCAGCGCGCCGAACTGCACGGTCTCGCCAATATCCTCGTCGAAATTGATGATGCGTCCGGTGATCTTGTCGAGTCCGGAGAAGCTCGCCTTCTTGTTGGTGATCTTGGTCGACGGCGGCTCCTGCACGACCTCGTCGCCCGGCTGCAACGTGGCAGGCGTCTGCGGCGGGGTGCCTTGCGGCGCGCCCTGCGGCGCGCCCTTGGGACGCTGCCCCGGCGGCAGCGGATTGGTACCGGGCGGTGTATTGGCAACGGCGGGACCGCCGGGTTGCGGCGGCTGCACGGCGACACCGGGCTGGGTGCCCTGCGGAGCCACCGTCGAGCCGGGCGGCGGCGCCAGCGGCTGCGACTGCACGCTGCCGGGCGGCGGCACCGCCTGGCCTGGCGGCAGCGCCCGCGGCTGTGTCGGCAGCAGACGGCCGCGCGGCAATTCCGGTACTTCCTCGTCGTCGTCGCTGGGAGGAGCCGGCTGACCACGCGGGATCGAGCCGGGCGGACGCGGCGCGGGATCGGAGAAAATCGTTCCGATCTGCGAGCGCGCGGGCGGCGCAAGCGAGATGGTTGAGGCGGCAACCAGGGCCGCAAAGCCAGTCAGGGCAACGGTTCGAAGCATCTCGCGCGGCTTTAAAGGGCGAATCGGGCTCGCGACAGTCTACCTTGATATCGGCCGCTCGCAGGTCACCGGTTAACACGCCGAATACGGCGGGGAAAGGGCACCCGGCCACCTCTCCCCGGCCCACGGGTAACCCTCTGGTCAGCCTCTGGTCACTCCTGGGAACACGTGTGATAGTCCTCACGCTGAAGGCACGCGGCCACGCGTGAAAACCAGGAAAATCCGGATCGAACCGGACCAGCCAGAGGAAACCCACCATGCCAGATCGCATCAGGCTCGACGGCAGGGTCGCCGTCGTCACCGGGGCTGCCGGCGTCATCGGAACCGCCACGCTCCAACTGCTCGCCGAACGGGGTGCGCGGATTGTCGCAGTCGACCGCAAGGGGGCCGACCTCAAGGCCGCCACCAAGGACCTGCCCGCCTCGGCCGAGGCCTTCGCGATCGAAGCCGACGTCACCGACGAGGACGAGGTCAAGGACTATGTCCGCGCCGCCGTCGACCGCTTCGGCACCATCGATGCCTTCTACAACAACGCCGGCGTCGAGGGCGACATCAGGCCGATCCCTGAATATTCGCTGGAGAGCTTTCGCCGCGTGCTCGACGTCAACGTCGTCGGCGTCTTCCTGGGAATGAAGCATGTGCTGCCCGTCATGCTGAAGCAGAACAAGGGCAGCATCATCAACACCGCCTCGATCGCGGGCCTGATGGGATCGCCGATGATCGCGGTCTACAGCGCCAGCAAGCACGCGGTGATCGGGCTGACCAAGAGCGCGGCCTGGGAATGCACCGGCACCGGCGTGCGCGTCAATTGCGTCTGCCCCGGCATGATCGAGAGCCGGATGCTGAGCACGATCCTGCAGGGCCGCTCCGGCGGCAACGCGGCGCCGCCGATCGAGAAGATCGTCGACCGCATCCCGGCGCGCCGTCTTGGCCTCGCAAGCGAGGTCGCCTCCATCGTCGCTTTTCTTGCTTCCGACGAGGCGAGCTACGTCTCCGGCTCCGCCTACACCGTCGACGGCGGCCGCACCGCCGCCTGACACGACCGTCATTCCGGGGCGATGCGGAGCATCGAACCCTCAGGTGCGCAATTGCGCACCGAGAATCTCGAGATTCCGGGTTCGGTCCTACGGACCGCCCCGGAATGACATCAATGAAAACCGAACATCATAGGTCACAAACAATATGCCCGTCGTTCTCGATCCCGATGCCGCTGCCGTCTACAAGGCGTTCCAGGAGGCCGGCCGTCCCGCCTATGAGACGCTGACCGCGCCGGAAGCACGCGACTATTATCGGGCCGCCCGCATCGTCTCCAATCCCGAGCCGCCCGCGCTGGAATCCAGCAAGCCGCTCGCGATCCCGGCGCCGCACGGCACGATCCCTGCCCGTATCTACACCCCGAACGCGCTGCACAAGAAAGACGGGCTCGCGCCCTGCCTGGTGTTCTTCCACGGCGGCGGCTGGGTGATCGGCGATCTCGATACCCATGAGGTGGTTTGCCAGAAGCTGGCCCATGAGGGCGGGCTGATCGTGATCTCGGTCGATTATCGCCTCGCGCCCGAGCATCGTTTCCCTGCCGCGGTCGACGACGCCGTGACCGCGACCCGATGGGTCGCCGCCAATGCCAGGGATCTCGGCATCGACGCCTCGCGCCTGATCGTCGGCGGCGACAGCGCCGGCGGCAACCTCGCGGCCGTGGTTGCCCTCACCGCCCGCGACGGCGGGCCGAAGCTCGCCGCCCAGCTGCTGATCTATCCCGCGACCGATTTTTCGCGGAAGCATCCCTCGCATCGCGAGCCCGAGACCAGCATCCTCCTGACGCATTCGGTGATCGGCTGGTTCGCCAACCATTATCTCGGTGACGCCGACAACAACGACTGGCGCGCCTCGCCGGCGCGGGCAAAGGACTTTGCCGCATTGCCGCCGGCCTATGTGCTGACCGCCGGCGCCGATCCGTTGCGCGACGAAGGCGACGAGTATGCGAAATTCCTCAAGGACGCCGGCGTGCCGGTGACCTATCGGCATTTCCCCGGCCAGTTCCACGGCTTCTTCACCATGGGCAAGCTGCTCAATCAGGCCAATATCGCGGTGACCGAGATCAGCGCCTGGCTGAAGACGCTGGGCTGAGCAATCGGATCGGCGGCGACGTGCCCGGCGTCGTCCCCGATCGGGCTCGCGAGCGCATCGCGAGCCTGTTGCGGCGTTAGCGCGCCTTGAAGTTCCCGACGCCGCGCGATAGTGCCGCCGTCAGCGCCTCACGCCGCCGGGCACTCCAGCCATCGAGATCGTCTTGCTCACGCCACTCCTCGTCTACGGTATCCCGCTCGATTTCATCCTGTTCGCGCTGACGCTGCTCGGCGTCGCGATCTTCCATCACCACACGCTCGCGGTGGCGCTGACGGGCCTTGCCGCGATCGTCGCCTACAAGCTGCTGTTCGCGGGCTTTGCGAAATTCGGCGCGGGCCTGCCCGGTCTCGCGCATCACATGGAGCATGAGTGGGTCACGCTCGCCAACCTGTTCCTGCTCCTGATGGGCTTTGCGCTGCTGTCGCGCCACTTCGAGGAGAGCCGCATTCCCGACGAGATGCCGGCGCTGCTGCCCGATGACTGGAAGGGCGGACTGATCCTGCTGATTATCGTGTTCGTGCTGTCGGCCTTCCTCGACAATATCGCGGCCGCGCTGATCGGCGGCACCGTGGCCCGCCACGTGTTCCGAGGCCGTGTCCATATCGGCTATCTCGCGGCCATCGTCGCCGCATCGAATGCCGGCGGCGCCGGCAGCGTCGTCGGCGACACCACGACGACGATGATGTGGATCGACGGCATCAGCCCGCTCACGGTGGTGGAGGCCTATGTCGCAGCCATCGTCGCGATGCTGGTGTTTGCGGTGCCGGCCTCGCTGCAACAGCACCGCTTTTCCCCGATCGTGAAGGACGCACCGTCCGGCCTTAGAATCGACTGGGCGCGGGTTGCGATCGTGGCCGTGATCCTGCTGGCCGCGCTGACGGCCAATGTGACGGCCAATCTGAAGTTCCCCGCGCTGCTCGATGCGCTGCCCGTGCTCGGGCTCGCGGTCTGGGCCGCGATCCTGGTCACCTCATTGCTGCGGCGGCCGGACTGGTCGGTGATGCCCGAGACGCTGAAGGGCACCGTGTTCCTGCTCGCGCTGGTGACGGCGGCCTCGATGATGCCGGTGGAGAAATTGCCCGCCGCATCGTGGCAGACCGCGCTCGGGCTCGGCTTCGTCTCGGCGGTGTTCGACAATATTCCCCTGACCGCGCTGGCGCTGAAGCAGGGTGGCTATGACTGGGGCTTTCTCGCCTATGCGGTCGGATTCGGCGGATCGATGGTCTGGTTCGGCTCGTCGGCAGGCGTTGCGGTGTCCAACATGTATCCGGAAGCCAAATCGGTGGTCCGCTGGATCACCCAGGGCTGGCCGATCATGGCGGCCTATGTCGTCGGCTTCTTTGTGATGCTCGCCTTGCTTGGCTGGCACCCCGACGCGCCACATTGACGCAACACAATGCTGCAGTGCACAATTGCACTTACCTCAAAACTGTGGAAAATCGAGACAAATCCGTTGACATTGCTAAACTCCATTTGCCGTAACAAGTTATGGAGAGTCCGCATGAGTGTTAGTGCAGAAGTCCTCGCCCGCGCTCCGTCGGAGCAGATGGAGGACGAAATCAACACGGTGACTTCGCATCGACCACGCAGCAACATCCGGCCCCTCTCGCCGATGCCGGACTACGTCGAGCATCGCAACGGCGTCAACGAGGTGGGCAAGCTGTCGGCCGAGGCGGTCGTGCGCGAATATGAAGCGGCGGTGAAGGAAATCGAGGCCCTTGGCTCGGAACTGCAACTGGCCGCCAAGAACTGCGAGGTCATGGTCGCAGGCGTCCACGACATGATCGCGGAGATCAAGGAGTTCGCTGCCGGTTACCGCGATCAGGGCAAGCGCTTCTTCCTGCAGATCGAAGCCGTCTCGTTGATGACCGCGGAGGTCAGGGATACCTGCGAAGCACTCAAGAAGAAGATCGCGACCGATACATTGGGCCAGTGATTTTTCGGTTGAAGCACGTTTCGTGATCAGCGCATCCGTGGATCTCTGCGATCGTGGGCTGATCCTGTATTGGTGAATGACTGCGCTATTCCGGCGCGGCGAAACCGTTAGTTCTATTCAAGACCAATTCGCTCAAGACTAAGTCGCTCAACATCTTGCCCCGCTTCGGCGGGGCATTTTTTGTTGCGAGACGAATAATCCCTGCGCGGGTCGCGCCCTCGAACGGGCCGGACCTCGGTCCATGACCTTAATGCGCGTCAGCCGCACGCCCGGCGATGCCCGTTGCCGGAGGCAAATCGGATATCGCGGACCAGCGGTCGCTGAAATCCTTGGCCGGGAGCGCGTCCGTGCCGGCGACGGCAACGCCGTCGGTCCGGGGCGCGTGCGACTTAATGGTGGCGGCGGTTGCGGTGACAGCCAGCAGGGCGACAGCCACGAACCCGGTAATCGTTCGATGCTTTGTCATTAGAACCTCCTCGGGTCCCCAATGCCCACTTAACGTGGGTCACGGGAACCCTCGCCAGGTTCATCACTGCAAAGACGGCATCGATCGCGTGAAATCGGACAACGAGCTTGTCCCAAACGCGCCTACCCCGCCCGCGCGGCGCGCCGCAGCGATTGCGGCGGCTGGCCGAAGGCGCGGATGAAGGCGCGGCGCATCCGCTCGGGATCGCGGAAGCCGGTGATCTCGGCGACGCGCTCGATCGCCTCGCCCGACGACTGCACGCGCTGCCGCGCGACTTCGATCCGTAGCCGCTCGACCGCTTTCGACGGTGTGGTGCCGGTCTCGGCGATGAAGGCGCGGGTGAAATGCCGCGAACTCATCCCGGCCTTGTCGGCGAGGTCCTCGACTGTCAGCGGCGCATCGAGATGCTCGCGGGCCCAGGCGAGCAGCGGCCCGAACCTTCCGTTCGGCGTCTTCAATTCCAGCAGCGAGGAAAACTGCGACTGCCCGCCGCTGCGCCGATGGTACAGCACGAGTTGCCGCGCGGTGCTCTGCGCGATCTCGTCGCCATAGTCCTCGGTGATCATCGCGAGCGCGAGGTCGATGCCGGCGGTGATGCCGGCCGAACTCCAGATATTGCCGTCGCGGACGAAGATCTGGTCCGGCTCGAGCTTGATCTTCGGATAGGTCTTCACGAAATGCGGCGTGCGCTGCCAATGCGTGGTGGCGCGGCGGCCGTCGAGCAGGCCCGCCTCGGCCAGCACATAGGCGCCCGAGCAGACGCTGGCGACGCGAATGCCGCGGCCCGCCATCCGCCGCACGAATGACAATGTGGTTGGACAGGTCGCCGGCGTGCGCACGCCGTTGCCGCCCGCAATGATCAGCGTCGTGATCGCCGCCGACGGCTTGAGGCCGCGCGCAAGCATCTCGACACCGGACGAAGAGCGCACCGGTCCCGCCTTCACCGCAATCGTCCTGATCGCCGGCGCGTTGTTGGCAAAGCGCGCCGCGATCTCGAAGGCCGCGATCGGGCCGGCCGCGTCGAGCAGCTGGAAGTCGGGAAAGATCAGGATGCCGATCATCGCCAAATCCTCGCGGGTGACGTTGCTTTCCTGGCGGCCCTCTCTCAGGAGACTTGTCTCAGGAGCCTTGCGTCTCTCAGGAGCCTTGTCTCAGGAGACTTGCTTCTCTTAAGGAGACTTGCGTCCGAAAATGAGGGAAATACGCCATTTTGGACGAGAGGCCATCATGCCATCGTGGTTCCGTCAAGCGCTATTTGGAGGCCCCAATGACCGAACCCCTGCAGATTGGATTGCTCGTCTTCCCGAAGGTGACCCAGCTCGACCTGACCGGTCCGCTGCAGGTGTTCTCCTCGGTCCCCGGCGCCAAGGTGCATCTGATCTGGAAACGCATCGAACCCGTTTCGACTGATTCCGTCATGGTCCTGACGCCGACCACGACCTTTGCCGATTGCCCGCAGCTCGACGTGATCTGCGTGCCCGGCGGCTTCGGCACCGACGACATGGTCGGCGACGAGGAGATGCTGGCCTTCCTGCGCAAGCAGGCCGAGGGTGCGAAATACGTCACGTCGGTCTGCACGGGATCGCTGGTGCTCGGCGCAGCCGGCCTGCTCAAGGGCTATCGCGCGACCACGCATTGGAGCTCGATTGATTTCCTGTCGGGCTTCGGGGCCATTCCGACCAGGACGCGCGTCTGCGTCGACCGCAATCGCTTCACCGGCGGCGGCGTCACGGCGGGCATCGACTTCGCGCTGACGCTGGTGTCGGAGCTCGTCGACCGCAAGACCGCGGAAGCGATCCAGCTCAGGCTCGAATACAACCCGGCCCCACCGTTCAACGCGGGCTCGCCGGATACCGCACCGGCCGAGATCCTCGCTTTCATGAAAGAGCGGATCGCGCCGTCGCAGGCGCGCCGTGCCGACTTGATGGGCCGTGCCGCGGCACGCCTGCCCTGACCTGATCGCAGCAAAGAAAAAGGCCGCCCGGTTTCCCGAGCGGCCCTTCCTGTCTCACGGTAGCCTCACATTTGCGGGCGATTTCAGGACGTCTGTACCGGGGGCCTATCTCCCGGCCGCATCCAACTCGGAGGCCGCTGCACATCGGGACAGTCGCGATCTGGAGCCCGATCCGACGCGATGGTTTCCCATCTCCGTAAGATGACCCTATTGAGCCGCGAACCCGTCCGCGGCGCAAGCGGGCAGCATCGGCTGCGGCCCATCTGTCCCCGCTGTTACCGTTGTCCACAGGCGCGCGCTTGCGCTGCCGGGCACGTGCGATGCACGCGCGGCGTTGCGCACGTGCACGTCAGAACAACAATGCGTGAAAGTCAGCTTCCCGGCGTCCAGGCGTGATAGTCGCCGGTCGCCTTGGGGCGGCGGCCGCTCGCCAGCGTCGAGCCGGACGGACGGTAGGCCTGCGCGGTGCCGGTGAAGTTCGGCAGATGCGGCTTTTCCCATTCCCGCGCCTGGTAGTTCTGCTCGGTCGGGGGCACATCGACCGTGTGATGCAGCCAGCCGTGCCAGCCGGCCGGAATGCGCGAGGCTTCGGCGTAGCCGTTGTAGACCACCCAGCGGCGCTCGAAATGCAGCGTCGGATCGATCTCACCGCCCTTGGTGCGGTAATAGCGGTTGCCCTGTTCGTCCTCGCCGACCAGTTCGCCGAATCGCGAGGTCCACAATTGCGTGCCAAAGGTCTGGCCATTCCACCAGGTGAAGAATTTCAGCAGGAATTGTTTCATGCGTGGCCGGTCGTCGGTTCGAGGCTATGCGGCTCTGATGCCACCTCATTCCCCAAATGTCCAGCCGCCGCCAAGGTAGCCCCGCACCCCTCGGACAGCCCCCGGTTTATGCGCCCGTTTGGCGACCAAATGACGCGCTCACGAGGAGTTTTGTTCAGCTGCCATACATGAGCCGCCGGCTACGCGAAGATGACCCACAATCAATGTGGAGCACGGGAACGTCCGACCGCAGAGATGGTTAGACATTCACCGTTTTGATGGAGTCCAAAATGATCAATATGAAGGTTCTGAGCACCGCCACGGCTCTGGCGCTTGCGCTGCCGTTGGCTGTGGCGCCGACCGTTTCGTTCGCCCAGTCTGCCGCACAGATGGGCGCGATGGGCGGCGGTGGCGGCGGCTGGCACGGCGGTTACCATCGTGGCGGCGGATTCTGGCCCGGCGCGGTGGCCGGTGCGGTCGTCGGCGGCGCCCTCGCCTCGGGCGCGTATTACGGCTCCGGCTATGGCTACGGCCCCGGCTATTATGACGACAGCTACGGCTATTACGATGAACCGTCTGTCGCCGTGGAGGTGCCGAGTGGCGGCGGCGCCAGCTACTGCGCGCAGCGCTACAGGTCCTACGATCCTGCTTCGGGCACCTATCTCGGCTATGACGGCCGGCGGCACCCCTGCCCGTAAGAGAGCCTGAATTCCTAGTTGCAAAGGGCGGCGCCAGCGCCGCCCTTTTTCTTGTGCGCAAGTCGTCTCATGTACGCAAGGCGACCGCGACGGCCGCGAAGGTCACCAACAGCGCTGCGATATCACTCGTGCTGAGCGGCTCGCGCAGCATCGCCGCTGCGGCGAGCACGCCGACGACGGGGACCAGCAGCGTCCCGATCGACGCGGTCGCCGCCGGCAATCGCTCGAGCGCCGCAAACCAGCAGACATAGCAAAGGCAGAACTGGATCAGCGTCATGTAGATCATCGACGCCCAGCCGAACTGCGACAGCGCGGCGAGCTGCGGCTGCTCGATCAAGACGCCGATGATCGCGATCGGCACGCAGCCGATCGCAAGCTGCCAGGCCGCGAGCGACAGCGGCGGCATCGCGAGCTTGAACGATTTGGTCAGCACCGTGCCGAGCCCGACGCAGATCGCGCCGGCGAGCGCGAACAGAATCCCCGGCAGCTTGCCGAGGCTCGCGTCGACACCGCCGCCGCCGATCAGCGCCGCGATCCCGGCGAGCGCCACCGCAAGCGCAAGCGCACGCGGCAGCGACACGCGCTCGCCGAGCACCGGCCAGGCCACCAGCGCGACCCACACCGGAATCGTTATCCCGAGCACGGCCGCCTCGCTGGCCCGCAGCCAGATCAGCGCGAGGCCCATGGACGCGACCCAGCCGCCGATCGACAGCGTCGACACCAAAGCAAGCCGCAACCACATGCCGTCGGGCACGCGCAGCGTCTGTCTCCGCACCAGCGCGACCAGGCCGAGCGCAACCGCGCCGACCACGCCACACAGCCCGCGCGACGACAGCGGCGGCCACTCCGTGAGCAGGAACTTCATGATGGGGAAGTTGAGTCCCCAGCCGGTCGAGGCGACCACCAGGAATGCGAGGCCGAGCGGTGACAGCGGGGCGCGGCCGGCGATGGGAACTGCGGTCATGGACCTGTCGTAAAGGGGATGGACAAATACAGGTGATGTGTCACGGCTAGCTGGAAATCCGCTTGTCAGCAAACAGCATATGCATTCTATGATACAGACTTTCCGTCTAGGTTCCGCCTTAATCGACGAACAGGCCAAGCGAGTCGCCGGCACGCGAGGCCGTTAGAAAAAGAGGATGCATCGTGCCGAGCGTTCTCGTGGTTGATGACGACCCGATGGTGTGCGTTGCCATCGAGGTGTGCTTGCAACGCCAGGGCTTCGAGGTCACCGTCGCCGATGGCGGTGAAGCCGGCATGCGCGCGCTGGAGCAGGCCACCTTCGACGTCATGCTGGTCGACGTCTTCATGCCGCATATGCGCGGGTTCGAGGCGATCCGCGTCTTCCACGAGCGTGCGCCCGATATTCCCGTGATCGCGATGTCCGGCTATGCCTTCGCCAACGCCGACCGCGCGCCGGACTTCCTGCGGATGACGATCGAGCTCGGCGCCTCCGCCTGCCTGCGCAAGCCGTTTACCCCGCAGGCGCTGATTGCCGCCGTTAACGAATGTCTTGCGAAGTATGCACCTTCCGCTCGTCTTTCTAAGTAATTGCCCGTACTAATCGTTGATGGCTTCCCAGCGTCTCATTCTCGGCAGCGGCCTTGCGATCCTCCTCGTCATCAGCGCGGCGTCGATCGGATTGGACGTTAAGTCGCGCAACGAGATTGATTCGGCGGATCGCACGCTCGGGATCCTCAAGCGGATTTCCGACACCCGGCCGTTGCCGCGGGGTGTCGAAAGCGCGGCGCGCGCATTCGCGCTGACAGGCGACGCCTCCTTCGCCGACGAATTCCGTGAGCAGAGCGCCGCCCTCACCGCCGCTTTCGACAGCTTGATGGCGGCGGTGAAGACGGCGCCCGAGGAGGCGCAGCTGCTCGCGGGCGCCAAGACTCAGGTCGACCGCGGCATTGCGCTCGGCGCCGAGCTGATCAGATTGCGCAGCGCGGGCGACACGGCCGGCGCCGCGGCGCTGATGTCCGCAGGCGAGAGCCGCGCGTTGATGGACAAGGTCGGCGCGGCGCTCGAGCGGCTCGTCACCGAAGAGCGCCGCGTGCTCGGGCTTCGTACCGGACAGTCGAAAACCTACGGACGCCTGCTGCTGGCGATCGACCTCGCCGGCGTCGCGATGATCCTGCTGCTCGCGATCGCGCTGACGCTGGCGGCCCGGCGCGCCAGCCGCGAGCTGCAGGGCGCGCTCAGCGCGACCAAGGCGACCAATCTGTCGCTCGAGGGCAAGGTCGCCGAACGCACCAAGGATCTCGGCGCCGCGCTCGAGGAGCTCCGCCGTTCCACCTCGGTGATGGAAACCACCTTCCGCACCATGGCGGAGGCGGTGCTGGTGATCGACGGCGCCGGCACCGTGCTGCTGTCGAACCCGGCCGCCGAGAAGATGCTGCGCTACAAGCCGGGCATGACGGTCCGGCAGCTGCGCGCCATGAGCAACGTGTTCCAGTCGGACGGCGTCACGCCGATGCAGGCCGACGACATGCCGTCGGCCAAGGCGCTGCGCGGCGAGGAATTCGACGGGCTGGAATTCGTCGCCAAGCCGGTGCGCGGCGCGCCGGAGATTCACCTCGTGGTGTCGGGCCGGCCGCTGCGCGATGGCGACGACGCGATCACCGGCGCTGCGCTGATCTATCACGACATCACCGCCTCGCGGGAAACCGAGCACAAGCTGCAGCAGGCGCAGAAGCTCGACGCCATCGGCAAGCTGACCGGCGGCGTCGCGCACGACTTCAACAACATGCTGACGGTCATCACCGGCACCACCGAGACGCTGGTCGACAGCCTGCGCGCCCAGCCGCAACTCGCGAAAACCGCCGAGCTGATCGACCGCGCCGCCGAGCGCTGCCGCGAGCTGATCCAGCATCTGCTCGCCTTCGCGCGCCGCCAGCCGCTCGAGCCGCGCACCGTTGACATCAACGGCACCGTGGTCGACATCGCCAAGCTGCTGCGGCCGACGCTCGGCGAGCAGATCGAGATCAATTCGGTGCTGGCGTCCGATGTCGCCAGCGTTCATATCGATCCGTCGCAGCTTGCCAACTCGCTGCTCAACATGGCGATCAACGCCCGCGACGCGATGCCGAACGGCGGCAAGCTGCTGTTCGAGACCAGCAACATCGTGCTCGACGACGCGTATGCGGCTGTTAATCCCGACATCACGCCGGGCCGCTACGTGCTGCTCGCGGTCAGCGACACCGGCACCGGTATGTCGCATGCGGTGCAGGACAAGGTGTTCGAGCCGTTCTTCACCACCAAGGACGTCGGCAAGGGCTCCGGCCTCGGCATGAGCATGGTCTACGGCTTCGTCAAGCAGTCCGGCGGCCACATCAAGATCTACAGCGAGGAAGGCCACGGCACCACGATCAAGCTCTATCTGCCGCCTGCCCGCGGCCAGGTCGAGGTGGAGGCGCCTCCGCCGGAGCCGGTGCGGCGCGGCAGCGAAATCATCCTGGTGGTGGAAGACGACCAGCTGGTGCGCAACTACGTCGTCACGCAGCTGACGAACCTCGGCTACAAGACCATCGCCGTGCCCGACGCCCGCGCCGCGCTGGCGCTGGTCGACAAGGGCGAGAAGTTCGACCTCCTGTTCACCGACGTGATCATGCCCGGCGGCATGAACGGCCGCCAGCTCGCCGACGAGGTGCAAAAACGCCGCCCCGGCATCAAGGTGCTCTACACCTCGGGCTATACCGAGAACGCGATCGTGCATCACGGCCGCCTCGACGAAGGCGTGCTGCTGCTGGCCAAGCCCTATCGCAAGGCGCAGCTCGCCGGCATGCTGCAGCAGGCGCTCGGCGAGTGATGTGAGCTACCTCGTCGCCAGCGCGACGCCGGCGAGCGTGAACAGCAGCGCGACGATCTGGCTTGGCCCCAGCGGCTCGTGCAGCGCGATAGCGGAGGCCACCACGCCGATCACAGGCACCGCCATGGTGCCGATCGCCGCCACAGAGGCCGGCAAGCGCGCGAGCGCGGCGAACCACGCGACATAGGCGACGCAGAACTGGATCAGCGTCGAATAGACCAGCAGCCACCAGCCGACCGTCGTGATGCGGTCGACATGCGTGGTCTCGATCAGCAGGCCGACGATCGCGATCGGCACGCAGCCGAGGCCGATCTGCCAGGCGGCGGCCGGGATCGGCGGCATCACCAGCGGATATTTCTTCGCCAGCACCGTGCCGAGCGCAAAGCCGAAGGCGCCGCCGAGCGCCATGATGATTCCCGGCAGCTTCTCTTTGCTTGCGGTGATGCCGCTGCCGCCCATGATCGCGGCGAGCCCTGCAAAGGCCATCACCAGCGCAATGGTCCGCAGCAGCGTCGGCCGTTCGCCGAGCACCGGCCAGGCCAGCAGCGAGGCCCATACCGGCATCGTGTAGGCGATCAGCGCGGCCTCGCTCGCCGGCAGCCAGAGCAGCGCCAGCCCCATCAGCACCATCCAGCCGGTGACGTTGAGCGCCGCATAGAGCGCGAGCCGCGGCCACAGCCGGCTCTCGACATGCAGGCTCTGGGCGCGGATCAGCGCCAGCACCGCGAGCAGCACCGCGCCAATCACCCCGGTGGTGCCGCGCAAGGTCAGCGGCGGGAGCTCGCTGAGCAGGAACTTGGTGGACGGCCAGTTGAACCCCCAGCCCACCGAGGTGATGGCGAGGAACATCAGGCCGGCGGGCGCAAGGCGCGGCCGCGCGGAAGGCTTCTGGACTGTCATGGAACCCGGCGGGGATGTGAGTCGGCCTCACCTTGCCCGCGATTTTGTCGCCCGACCATCACGGCTCTGACATGCCTGATCCGTACTTTGCCCGTAGGCCTACGTGAGTCCCCAAAATTCAATCCGGGACCGCGAATAAAAACTTCGCCTGTGAACAGCGGGGCGAAGCTCCGATCCACAGGCGATAGGAATTTTTTTGGCTTGGGAATCCCTGAGGACTCACCGATAGTTGGCCCGATCACAGGCGCGGCACCGACCCCTGTTATCCCCCTCTTTCCACCATATTTAGTGTTTGATTCAGAAACTCGTACTAGTCCTTGACGGGCGTGACGGACATGGCCTAGCTTTCAACCTGTTCGGCGCGAGTGTGTTTGGGTCCCCGCCGGTCGCTCCCACAAGGGTTCCAAAATGACCACTCCGCCAGGCCTTCGGGCCGCGGGTGAAGGGCTTCTCTGCCCTGATTTTGGGTCACCGTCGGGACGACAAACGGGCCGCGAAGGACCCGGAAACAGAGGCCGTAACCGGCCCGGAAGAAGCGTACGCGTGACGTGTCGCGTGAAGCGTTTTGGGGCGTTGAATGCATGACCCGGAGCACCCGACCAGTCGGGCGCCGCGCCGGGACGATGCCGCCGCAGGGCCGGTCATACCGGCGCCCAGCGGATGAGAGAAAACAGGCCGGATCCACCGGCTGAGCTGCGGATGACGGGAGGCGTGCTGACGCGTGTTCCCTCAAGTCCGCGAACAGACAACATTCCGGTAACCTGCGGGGAAACGTGGGGCCGGGCAGAAGAAGAGACGGGGCTCGACCATGCGAATCGAACGACGCAACACCACCAGCGGACAATCTCCCTATGCCGGGATCAATTTCCGCCTGACCACATCAGAGATCCGCAATCCGGACGGCTCGGTCGTGTTCCGCGCCGAGAACGTCGAGGTTCCGGAGTTCTGGTCGCAGGTCGCCTCCGACGTGCTGGCGCAGAAGTATTTCCGCAAGGCCGGCGTTGCCGCGCGCCTGAAGAAGATCGAGGAAGAGACCGTGCCGTCGTGGCTGTGGCGTTCGGTGCCCGACACCGAGGCGCTTGGCCTCCTGCCGGAGAACGAGCGCATTGTCGGCGAGACCTCGGCCAAGCAGGTGTTCGATCGCCTCGCCGGCTGCTGGACCTATTGGGGCTGGAAGGGCGGCTACTTCTCCACGGAAGAAGACGCCCTCGCCTTCTTCGACGAGCTCCGCTTCCAGCTGGCAAAACAGATGGTCGCGCCGAACTCGCCGCAGTGGTTCAACACCGGGCTTCATTGGGCCTATGGCGTCGATGGTCCCGGCCAGGGCCACTATTATGTCGACTGGAAGACCGGCAAGCTCACCAAGTCGAAGTCGGCCTATGAGCATCCGCAGCCGCATGCCTGCTTCATCCAGGGCGTCGGCGACGACCTCGTCAACGAGGGCGGCATCATGGACCTCTGGGTGCGCGAGGCGCGCCTGTTCAAGTACGGCTCCGGCACCGGCTCCAACTTCTCGAGCCTGCGCGGCGAAGGCGAAAAGTTGTCCGGCGGCGGCCGCTCCTCCGGCCTGATGAGCTTCCTCAAGATCGGCGACCGCGCTGCGGGCGCGATCAAGTCGGGCGGCACCACGCGCCGCGCCGCCAAGATGGTCGTGGTCGATGCCGATCACCCCGATATCGAGACCTATATCGACTGGAAGGTGAAGGAGGAGCAGAAGGTCGCGGCGCTCGTCACCGGCTCCAAGATCAACCAGAAGCACCTCAAGGCCGTGATGAAGGCCTGCGTGAACTGCGAAGGCAGTGGCGACGACTGCTTCGATCCCGAGAAGAACCCGGCGCTCCGCCGCGAGATCAAGCTCGCCCGCCGCAACCTCGTGCCGGACAACTACATCAAGCGCGTTATCCAGTTCGCCAGGCAGGGCTACAAGGACATCTCGTTCGACACCTACGACACCGACTGGGATTCCGAGGCGTACCTCACTGTCTCCGGCCAGAACTCCAACAACTCGGTGTCGCTGAAGGATGACTTCCTGCGCGCGGTGGAAACGGACGGTGATTGGAATCTCGTCGGCCGCACCACCAAGAAAGTCACAAAAACGCTGAAGGCGCGCGACCTCTGGGAGAAGATCGGTTACGCCGCCTGGGCGAGCGCCGATCCCGGCCTGCACTTCAACACCACGATGAACGACTGGCACACCTGCAAGGCGTCCGGCGACATCCGCGCGTCCAATCCGTGCTCGGAATACATGTTCCTGGACGACACGGCGTGCAACCTCGCCTCGGCCAACCTGCTGACGTTCTACAGCACCACCACCAAGCGGTTCGACATCGAGTCCTACGAGCATCTCTGCCGGCTCTGGACCATCGTGCTCGAAATCTCGGTCATGATGGCCCAGTTCCCGTCGAAGGCGATCGCCGAACTGTCCTACGAATTCCGCACGCTCGGCCTCGGATTTGCAAATATCGGCGGCCTGCTGATGACCATGGGCCTGCCCTATGACTCGAAGGAAGGCCGTTCGCTCTGCGGCGCGCTGACTGCGGTCATGACCGGCATCTCCTACAAGACCTCGGCCGAGATGGCGGCCGAGCTCGGCACCTTCCCGGGCTACAAGAAGAACGCCGCCCACATGCTGCGCGTGATCCGCAACCACCGCCGCGCCGCCCACGGCAACGCCACCGGTTACGAGGCGCTGTCGGTCAACCCGGTGCCGCTCGATCACGCCTCCTGCCCGCAAGCCGACATCGTCACCCATGCCAGGCTGGCCTGGGACGACGCGCTGGCGCTCGGCGAGGTCAACGGCTATCGCAACGCCCAGACCACGGTGGTGGCGCCGACCGGCACCATCGGCCTCGTGATGGATTGCGACACCACCGGCATCGAGCCCGACTTCGCGCTGGTGAAGTTCAAGAAGCTCGCCGGCGGCGGCTACTTCAAGATCATCAACCAGGCGGTGCCGTCCGCGCTGCGCGCGCTCGGCTATCGCGAGAGCGAGATCGCGGAGATCGAAGCCTATGCCGTCGGCCACGGCTCGTTGTCGAATGCGCCCGGCATCAACGCCTCTACTCTGAAGGCCAAGGGCTTCACCGATGAAGCCATTGCCAAGGTGGAAAAGGCGCTGCCGACCGCGTTCGACATCAAGTTCGCCTTCAACAAGTGGACCTTTGGCGAGGATTTCATCCGCGACCAGCTCGGCATCGGCGCGGAAGCGATCGCAGCCCCCGGCTTCGACCTGCTCTCGGCGGTCGGCTTCACCAAGCGCGAGATCGAAGCCGCCAACGTGCACATCTGCGGCGCGATGACGGTCGAGGGAGCTCCGCACCTCAAGGCAGACGATTATGCGGTGTTCGACTGCGCCAATCCCTGCGGCAAGATCGGCAAGCGTTACCTCTCGGTCGAGAGCCACATAAGGATGATGGCGGCCTCGCAGCCGTTCATCTCGGGCGCGATCTCCAAGACCATCAACATGCCGAACGACGCCACGGTGGAGGATTGCAAGTCCGCCTATCTGTTGTCGTGGAAGCTGGCGCTGAAGGCCAACGCGCTGTATCGCGACGGCTCGAAACTGTCGCAGCCGCTGAACTCGCAGCTCATCTCCGACGATGAGGACGAGGACGATGCGGTGGAAGCGCTCTACGAGAAGCCGATGGCGGCGCGTGCCGCCCAAGTCTCGGAGAAGATCGTCGAGAAGCTGGTCGAGCGCATCGTCGTGATGCGCGAGCGCGAGAAGATGCCCGATCGCCGCAAGGGCTACACCCAGAAGGCGGTTGTCGGCGGCCACAAGGTGTACCTGCGCACCGGCGAATATGACGACGGCCGTCTCGGCGAGATCTTCATCGACATGCACAAGGAAGGCGCGGCGCTGCGCTCCTTCATCAACAATTTTGCGATCGCAGTGTCCCTGGGTCTGCAATATGGCGTGCCGCTGGAAGAATATGTCGACGCCTTCACCTTCACCCGCTTCGAGCCCGCGGGCCCCGTGCAGGGCAACGACTCCATCAAGTACGCGACCTCGATCCTCGACTATGTGTTCCGCGAGCTCGCGGTGAGCTACATGGCGCGCTTCGATCTCGCCCATGTCGACCCGAACGAGAGCGGCTTCGACGCGCTCGGCAAGGGCGTCGAGGAAGGCAAGGAGCCGGATGAGGCTCCCGCCCAGCACCAGGCGACCAAGTATCTGTCGAAGGGGCTGACCCGGTCGCGCACCGACAACCTCGTCGTCATGCGCGGCGGCTCGGCCGCGGTGAGCCAGGGCGCCGACAACGCGCCCGCCGGCAGCCGCGTCACCGCGCTCGCCTCCCACGGCGCAACCTCGCGCGGCGCCTCCGACACCGTCGAAGGCGCGGTCGCCCTGAAGCAGGAAGTCAGCCACGACCTCTCGCCGACCGAGAAGCTCGAGGCCCTGAACTGGAGCAAGCCCGGCACCGCCGCAGCCGCCGCCCCGTCGAAAGCGGAGCGTCGCGCCGAAGCCAAAGCCAAGGGCTACGAAGGCGAGATGTGCTCGGAGTGCGGCAACTTCACGCTGGTGCGGAATGGGACTTGTATGAAGTGCGATACGTGCGGGTCCACGACGGGGTGTTCGTGAGGCGGTAAATCACGACAATCGTCATGCCCGGGCTTGACCCAGGCTCCACAGAGGGCGGCCGAAAAGCCGCCCTTTTCTTATGCGCCAGGAACCCAATCCACAGTTGCACATCAAAGACCTACGCGCAGACCTTGATTTATTAGAACAAATAAGGCCTATATAGAGTACATTCGTACACTCCACTGTGGCCAAAACAGGCAATGGCAACCGCCTTTATTTCTTACTCTCATCGCGACGAAAAAGCGTTGGAGCGACTTCATATCCACCTCGCCACATTGCGCCGTGAAGGTGCAATTTCGGCTTGGTACGATCGAGAGATTCTCGCTGGCGACGATTTCGATATCGAGATCGACGCAGCGCTTTCCAAGAGCGAAATATTCCTCGCATTGGTCAGTCCGGACTTCCTAGCATCCAGCTACTGCTACGATCAGGAAGTGAGCAAAGCCCTAGAACGCCATGCGCAAGGGACTTTGCGAGTCGTCCCCATAGTGATCGAACCATGCGACTGGAAATCTACTCCTCTAGGCAAGCTAAAAGCCCTTCCAAAGGATGGAAAACCAATCTCCACTTGGACGAACGAAAACATTGCTTACCTGGACGTGGCTATGGAGTTGAGGCGGATTGCCTCTGACCAGCCACCTGCTCAGCAATACGAGCCCGGTCAAAAGTCGACTGCCCCAGCACGCGAAGGCAGAAGATATCGCATTAAGAAAGAATTTGATTCCTTCGATCGTGACGACTTTCGCCATAAGGCCTTCCTGGCGATAGAGACCTTCTTTCGTAGCTCGGTCGACGAGTTGAATCAGATCTCGGAGCTCATTAGAGCGCGATACGAGAAGATTAGTAATCTCGCCTTCTCCTGCACCGTTCTTAACAAGGCGAACGGAGGCGAAGCCCACATAACCGTTCGCGCTGACACAGAGCACTTCGGTGAAGACATATCGTACGCTTTTTCACGTCGGGCGGCGTCAAATACTGCCAACGGGTTCATTTACGTACGAGAAAACGAATACGAACTATATCTGCAGTTGAGCAACTTCTCGGGTAATCGAACGAGAGAAGCACCTCTCACCGCAGAGCAAGTATCCGATTCCTTGTGGAGAGAATTCACAGGTCATGCCGGGATCGACCATGAGTAAGCACGCTCCGTATTGCTTAAACTACGACAAGAGATCTCATTCCCGTAATTGCGAGCGAGCGCGCAGCTCGAGAACAGAAGCGACCATAAAGTTCACGTTAGCAGGGGACAAATGAGCGACGTATTTCCGAGCTTCACAGTTCTCCCGCTCAAGGATGCGCTTCCTGGCTCGATTGTAAGAATAGGCCGATATGACGGCTGCAAAATAGCCCTTGTGACCAATCATGTCGTAAACGGCACTCGATCATTTGTTTGGCTCAATCCAGGATTTAAGAACAGGGCACCGGTCATATTCGCCGAGAATTGGCAGAATGATTCCCCTGTCCTGCAGTACACTTGCGAGGCGCGTTTTGAGCTCGGAATGGCGGACGATGATATTGACCCTAGTGGCCACAATGTTTGGGAAACGGCTGGCGTCATTGTTGCCATTGGCGATGAATTATTTATTCGGGCCGCGCCTTACGATGATTTTTACGCCTACCTCAGGCTGGTCAACGTCCGAGATGGATCAGTATACGCCGGAGAGCTTCCAAGAGGACTATGGACATTCCTCTCCTGGCAGTTGTGGATCAGGGACACGGCAAAAGCCGGGCATTTCATGCTCACAGAGTTTCGACTACCACACCCGAAAAAATGAAGGCACAGCGAATGAATGGCACCCTTTTTCAGGAACCAATATCCGCCCTGATCGAGCAGAAGCTTTATGAGGCAAAGATGTGGGCCGAACGGCTCCCGGAGGAAAGCCTAACAAGCGACAAGCTCGCGGAAGAGCTTACGAAGATTGCTCACTTCCAATTCGACGTCGCGAAACTCAAGCCTGACGAGCGAAAGGGAAAGCGACGAACGGAAAAACGCAAAATTAGCGACTATGGCCGCGACGTAACCATTGATGTTGATATCATCGACGTTATCATTCCGTTTGACGGGTATCCTAAGAGCTTCCAGATTGCGCCGAGCCACTGTAACGTGATCGACATTCCTGCGATGATTACGCACGAAAATGGACTCCGGATATCATTGCCAGACGATCAAAACCTCGACCGAGCAGTTAATTTCTTCATTGAGCGCGTCAGCGGAAACCTCAGCACTCTTGAGAAAGAACTGCAAAACGTAGGGCCACGAATGTTGCAAAGCGCTCAGTCCGCAATTCATCAACGGCTTCAGCGCATTCGCGAACGGCAAGAAAGAGACAAGACCCGGAGCTTTCCAATCGAATGATGTTGGCCACTTTTGCAGGCAACTTAGCAGGTGTAAGCCGGACTAGCCGTAGGCAAAACCTCACGCCGCCTTCGTGGCCTCGCCCGCCGGTGCCGTTTCCATGACGCGCACATAGAGATCGAGCAAGCTTTCACGCTCGTCCTGGTCCCGCTTGCGCGGCTTGACGATCTCCTTGCGGATCTTCACGTCGAAATCTTCGCCCTTTACCTCCGAAGAGACTTCCTTCTGCTCGCCGAGCTCCTGCATTTCAGTGTCGAGGTTCTCGATCCGCTCGACGAAGGAACGAATTTTTCTGCCGGGAATGGTGATGTCGGCAAGCGTAGGGCGGATCAGCCGACCACGTCTGACATAGCGAGCGAGGACGGAAGGCGTAATCCGCCGCTTCGCCGGCAAAAATCGCGGCGGGTTACGCTTCGCCGTCCTGCTTGCTACGCGCTATTGCGCCCGCTCGTTGATGATGGGCGTCGCCGTCCGTTGCACCCGCTCATAGCGACTGATTTGATCTTGCGAGCTTTTCTTCATGGCCAGCAATTCATCTGAGGTCTTGGCCTTGAGCTGAGCGAAGATGGCCGATTGTGGCACCTCCTCGTCCGTCGACGATGGGTTCGATCGAAGCGCGATCATCCGGTCAATACGCTGCAGCATCAAACGATGACGCTCCACGATCTTGCGCGCGAGCTCGACGTAGTGCAGCAATCGATCGGTCGACAGAGCGCGGGCGCCCTCCTCGCTTCCTGCAATCAGCCGGTTTAGGTTCTCGTCGACGATATCGGTGCACAGGTCGATGCATTCGTCGCAAATGAAGACGGCAGGACCTGCCACCAATTTGCTCACGTCGTGCTGGTTCTTGCCGCAGAATGAGCAGTACAGCAGACCGCCCTGGGCGGCCTACTTCTGAGCGCCGGCGGCATCGATCCTGGCAGACAGGATATTCCAGGTCTCGCAGCCGAACGCCTTCGCGATCAGTTCCAGAGATTCGCTGTGAGTGGTTTGTATCGCCTTGGCATTCAAGGCGTTGCGCAGAGACCGCGCCATAGCCTTCGCATCGCGAAAATCGCGCATGGGTGCACCCCTATCGGCGAACGGAGGAGATCGGTGCTTGCCTTGCCGACCCGCTCGCCAATAACGAGGGTGTGGCGGATTTTGATACGTTCACTATCCACAAAGGGCGCAAGCAGCGGGTGTATCAACCCGACACCATCATTGGGCTCGACCGGCCTGTTGTCAATCCCGACAGGCACGCCGCGCCCTCGACGTGAAAAGGCGAATATGGAGATGAACTTGCAGCCTTCAGTGATTTATCACATCTGTTCGTCTGCCGCGTGGGCAGCAGCGAACAACGGCGAATACCGCTCTGCTTCATTCGACAGCGAGGGGTTCATTCATTGCTCGACGGCCGAGCAACTCGTTGAAGTCGCGAATTACCTCTTCCGGGGTCAACGAGGCCTGATCTTGCTCGCCATCGATCCGGCGCGCGTGATCCCGCCCATACGGTACGAAGACGCGGGTAACGGCAAACTGTACCCGCATATTTATGGTCCTCTCAACGCAAGTGCCGTTGTAGCCGTCCAACCATTCGAACCAGGCACGGACGGCACGTTTGATCTGCAAAGTTAGGTTCGAGGCTCCAGTTGCTCGCCATTGAAAATATGGAGCATTCCCGCAAATCCGGGATGATCGGCCTCCACGACGTAACGCACTGCACCGGCGCGCGTCGTGAAAACTGAAACGATGATGCCAGGATACTCATAACCGGCACGCTTCCTGACAAGATCGCCGACCTTGAAAGACTGGGACATTGTTCCTCGTAAAGTTGCGAGCGACCGTTGCTGAATCACTGAGGTGAGCTGCCATGATAGCAGGTCACAACGGCATGTCGCTGAGCATCAAAGGTCAGCGGAGGGTCATTTCGACGGGTTCAGCGGGGACGGCAAACCTCAGCAAGCGTAGCCCGGAGAGCCAACGGGTCGCGCGAACACGCGCCCGATGACCGGCTCCGCGACATCCGGGACGCAAGATCAGTCCCGCATATCGCTTCGCTCATGCGGGCTACTGGCCGGCACGCTTTTCAAGAAGCAGCGTGCGGTCGGTGATATCCTTCAATTCGAACGCCTGGGAGTCGAGGAACGCGACGGACCCGTTGTTGGGGTCCGCGGCGAGGCGATGGGTTTCACCCAGATGATGCTTCAGCCAGGCCCGCTGCTCGGTCTGCAATTGCGCGTGCGCCTCGCCCTTCGACTTTGCGAGAAGCGCTTGATAAGCGGTGTTGAGCCTGACGTCCCACTTCTCGATTGCGGTCTTGCCGCACGCGAGCATCTTCGTTGACGCCCCTTCGGCCTTGTCCATGCACGCATCATACTCGGTGCTTTGCTGCGCGAGCACCGACCAAGTCCCGAGCACGAGCGCAGCTGCAACAATGACTAGTCTTCGCGAAAGCATGACCACATCCAAATCACCCTACCCGCATCTCCGGACAACCATCGTCGCACAGGAGTGCCCGAAACAAAAGCCAGCAAGCGTAGCGAGGTATTGGTGTGAAGCTCGCGTAGGATGGGTAGAGCGCAGCGAAACCCATCGATTTTTTACCCGCGGCGCCAATGATGGGTTTCGCTTCGCTCTACCCATCCTACGAATCTGCTGCGACCCAGCAAGCGTAGCCCGGATGAGCGAAGCGATATCCGGGACCAACGTCACTAGACGCACGACCGGCCCCGCATATCGCTTCGCTCATGCGGGCTACTGCTGCCACCTAGGCCGAGAAGCAGACCGCAAACGTGCACCGAGCGTATTCGGGCTCCCGCGCCAATGCGATAACACCGCGCTCGCATCATCGCATGCGCAACAAATCACTCAAGCATCGCCAGCCACACGCAACGTGATCCGCGTCAATTCGGACGGGCGGCCGAGCCGCAAGGCAAAACCCGGCCAGAGCGCGGTGCCGTTGTTGACGTAGAGCGTCATCCCGTCGACGTCGTAGCGGCCCGAGACGAAGCCGGCATTGGCGCGCGCGGCGAGGCGATCGATCCCCACGATCAATCCGCCATGGGTGTGTCCGGAGAGTTGCAGCGCGACGCCGAGCCGGGCGGCCTTTCGTGCGTCGCTCGGCTGGTGATCGAGCAGGACGACGGGCGCGCCTTTGGGGGCGCCGTCGAGAACCGCGGCAAGGTCGCGGATGGAATGCCCCCGGTGGCGCGAGGCGCGGTCGGTAATCCCAGCGATCACCAGGCGGCCGCCGCCGCGTTCGAGCACGATGTGCCTGTTCTCGAGCGAGCGCAGGCCGAGCGCTTCGTAGTGCGCCATCCAGCCGTCATAGCCGAAGATATATTCGTGATTGCCCGAGATCACGTAGACGCCATCGGCGGCCATCAGGTCGCGCAACGGCGCAATGTCGCCCCGCCGCGCATCAATGGTGCCGTCGATCAGATCGCCGGTGATCGCGATCAGGTCCGCGCCGAGCTTGTTCGATCGCTCGACCACGGCGCGCGCCCACGGCGCGGGAAACAGCCGGCTGATGTGAAGATCGGTCAGTTGCAGGATGGTATAGCCGTCGAACTGAAGCGGAAGTCCGCGGATGCCGACCTCGACATCCCTGAGCGGCGGAATGCGCATCGCCTGATGGACGCCGATCGCGGCGGCTGCGGCCGCCACCGCCGCAAGTGCGTAGCGGACGCCGTCAGGCGCGCCGACGAAGCCGCCGTGGATCAGCGCGGCCACCAGGAGGCCTGCATCGAGCGCCAGTTGCAGCAGCGCCAGCAGCATGATCGCGCCGAACGCCCAGTTGAACAGGACGACCACCGGACGCGGAAACTCCGGCGAGAATTCCGATCCCGACGACAGCCTGTTCCAGCGGTGAAACTGCAAGGCGACCAGCACCAGCAATGCGGCGACGATCTTTGCCGGAAGCGGCCAGTCGAGCGGCCAGATGAAGCGGGCCAGGATCAGCAGGCTGGTCAGGCCGAATATGAGCTGGGGAATTGGTTCGCTCCGGATCGGATCGGTGGGCTGTGCGGTTCGCGCCCAGCGAAGGTAGGGTGGATCGGGCGCAGGCGTAAGCCGCCATCATCAGCACATTTTCGGCAAGTTGCGCGCCGCTGAAACGCCTTGCGCTTTTGTCCCGTAGCCCGGATGAGCGAAGCGACATCCGGGATCCACCTCGCAAGAACACACCACCGGCCCCCGCTCATGCGGGCTACGGGCTGCGCGTTGCTGTGGAGCGCAAGCCGAAGGCCGCGTTGACGCCTCGGCGGAGGTCTCCTGGCACCTTCCCCATCAGCATCATCGGCCCCTCCCGAAAAATGAACTTGAACGTCGCTCATTTTCATGCCAAATGTTGAACATTGTTCATTTTAGTCGGAACAAGCGATGCACACGACCTTCCGCATGGACGGATTGACCGGGTCCGAACGACCCGTGAAACCGTGGATGAAAGTCGCCCCGACGATCATCACGATCGGCATCATTGCAGCATTCGCGGTGCACGGACGCATCGCGCAGCCGGCGGGCTACAACAATTTCGCCGACCACTCGGCCCTGTCAGGCATCCCCCACGCAGGCGATGTCTTGTCGAACATCGGCTTCGCCCTGGTCGCGATCTGGGGCTGGTTGGCGCTTAGGCCCCACCGCAAGAGCGATCAGCTTCGCGCCGGATGGCCGGGCTACCGCCTGTTCCTGATCGGACTGTTCCTGACCGCGTTCGGGTCCGCCTTCTTTCACCTTGCCCCCGGCAATGGCCGGCTGACCTGGGACATGCTGCCGATCGCACTTGCCGGCGCCGGCTTGCTGGTCGGCGTCCGCGGCGACACCCGGCCGGGATCGAAGACGAACATCGAAGCGATCATTCTCGGGCTTTACGCCACCGCCAGCGTCGCATGGTGGGTCCATACCGACCGATATGGTGCGGGCGACCTGCGACCGTATCTGCTGCTGCAGGTCCTCCCGCTCGTCCTCATCCCGCTCTGGCAGTCGATCTATCGCGCGCCGCGCGCCGACCGCGTCGCGTTCGCCGCCGCGATGATGTTGTACGTTGTGGCCAAGATCGCCGAGGTGCTCGATCACGAGATCGCGAACACGCTCGGGTTCGTCAGCGGACACACCTTGAAGCATCTGCTCGCGACTTCAGCCACGGCCGCAATCGTCTGGGGGCTGACGCGACGCGTCTCCGGCGGCCGTCGAACCTAAGGCGCGGAGTGGCAGAACACAGGAAAGCGCCGCGACATCCGAACCGATGCATTCGCTCGCCACGCCGCACCCGCATTTGATGCGGCTCTCTCAGGAACGAAACGCAAAGTGAGGTCGGTCCCGGGGACTGAGCGGCACATGGCCGCCGACGCC
The DNA here is from genome assembly GCF_054820065.1 of Bradyrhizobium sp. UFLA06-06. Classification (NCBI taxonomy): domain Bacteria; kingdom Pseudomonadati; phylum Pseudomonadota; class Alphaproteobacteria; order Hyphomicrobiales; family Nitrobacteraceae; genus Bradyrhizobium; species Bradyrhizobium sp. UFLA06-06. Next base: position 26,283 of record NZ_JADFUD010000021.1, read on the forward strand.
CGGCTTGATCTTGCCGCCGTCCATGCCGCCCCGGAACCAGGTGGTGACCGCACCACCGCACAGCGCGCCGGTCGTCAGGTCCATGGCCTGGGCGCCAACTCCGCCCTCGAAGTCGGAGGGGCTGTAGACATCCCACCATCTCGGCAGCCGGTATTGCGACACAGTGCTGACTTCGGTGGTCGAATTCGGTGGCACCTCGAGCTCGAGGACCTTCAGTCCGAGATTGATCCATGCCACGGCCGGCTTCGGATCAGATCCATGCTGGGGATCGTTTGGATCCGCGGCGAGCGCCGATATGATCTGTAACCGGACCCGAAGCGGATGACTGCTTTTGTTGCGGACCATCACGGGCCGAAACACCGGCTCAATGCCGACCACGCCGAAATCGGCCGTTGCGGGCAGCAATTCCAACATGTCGCGGACGTCGCCATGCACCGGCTGCTGCGGCGGCGCGGGCGCGATCTGCGACCAGGTCATGTGAACGATCGCGCCACCATCTCCCGTGAAGCAGACCATGTTGGTGTCCGGATCAGCATGAATTTTCGTCACCGTGCTGATGCCGTTGAGAATCCACTGGTTTACGATTGCGCCCGCCTTGTCGAAGATCGTCACATTGATCGCGTTGCGGTGATCGCTGAAGCTGAACGGCCACACCGTCAGATCACCCTTTCGGATACTGGGATAACGTTCGGTCGGCGGCGTCCAGACCCCGGGAACGGAGGGGCAAAGGATCAAGCCGCCCGGCATCAGGGGCGGCGTCGGCCGCACCAGGGCCACGGCGAAAGTCGGCTTGGAATTTGGCGGCGATGGTGCAACCGGCGCCACTGGCAAGGTGTCCTCATTGGTCCAAGCCCCGCGCTCGCGATCCAACCCGCTCAATTCGGCCTGGGCATCGGCCATCGACATGCCCTCGACCTCAGCGACGACCGGCAGAACATCGCGTTGAATGGCGTTCTCAATCGCTGCGGGGGTCAGCAGGCCCTGCTGCGCGAGGTTCAACAAGCTGTTCCGCACCGACTGCATGCCATCCACCAGTTTCTTCGCGCGCAGCCAGTTCAGGCAGATGTCGGCACGGATCTGGCAAAGCTTGGCGATGCCGTGGCGCAATTCGTCCCGCAGCGACGCGCCTTCGAAGAGGTCGAATGCAAGCCCGATCGCCGTGATGATCAAGCCGGCCACCACCGCGGTCGCGATCCCCGTAATCAGGACTCCGACAGTCAATTCGCCGCCCCATGCGGTCACGAACGTCGCAGCAACGGCCTCCTCGGAAAGCGCGCCGGTAGCGACGATCCGCGACAGCACGCCGGGGGCAAGATAGCGCGTCGTGACGCTGAACGCCGTCACGCCCAGGATCGACTCACTCACCTTGATCACCGCCGTGCCTGCCGCGCCTGGAACGGCGATATCGGCGGCGGCCAGAATATCCAGATTGGATTCCGCCGGTGCGGCGACGCCGGCCTGCCGATAGAGCGCGGCGATCTGCGCATTAAGTTCGGCGATCACCGTGGTGAAAGTGGTGTACTCCTGTTGCGCCAGCTGCAGGTAATGCCCGGCATCCGTTGCCAATTCCGACATGCGGACCTGCCGCTTGCCGTTGTCCGGAAAGAAAACCGACATCGTTCGCCTCCCTCGGGCGCGCCCGGAGACCGTTGCAGGACCGGATCGTTCGGAGAATCGACTACGTGTCCTCGTTAGTCCACGAGTTGCTGTCGCGGTCGAGCTTGGCGAGTTCGGCCGCCACCGTCTCTGGTGTGATCTGTTGCTCGCTCAGGATCGCAGGCTGGACGTCCTTGGTAATGAGGTTCTGCAGGATTTTGTCGGTGAGCGGCAGGCCGGCATCGGTGATTGCATCCATCGTCGTCTGGACGCTCTGGATCGACAGCACCAGCTTGGAGGCGCGCTCGCGCACGACGCGGGTGGAAAGCCGGATCGGGAACAGTTGATGGATCGCCGATTGCATCTTGTCGCGGGCGATCCGGCCTTCGATGCCGTCGATGCCGATGTCGATGCCGGCGATCGCGATGCCGCCGACGATCCCGCCGAGTATGCCGCCCGCGATGTCGCCGGCGGTGATGCTGACCTCGCGGCCAATCACCGGGATGGTGAATTCGACCAGCACGCGCGCAGCTGTTTCAGCGGACATCGCGCCCGCGGAGACCAGAAACCGGGTGGCGCCGGGCGCCAGATATTTCAGGGTGCCGGCGAAGCCCGCGATATCGACAAGGATCTTGACGATTTCCACCGGCGCGGAGGCGCCATCGACGGCCTGGTTCTGCAGCTTCAGAATATCGATGCTGGTGGTGGCCGGCGCCGTCAGGCCGGCTCCCTGATACACGGCGGCGATCTTGGGGTTGGTCGCCTTCACCATCGCCTGGAACGTCTTGTAGTCGCTTTCGGCGTCGTGGAGATCATCTTGCGTCTGTACCGCCAATTCGCGGATTCGCGCGGCGCGATTGTCATTGTCAGGAAAGGTAAGCGACATTCTCTGCCCTCGATCGTGCTTAACCAGAGCGGTGTATCGGTGGCATCGAAAAGAGTCAATTGGAAGTAGAGTGTTTATTTTTGCACTACCTTTGATTTTTGGCTCGGCGTCGTCAGCGGACACCCTTGAAACATCTGCTCGCGACGGCCGCCACGGCCGCAATCGTCTGGGGACTGACGCGTCGGTTCTCCGATAGCGATCGAGCGTACGGATCAGGTCTGTAGTCTGTAGGATGGGTAGAGCGAAGCGAAACCCATCAACCTTCTATCCGCACGGAGACATGATGGGTTTCGCTTCGCTCTACCCATCCTACGCCATCTTCACTATTTCGGAATAATGGAAAAGTACCGCTGATTTGCCCGACGCGTCAAGGCGCTTTTGCGGGTCCCGCGGCCATTGCACCTTTGCATGGGGTTGTTTTCGATATTTTGGATGGGCAGCCCTGCTTCGTCGATCGCTTCAGACGGATTGACCGGCATGGCGACCGCATCCATATGCATCTGCATGAACCGGCTGCTCCCCGCCGTTTCGCATCCACCTGGACACAGCCAAATACCATCGGCTCCCCGTCCCTAACGTTCCGGAGTCGCCGTGGCCGCCCTCTCCATTCTCGATCTCGTCCGCGTCACCGAGGAAACCGACGCGCGCGGCGCGCTCTATAATGCGCGCGATGTCGCCGTGCATGCGGAGGCGCTCGGCTATCGCCGCATCTGGGTGGCGGAGCATCACAACATGGCGGGCATCGCCAGCGCCGCGACGTCGGTCGTGATCGGGCACATCGCCGCGGGCACCAAGACCATCCGCGTCGGCGCCGGCGGCATCATGCTGCCGAACCACGCGCCCTATGTCATCGCCGAGCAGTTCGGCACGCTGGCGCGGCTGTTCCCGGACCGTATCGACCTTGGCCTCGGCCGCGCGCCGGGCACCGATCAGCTCACGCTGCGCGCGCTGCGCCGCACGCCTGAATCCGCCGAGAACTTTCCGCAGGATGTGCTCGAGGTCCAGGCCTTCCTCGCCGCGGCCGGTCCCAACCAGCGCATCCAGGCGGTGCCGGCCGCGGGCACCGACGTGCCGCTGTGGATTCTCGGCTCGAGCAATTTTGGCGCGATGCTGGCCGGCGAGCTCGGCCTGCCCTACGCCTTCGCCTCGCACTTTGCCCCCGAGCTGCTGATCCAGGCGCTGCAGATCTATCGCGCCCGCTTCAAGCCGTCGGATCAGCTCGACCGCCCCTACACCATGGTCGGCGTCAACATCGTCGCCGCCGACACCGACGAGGAGGCGCGGCGGTTGGCGACCACGCAGCAGATGTCGTTCACCAACATCTTCCGCGGCGCGCGCGGCCTCAGCCAGCCGCCGATCGACGACATCGAGAGTTACTGGTCGCCGGCGGAGAAGGTGCAGGCGATGCGGATGCTCGCGCGCTCCATCATCGGCTCGCCCGCGACGGTGCGCGCCGGCATCGACGCGCTGGTCGCGGAGACCGGCGCCGACGAGCTGATGATCGTGTCCGACGTCTACGATCACCAGAAGCGGCTGCGATCGTTCGAGCTGATCGCCGAGGCCGGCGGTATCAAGGCCGGCGGGATCACTTGAGCAGGCCGGCAGGCGCCTGCGACTGCGCGAGCTGGCCGAGCGTGACGCTCAGCGAATTCGGCGCATTGTCCCGCAGCATCGAAAGCTTGACCGAACTGCCCGGCGCTCCCGCATAAACCTTCTTGGTCAGCTCGTTGGCGCTCTTGATCGGCTCGTCATTGACCGAGGTGATCACGTCCCCTCGCCTCAATCCGGCCTTCGCGGCCGGGCCGCCGGTCTGCACGCCGACCACGACCGCGCCGTGCAGGTTGTTCGCACCTAAGCTTTCGGCAATGCCGGGGGTGATCGATTGAATCTGCGCGCCCATCCAGCCGCGCGTGACCGTGCCCTTGTCCTTCAGCTGCGGGATCACCGTCTTCACGGTATCGGCGGGTATCGCAAACGCGACACCGACCGAGCCGCCGGAGGGCGAGAAGATCAGGCTGTTCACGCCGATCACATCGCCATGCGTGTTGAAGCTCGGCCCGCCGGAATCGCCGCGGTTGATCCGCGCGTCGATCTGGACGAAATCCTCCGAAGACCCGGTCTCCAGGTCGCGCGCACGCGCCGAGACGATCCCCGCGGTGACGGTGTTTCCGAGGCCGAATGAATTGCCGGCCGCGAGCACCCAATCGCCGGTGCGCGGCGGTTGATCCGCGAGCTTGACATAGCTGAAGTCGGTCCGGCCATCGACCTTGAGCAGGGCGAGGTCGCTGACCGGATCCTTGCCCAGGACCTTCGCCTTGTAGACCTTGTTGTCGCTGGTGCGGACATCGGCGCGGTCGCTGCCTCCGAGGACGTGATTGTTCGTCACCGCATAGCCGTCCGCCGAGATGAAGAAGCCCGAACCGATCGATGTCATCTCACCCAACTTCGGCGGATTGCCAGGTCCGCGCCTGCCGGGATTCGGAACAGCCCTCCCCGGCGTGTCCTGATCGGGCGAGCCGTCCGGCCCGGAAGAGTCGCCGGGAGACTGGCTGGGAGAAGAGTCGTCGTCATCCGCCGCAGCCACCTTGGCGTTGACGCCAATCACGGCCGGCCCGACCTTCTCGGCAAGGTCGGCGAACTCGCCGGGACCACCATTGCCATGATCCGCGCGCGAATTCACCGGCTCTGCGTGGGCAAGACTTACGCCTACGAGACTTGCGCTTACAAGGCTTGCGCTCACCAGCAACGCCGACGTGAAGGCGGCGGTGACGAGCGACGTGCGAAGGCTGACGAAAGCCGGGTTTCTGTGATTCATCTTCCGCGTCCATGTTTGGGATCAGCCGATTGCTTCTGGATGAGTTGCCGGCCCGGACGCGACGATCAGTGAACCGTTCCCCGCAAGCACAGGGCCGCAATGCCGAGCGACGAACGGCAACGGATGGAGGGCCAGACCGTTCCATCGGCGTCCGCGGTGGACGGGCGGCTCGCCACCTTTGCGCCCTTTTGCGCATCAAATCGCCGGGTTTTCGCTTGCTTTGCCCGCCTGCGCCCCTACGGTGCGCCCGCAACGACGGAGACGATCTCGACCATGGACGCCGCAATGAACTGCCCGAAGTGCAATTCCGAGCATGCCTATCAGGACGGCGTTCTCTGGGTTTGCCCGGAATGTGCCCATGAGTGGAGCAGCGATGCGGCCGCGGCCGCCGAGACCGCGCAGCAAGCGGGCGTGCGCGATGCGCACGGCAACCCGCTGACGGACGGCGACAGCGTCATCGTGATCAAGGACCTCAAGGTCAAGGGCTCGTCGTCGGTCGTCAAGGGCGGCACCAAGGTCAGGAACATCCGCCTCACCGAGGGCAGCGACGGACACAACATCGCCTGCAAGATCGACGGCATCGGCGCGATGAATCTGAAATCGGAGTTCGTCAAGAAGGCCTAGCGCAGCCCGGCTTGCGCGTCCGCCAGGGCTTTCGCCGTTGAGGCGGCAGCCTTCGCAAGGTGCCGGTTCTTGTCGTCGACCAGCACGACCCGCGGATGAAACTTGCGCGCCTCGTCGGCATCGAAGCTGGCATAGGCGACGATGATGACCTTGTCGCCGGCCATGGCGAGCCGCGCGGCCGCGCCGTTGAGGCCGATGGTGCCCGATCCCGCCGGCGCCTCGATCACGTAGGTCGAGAAGCGCGCGCCGGTGTCGATGTTGTAGATGTCGACGCGTTCATTGATGAGGAAACCGGCGGCCTCGATCAAATTGCGGTCGATCGAAATCGACCCCTCGTAATGCAAGTCCGCTTCGGTGACGTGCGCGCGATGAATCTTGCCCTTCATCAAAGTCACTTGCATCGAGACCATCCCGTATCGTTGCGTCGGAATTTTCCGCGCCGCCAATAACGGCGCGCCGCCTCCGCGTCAACGTTGTCCGGGTTTACGCTCGCTTCGAGCGCAGCACCATCGCGATGGGTTTGTCCTCAAATCGCCGACCCCGCCGGTCCGCAATGCTCCGAACGACCAAAATCGGAGAATGAATGCGCTGCGGTGAAGCCTTTCCGGAGCAGGCTATTATTTGTGACCCGGCGGCCAGCACCTACTCCCGCTTGCTCGCAATCTCGTTCGCCAAGACCACGATCACCTCGCCGTCGAGGATCGGCTTTGCGATCTCAAAGAACCGCGCCACGGCCGGCGAATTGTTGTGCCGGTCCATGGCTGCCTGATCCAAGTATCGCTCATACGTCGAAAATATCCGGGGACTGTCGACATCCTGCGAGACGTAGTAGCCGACGGTGGACGGCTCGTTGGCGCGGACATGCTCGACGACATCGAGCAATGCCTGACGCATCGCCGCCTCGTGGCCCTTCTTCGCGCGGATGATCGCCGTAATCGCTAGCATGCACTCTCTCCGGAATTGGTAGCCCGTTCGCTCGACCCATCCTACACGCTTTTGACTCGCTCACACCCTGCTCAATGCCTGCGCGATGTCGGCCACCAGGTCGGACGGATGCTCGATCCCGATCGAGAGCCGGATCGTCGAATCCAGCACGCCGATCCGCTTGCGGATATCGGCCGGCACGCCGGAATGCGTCATGGTGGCCGGCAGGCTCGCGAGCGACTCGGTGCCGCCGAGACTGACCGCGAGCTTGAAGATCTGCAGCGCGTTGAGGAATTTCTCCGCCGCTTGCTGCCCGCCGACGATGTCGAACGAGAAGGTCGAACCGGCGCCGCTGCTTTGGCTCGCGAACACGCGCCCCGCGGGGGACGCCGGATCGTGATGGCCGAGGTAATGCACCTGCGCCACCTTGGGGTGATCGCGCAGATAGTCGGCGACGATCCGCGCGTTGCGGTCGGCCTTCTCCATGCGCAGGCTGAGCGTCTCCAGCGAACGGCTGATCATCCAGCAGGAATGCGGATCGAGCTGGGTGCCGATCGCGCCGCGCAGCGCCTTGACATCCTTCATCAGCTTCTTCGAGCCGAGCGCCGCGCCCGCGATCAGGTCGGAATGGCCGCCGACATATTTCGTCAGCGAGTACAGCGAGAGATCGGCGCCGTGCTCGATCGGCCGCTGAAACACCGGCCCGAGCAGCGTGTTGTCGCAGGCGATGATCGGCGTATGGCCCTGGGCCTTGCCGATCGCGTCGGCGATGCGCCGCGTCAGCGCGATATCGACCAGGCCGTTGGTCGGATTGGCCGGCGTCTCGATGAAGATCATCGCGACACGGCCCTTCTTCATCGCCTCGTCGGCAGCGGCGCGGATGACACTCTCGTCGAGGCCGTCGGCAAAGCCCACGGCGTGAATCGAGAAGCCCGCCAGCGTCCTCGTGAACAGCGTCTCGGTGCCGCCATAGAGCGGCTGCGAATGCAGGATCACGTCGCCGGGCCGCGCGAAGGCCAGCACCGTGGTCGAGATCGCCGACATGCCGGAGGAGAACAGCGCGCAGCTCTCGGTGCGCTCATAGATCGCAAGCCGGTCCTCGACGATCTCGCTGTTCGGATGATTGAAGCGCGAATAGACCAGCCCGGCCCCCATGCCTTCCGGAGGCTCGCGCCGGCCTGCGACAAAGTCGAAAAAGTCCTTGCCGTCCTCGGCGGTGCGGAACACGAAGGTCGAGGTCAGGAACACGGGCGGCTTGACGGCGCCCTCCGACAGCTGCGGATCGTAGCCGTAGTTCAGCATCTGGGTTTCCGGATGCAGCAGGTGATTCCCGATATGAGTTTTGGACGGAAACGGTTTTGTCATGGCCGGTCTCCTGTTCACGGGCCGCCGCGCTGGCGGCGATTCCCGGAATGATGGGACCAGCATACCCCAGCTTTATGCCATTCAGCCAAAGCACGGCATCAGACAGTTCTGGATAACGAACGGCCGGCGTGCGCCCTGCTCCGCCGGCCGTTCCGAATGTCACGCAGTGGTGAAGACGCTGGCTACCAGCCGCGATCCACGTTGCGCACCTCGCCGGTCCGCGCATCGACATCGACCTGCATCCAGCGGCCGAGGCGGTCACGCCCCTCGACCTCCCACTCGTCCCCGAGGAACTGGGTGTTCGACACCGTCACGATGCCGAGATTGGTCGCGACGTCGAGCGCGGCCTCCATCGAGATCTGGCTGCCGGAATCGTAGGCCATCGCCGGCGTCGCTGCGCCGATCGCCAGGGCCGCGATCGCGGGAATAATGAAACTTCGCATGGCTCACTCCTCATGGAACGGGATGTTATGCCGCATAAAACGAGCGGCGCACCCAATCAGTTCCGACAACAGGGGTGACGAAGCAGCGCGAAACTTCAGCAGTTGCGGCAATTTGGTGGCGGTTCCGGTTTCATCGACGCGCGCTGCTCGCCTTGCGCGCTCTCTTCTTCCACATTCGAAATCCGCCCTCGAACGCGTTGGCGTTGTCGCCGAACCTCACCTTGGGCGGCGGGTTGTCGACCTTGTCGGCATTGCCGCCGCCGAGCACGATGTACTCGGGCTCCAGCGCGGCGGACAGCCGCGCGATGACGTCGTCGACGCTCTTGCGCCATTTCTTCCGGCCGCGGCGCTCGAGACCCGCGGCGCCGACATAATCCTCGAACGTCGCGCCCTTGCGGTACGGCAAATGACCAAGCTCCATCGGCTCGTAAACACCGTCCACGATCATCGCGGAGCCGAGGCCGGTACCGAGGCCGAGAAACAGCATCCGGCCACCCTGATAGCTGCCGATCGCCTGCATCAGCGCATCATTGACGACCCTGGTCGGGCGGCCGAACGCATGGTGAAAATCGAAGCCGGCCCAGCCGCGGCCGAGATTGTGCGGCTCGGTCAGCGGACGATTGTGAACGACGGGTCCGGGATAGCCGACCGAGATCACATCATAGGACCAGTCCTTGGTCAGCAACTTGACCTGCCGCACCATCTCGGTCGCGGACAGCGTTGGACCCGACTCGAATTCGCGCTTGACGCGCTCCTTGTCGGTCATGACCTTCACATGCGTACCGCCGACGTCGATCGCCAGCACGGTGCGGTGCGACGCGGGCCGTTTCATTTTCTTGCTGGTCTTCTTGCCTGCCTTCTTGGCCATCGATCCGCTCTCTGGTGCGCAGCGAGTGGAGCAGAGAAACGCATCGCGCGCCACAGCGACGTTCTGCATCTGACTCCAATTTGTTCGCGAGGAACGAATCGGAATCGAGAAAATCGGCGCGATCCAGACGTTAACAACGCATATACATCGACCGCATCCAAACAATCGATGTTGTATCATGATGGGATTATTGCTCTCGGCGCGGAACATCGCGGCGCATTTCAGGCGCACTGCGTTCTCCTGCATCACTGGTCGAGCGATGAGTCGCACCACGGCCACGTTCCCGATCCGACTCCAGTTTGTTCGCGAGGAACGAATCGGAATCGAAAAATCGGCGCGAAGCGATTCTTAACAAGACGTTCGCATGACTTCGATGCCGCGGCAGTTTGTACGGCGGATGAGCGCAAGCGTAATCGGCATCCATCGACGACATCACTGCGGCGGATTACGCCGCACCAATTATCGGCCGCGCTTCGCGCGAACCGGTCGGGTTGCCCTCCCTGCACGCTGAGTGAGCCGCCAGCCTTTGAGGTGAAGCCAGAGCGCTTCGGCGACCGGTCCGCGCGAGTGTTGACGATGGCGGACGGCCGCCAGATTTTCCTCGCGGCCCGGAAAATTCGTTCCGGCGATGCTGATCAGCCCGCCGTCCCGCAGCTCGTCCTCGATCAGCCATGCGGGCAGATGGCCCCAGGCGAGACGATGCAGGATCAACTCCTTCTTCATCATCTGGTCCGGCACGCTGCACTGATGCGCACCTTCGATCAGGAAGAAGTTTTCCGACGACGGTCGCCGCGCCGTGTCGCGGATCACGCACTGCGTGAAGGGGCGCATCTGCTCCGGCGTGACCTTCTTCGTCCACGCAAACGGCAGAAAGCCGGGAGCGACAACCGGAACCATGGCCGTGGTCGATAGCTTGATCTGTTCGAAGCGCGGATCGGACGGGTCCGCGCGATGAAACGCCAGATCGGCGTTATCATCGATCAGGCGCTCGAGCGGTCCGCCGACCGCCTCATATTCCAGGTGCAGGCGTGTGTTGGGATAGCGGGCAAAGAACGCCGACAGCATCTGCAGCACCGGCGGCCGCGGGCACAGGTCGCCGATGACGATGCGCAGGACGACCTCTTCTCCGCCGGCAAGCTGCTCCGCATAGCCCTGCAGCTGTTCGAGCTCGCGCAGCGTCACCTGCGCGCGTGCGTGAAACGTCCGGCCGGCATCCGTCAGCCCGATGCGGTATCCGCTGCGATCGAACAGCGTGAGGCCGAGCTGCTGCTCGAGCCGGGCGACCGCCGCAAACACCGACGGGTGCGACCGGTTCAGCGCTGTGCCGGCGGCCTGAAAGCTTCCCTTGGTCGCGACGGCGTCGAAGCAGCGCAAATCGTGGAGCTTGATCCGATCCATTATTCATAAAACCTACAGAGATTGATCAATCTTAGTAATTTTTCTTCGAGGGCGCGAGTCCTAGCCTGGCTCGACGCGAAGCCTGCCGGCTTCCACCAGCACAAGGGACTGACGGGATGAGCGCCGATCGATACTTCACCACGGCGGATGGCTGCCGGATTGCGTACCGTATCGACGGTCCCGACGATCGGCCGATGCTCGCGCTGTCGAACTCGATCGCCACCAACCTGCACATGTGGGATCGTTCGATGCCGGCCCTCAGCCAGTCGTTTCGCGTGCTCCGCTACGACACCCGCGGTCACGGCGGGTCGGACGCGCCGGCGGGCGCCTACTCGATGGACCGGCTCGGCCGCGACGTGGTCGAACTGCTCGACCATCTGGCGATCGATCGCGCGCATTTCCTCGGTCTGTCGCTCGGCGGCTTTATCGGACAATGGCTCGGCATCTTCGCGCCCGAACGCATCGATCGCCTGATCCTCTCGAACACCGCGTCCTATCTGGCGTCCGAGCTGCCGTTCGACGACCAGATCCGCGCGGTGCTCGCGGCCACGGACATGAATGGAATCGCAGACGGCTTCATGCGCAACTGGTTTCCGGCGGCGATGCTGGCTGCACCGAACCACATTGTCGACGAATTCCGCAACATGGTGCTGACCACGCCGCCGCGCGGTCTCGCCGGATGTTACGCGGCACTGCGCGACGTCGATCTCCGCCGCGTCATCTCGCTGGTTGCGGCGCCGACGCTCGTCATCGGCGGCGAGAGCGACACCGTCACGCGGGCCAGTCACAGCGCTGATATCGCCGCGACGATCACCGATGCCAAGCTCGTTCTGCTGCCCGGCGTTCACATTCTCAATATCGAGCAGGCGGATCGATTCAACCGAGAGGTCGTGAGATTCCTGGCGCTCTCCGCCACATGACTGCGTAGCCCGGATGGGCGAAGCGACATCCGGGACCGCTATAAGAGAACACGATCGGGCCCCGCATATCGCTTCACTCATGCGGGCTACGGGATCACGCACCACATGTTCTCCATCCGACTCCATTTTGTTCGCAAAGAACGAATCGGAATCGAACAAATCGGCGCGAATCGAGTCTTAACAACGCGTTGCAGATCTGATTCCGATCGGCTCCGTAGGGCGGATTAGCGCAGGCGTAATCCGCCATCGGCCGCGTTGAGACAGCGGCGGGTTACGCTGAGCTTGTCGTCGGGCCGCCCGTTGGGCGGACCCGTTGGCTAACCCGCCCTCGCGATCCCCTCATATTCAAGCTCCGGCCGCAGCGCGCGCATCTTGTCCGCAAGCCTGTGGCTTGACGTCTCCTCCGCATGCGCCAGCCGATTGACCAGCGCGACATAGTCCGCATCGCTCTTGTGCTGGTTGAGCTTTGACTGGCCCTCGATCTCGTCGACGACGATGTCGATCACCCTGATCCCCGCCAGCATCGCGTCGCGCTTGCCGGGCTCCATCTGCGTGAGGTCCCAGGGCTGCTTTTGCAGCCGCGCCTCGGAGACCGCGAGCAGCGCGTCGCCGTGGCCGCGGTTCACGTCGTGCTGGCGCAGATGCGCGATGCCGGACAAATGCACCGCCTCGTAGAGCCAGGTCGAGACGTTGTCGGGTGAGACATACCAGTCGTTCGAGATGTAGGCGTCGTCGCCGGAAATGATCAGGAGGAAGCGCCGCGTGCCGTCCGCGAGCTCGACCAGCGGATTCTTCGCAGTGAGATGGATCTGCACGATCACGCGCTCGTCGCGGCGCTCGATCACGAACGGCACATGGGACGCGCGCGGGCCGCGCGCATCGGCGGCGACGATGGCGCCGAAGCCGCGCGCCGCCGCAAAGGCGAGCGCGCGGCCTTGCTCGATGCGAAACTGGGGACGGAGGATGTGCATGGCGGCGGCGCTCGCGAGCTGGAGGGAGACGACCAGCAAGGCTAGCGCAACTTTCGCCGGAGATCACCGCCATGCACGATCCGGCTCAGCAGATCATGGCATTGTCGCCGTGATCGCAGACGCCGCCGGGCTGGTCCCGCGGCAGCGCCTCGGACTCGCCGAAACGCGGGACTGCCATGCGCGGCGGACCACCGCTCCAGCGGCCGGCGGCGGCATGGCTCTTCACGAGCGCGGATGGGCCCGCCGCCGGCACTTCGTGTGCCATAGCCGACGCCGTCAGCATGGCGAGCGCGGTCAGCGCGGCCGCAACCTGTTTGATCCTGGACATTAGTTGCTCCTGTTGGATTCGGCACGCCGGCGCATTGTTCGCCGCCCGCCGATCGGTTCGCGCTCACATCATGATCGATCGCTCTGCCGTCTTATTCCGACGCCATGAGGCAAGCGTTTGGATGCAGGACAGTCCACCCGCGCATCTTCTTCCACGTCGATCCGACACGTTCGGTTGATCGTTGCGTGACAGGCGAGGTTGCGACGCAAACCCGCAAATCAAACCCGGATGGCGGCCTGCGACAAAAAAGCCCGACGGGCAACTCAGCAAAACCTGTCAATCTCAGAATAAGAAAATATTCCTATTGCTGACCCATGGGTGCGATCGGCACCCGGCTTTTCCTGCGCCCTCTGTTCGAAAGGGGGCGGAACGAAGAGCAAAGCTCGGGCAAAACATGTCGCGAGAATGCGGATGTAGGACTCACTGGCCGCGCCACACATTCGGTGTCGTCCCGGCGCAGGCCGGGACCCATAACCACCGAAGGTGATTGTTGCGCGACGCTGCGGCCACAGCTTTCCTCACCAACCCAATCCTGTGGTTATGGGTCCCGGCCTTCGCCGGGACGACGATGTGGAAAAACGCGGGCTCGGACTATCACCGTCGTGCTGAGGAAGCCGCGCAGCAGCCGTGTCCACCGTTGAACTGACGGCAACTAGCAGGTTACGCTGCCTCCGACCTGACGCCCTCCCGCTGGAAGGATCCCCATGAACGGCAATCGATATTATGGCGTCCGCGTCGAGGGCGCGAAATACGGCGTGGGGTTCGGCTCGGCGCTGGCGATCGCGATCTCCTACACCAAGAACCATTCGATCCTGTGGGCGATCATTCACGGTATCCTGGGCTGGTTCTACGTGATCTACGCCGCGCTGTTCGGGTGAAGCGGAACACATGACCGTCATCTCGATTCAGTCACAGGTCGCCTGGGGCCATGTCGGCAACAGCGCCGCCACCTTTCCGATCCAGTTGCATGGCATCGACGTCGTCGCCGTGCCGACCACGCTGCTCAGCAACCGGCCGGGCTATCCGACCATCCGCGGCCGGGTGCTCGACGTGCAGCTGGTCGCCGATCTGCTGCGCGGCATCGAGGAGCGCGGCGCGGTCGAGGCCGCGCGGCTGATCCTGTCGGGCTATCTCGGCTCGGCCGACATCGCGATGGATGTCGCCGACTTCGTCGCCCGCGCCAAAGCGGAAAACCCGGCCCTGCTCTATTGCTGCGATCCCGTGCTCGGCGACCGCGACCGCGGCATGTTCGTGCGATCGGACATTCCGCCGCTGGTGCGCGACGAGCTCTGCCCGCTCGCCGACATCATCACGCCCAATCATTTCGAGTTCGAATTCCTCTGCGGCGCACGCGTGACGACGATCGATGACGTCATCGCGCAGGCGAGCGCACTGATGGCGCGGGGACCTGCGACCGTCGTCATCACCAGCGCCGAGCTGGCCGGCACGCCGCAGAGTGAGATCGAGACGCTGGCGATCGAGCGCACGCAATCCGACAAGACCTATGCCTGGCGCGTGCGCACGCCGCGGGTTCCGATCAGCCCGTCCGGTACCGGCGACCTGTTCGCCGCGCTGTTCGTCGCCGCTCGCGCGCGCGGCCTGGCGACGCCGGATGCGCTCAGCCACGCCGCGTCAGGCATCCACGGCGTGCTGGAGCGCACGGCGCAGAGAGGAACCGAGGAAATGCGCATTGTCGAAAGCGCCGGCGTGATGCTTGATCCGAAGCCGCGCTTCGCGGCGGTCGCCGTCGCCGCATCCTGACATCCGGGACAGGTCTTCATGATCGACATCACCACCCTCCTCACCTACGCCGCCGTCGTGCTCGGCCTGTTCCTGATCCCCGGGCCGGCGGTGCTGCTGGTGCTCGCGCGTTCGGTCACCGGCGGAGCGCGCGTCGGCGTCGCGACCGGCTTCGGCATCGCGCTCGGCGATCTCGTCCACACCGCGATGGCGACATTCGGCCTGTCGGCCGTGCTGATGACCTCGGCGCTGGCGTTCTCGGTCGTGAAATATGCCGGCGTGATCTACCTGATCGTGCTCGGCGTCCGCGCTCTGTTCGAGAAGAACGACGATCTGGATTTGCCGGCGGCGCAGCCGGTCGATCCGCGGCGTGCGTTCCGGCAGGCGATCTGGGCGGAAATGCTCAATCCGAAGACCACGCTGTTCTTCCTCGCCTTCCTCCCGCAGTTCGTGCACCCCGGCCACGGCTCGGCGGTCGCGCAGTTCGCGACCCTCGGCCTGATCTTCGTCGTGATGAGCGCGGTCTACACCTCGCTGCTGGCGCTCGCCGCCGGCCAAATCAGCCCGTGGATCCGGCGGCATCGCCGCATCGGGCGGTGGCAGGGCCGCGTGGTCGGCACGATCTACATCGCGCTCGGCATTCGTCTGGCGTTTCAGGAGCGCTGATGTCCCCGCTCAAGCCGCAAGCCACGTATGACGACTTCGCCCGCCTCGATATCCGGATCGGCAAGGTCGTCGAGGTGCAGCCGTTTCCGCGCGCCCGCAGTCCGTCGTACAAGGTCGGCGTCGATGTCGGCGCCGGGCGGATCATGTGGTCGAGCGCACAGATCACGAATTACGAGCCGGTGGCGCTGGTCGGCTCGCCGGTCGTATGCATCTGCAATCTCGGGCCGAAGAACATCGCGGGTTTCACCTCGGAACTGCTGATCCTCGGCGCCAAGGACGCCGGCGGCAACGTGATCCTGCTCGGTCCGCGCAGCGAGGTTGCGCTCGGTGAGCCGATCTTCTGAGGCCGCCCCGATCACAGCCGCGTGATTCAAATCGTCTGGATTCCCCGTAGTTTACCGATGGGGGATCACCCGGATTCTCAGTGCCCGCGCGCGCTGCTATTTCAGCGCACGAGAATCGCTTCGGCATGGGAATCGGAAGATGTCTGCAGTTTTCTTTCACTGCTCCGACGACAAGCACGTCATCCTGGATCGCACCGGCGCCGCGATGGATCTGGCGGAGGCGCGCCTTTATGCGGAGCAGCTGGCGCGCAGCTACGTGATGACACCGAGCGTGGAAGACTGGCGCAACTGGGCGGTCCACGTCACCGACGACATCGGAACCGAGATCTTCGAGCTGCCGTTCACCGCCATCCTCGGCGAGCTGCACTGAGGGCATGCCATGAATGCGATGGAACTTGCCCTGCGGCCGCTGCGGCGCCACCTCGTCCACCTCATCGCGCGCTGCGTGGCGCTGTTCGATGGCGTCATCAATCCCTATCGCCCCGAACTGTACTACATGCGCGGACCAGGCCCGAAATGCCGCGCCCGGCGGCAAGCCGCACTGCGCGACTAGAGCATTTTCGGTTCTGATTGAATCAGAACCGAAGCTCTAGCTTGTTGTTTGGACGCGTTTTCTTCACGCGAACCGGCGTCCACTTCGCCCGAAAACGCTATAGCTCCGCGGCATCGACAACGAGAAAAGGCCGGCGGGCGTTACGCCACCGGCCTTCTCCTGCAGCTGCCGGTTCCCGGAGTCCGGTTCCGCTGCGATTCTACTTGGTCTTGAGCTTGCGACGACTGTTTTAATCAAATCTTAACGGCATGGCGGTGAGCTAGATCCTAGGATTCCTTCGTCGTGCGGCGTGGCTTGTTCGTTCATCGTGCTTGATGCGCTGCACATCGTTTTTGCGCCGATCGCACGCCGATTGTGCGCCACGCATCTTAGGGAATGCTCGACTCAGTGTTACCCTGTGATGCAAACCGAAACGGAGACTTCGGAATGCCGTACTACACCTTCGATCTCGTGGTGGGGGACGAGTTCCGTAATCAAGGAACCATCATCCTCGAAGACATCAGCCTCGCCTCCGACCGCGCCGACCAGCTCGCCAACGAGCTGTCGCAGGTCAAGCCGGAGCTGAAGGCGCGCGGCTGCGCGGTGCGCGTCACCGACATCGACCGGCGTGAGCTCTACCGCACGCCGCTCGATCCCGTGCCGCGGTGGCGCAGGGCGGGCTAGCGTCCGTCGGTTAGATCTGCGGCGATCGCGCTCGCGCGATCCCAGTGTGCTGTTGCGCGACGGCGGGGACGTCTGCTCTGCCCGCCGTCAGCTCTGATGCGGTCCGCGCATCATCTTCAGGGCGTCCTCGATATGGCGCCAGTCGCGCGCGTCGTCGGTCTCGCCCTTGCTCTCGCAGGCCACGGCGTTCTGCGCGGCCTGGGCGATCGCCTCGGGGCCGTGCTTCAACAGCATCTGCCGCGCGATGGTGTGGATCTGCATCTCGGCTAACATGGCGCTCTCCTCGGCTGTCGACTGCTGACGTCAGAAACCACTGAGCGCCGTGTCTGGTTCCAGCAGCGCGCCGGGCGCGCCGCAATCAGCGGTTCCCACGCGGCGCGGCGGCGGTTACAGAAAGAGCCATGGCGCAGAACATCTACGACGATCCCGGCTTCTTCGCCGGCTACAGCCAGTTGCCGCGGCAGGTCCGAGGACTGCTCGGCGCGCCCGAATGGCCGGCGATCCGCGCCATGCTGCCCGATGTCGCGGGCAAGCGCGTGGTCGATCTCGGCTGCGGCTTCGGCTGGATGTCGCGCTGGATGCGCGAGCAAGGCGCATCCGACGTGCTCGGCATCGACCTCTCGCAGAACATGATCGCCCGCGCCGCGGCCATGACGCAGGATGCGGCGATCACCTACGAGATCGCCGACCTCGAAACGCTGGAGCTGCCGAAATCGACCTTCGATCTCGCCTACTCCGCCCTCACCTTCCATTACATCAGGGACTTCGATCGCCTGGCGCGCATGCTGTATCGCGCGCTGGTCCCGGAGGGCCATCTGGTCTTCACCATCGAGCATCCGATCTACATGGCGGCCGCCCATCCGGACTGGGGGCGGGACGAAGACGGCCGCAAAACATGGCCGGTCAACCGCTACTTCATCGAAGGCGAACGCCGGACGGACTGGTATGTGAAGGGCGTGCTGAAATATCACCGCACCATCGGCACCACGCTCGACGCGTTGATCGGCGCCGGCTTCACGCTTCGCCATGTCGAGGAATTCTCCCCGACACGTGAGCAGATCAAGGCGATGCCCGAGCTGGCCGACGAGCTCGAACGGCCGATGATGCTGCTGGTGTCAGCGCAACGCTAGGCCGCGAGCAGCTTGTCGAACTCCTCGGGCGGGTATGATTTCCCGTCCTTGTCGGTGATCACCACCTGCCATCCCTCGCTCGCCCAGACCTTGGCCTTGGCGATGATGATGAAGGTGCTCTCGCGCTCGATCCTGACCGTTTCGTTCTCGCGTTCTGCGATCATCTTGTAGGTCAACGCTTGTCCCTCGCCGACTTGGTCCATCCGGCGGTTTGTTGGCAGCGGCTTTGGGCCGGATTTCGCTGGGACTGTGACAATTTGGTGGAAGCGCCAGCGCAAGATGCGGCAGCGCGCAATTTGCGGTCGCGCCTAGTCTAGGCGAGCTTTCCCATCAAGGTCGGCATATCCAGCGCCAATGAGTTGACGTTGACGCTGCGCGCGAACCGCATCTGCGGTCCCTCGAAGGTGCAGGTCACGGTGTCGCGAAACGCCGATTCCACGAAGGTCCAGGTCATCACGAAGGTGCGGAGGTCGCGCCAGGTGCCGCTCGCGACCACGCGCATCACGTCCGGCTGGTACTCGTGATGCAGCTTGTTGCCGGTCATCGTCGTGGTGCCTTCGCGCGGCGCATCGAGGCCGACCTCGATCCGGTGCGTGCCTCTGCCGTCCTCGAGCGTGAAGGTGCAGGTCTTGTCGGCGAAGCCGAGATTGACCGATTTGATCGCGTCGGCATTGTCAGGCATGTGCCAGGTCTTGCCGGAAATCTGCGCTGCGACCGGCGACGAGCCCGGCACCAGCACCGGCAGCAATTGCAGGGCCGCCGTCCGCGCCTTCAGCTTGTCGGCGTCGGCATCGTTGTTCGCCGCGGCACCGGCGAACATCGCCGGGAAATGACGGAATACCAGCTTGTTGAAACCGCTGCGTTGCGGAATGCCGGCAGTGATCGCCAGCACCGCATTGTGCTTGGGAAACACGAAGCTGAGCTGGTCGAACAGGCCGTCGGCATAGAACGTCTCCGGGCCAATCCACCATTGATAGCCGTAGGTGTCCTTGACGTGGGGCTGCTGCACTGCCGCCACCCAGTCGGCGGGCAGCACCTGCTTGCCGTCCCATAGGCCGTTCTGCGCATGCAGGATGCCGAGCCTGAGGCAATCGACCGTCTTCCAGCTGAGGCCATTGGCCCCGGGCGAGATGCCCTCCGGCCCGACCGGCCATTCATAGCCTGAAATTCCAAGAGGATCGAAGACCCGCGGCTTCAGATAGTCGGCCACGGCCTCCCCGGTCGTCTTCGTGACGATCGCGGACAGCAGATAGGTCGCGGCCGAGGTGTAGACCCATTTGGTGCCGGGCTGGTAGACGACCGGGATCTTGAAGAACTCCGCGACCCAGCTGGTCTTGATCGGCCGCCACGCCGAGCCCGAGGTCATCGACGCGTGGCCGGTGCGCATGGTCAGGAGATCTTCGACCGTCATCGCCGCGAGCTTGTCGTCGACGACAGGCGGCAGCTTGTCCTTGAAGAACGAGACCGCCTTGTCCTGCAGGCCGAAGCGCTTGTCGGCGATCGCAAGCCCGACGGCGCAGGCGGTGACGCTCTTGGTCAGCGAATGCATCATGTGGTTGCGATCGGCGCGGTACGGCGACCACCAGCCCTCCGCGACCACCTTGCCGTTGCGCCAGAGCATGAAGCTGTGCAGCTCGTAGCCCTGGCGGTCGACCTCGTCGAGGAAATCCAGGATCGCCGACGGCGCGATGCCCTGCTCGTCCGGCCGGCCGCGCGACAGTCCATCGGCAAACGCGGCCGCTGCCCGGGCCTCCGTCATGCCGAGCCGCCCATCGGGCGCCAGCATGACTGCGGCGCCGCCCAGGAACAGCTGCAATGCCCCGCGCCGTGACGGCCGACCCAATGCGAAGCCGTCAGTTTCTTGATTGTTGTTTGGCATGGCCGCCCTCCGAAAGCAGAACGGAGGTTATGGCGACGGCTCGCGCTGTCAACGCATGCGGCGCGCATGGCGGCCACAAGAAAAACCCCGCCCTGGAGGGACACCAGGGCGGGGAAGGTTCATTGGGTAGAAATCCACGCGCCTGGAAATGGAGAGCGCGGGGAAGTAGCGGCAACAATTCTATTTGCCGCCGTCGTTCGGACAACAGGATTAAAGCGCGCGCAACGCCGGGACTTTTTCCCGATCGAACCGGCAAAAATCCCGAACCTGGCTTGCGCCACGCTGTTCACTGCACCACGTCGAGCCTGACATTCGTGATGCCCTTGCCGATCATGCCGAGCGATTGCGCGGCAGAATGCGAGACGTCGACGATGCGCCCGGGGACATAGGGTCCGCGGTCATTGACGCGCACCGTGACCGAACGGCCGCTCTTGACGTCGGTGACGCGCAGCCTGGTGCCGAACGGCAATGTCGGATGCGCGGCGGTCAGTTCGCGCCCGTCGAACTTCTCGCCGCTCGCGGTCGGCTGCTCCTCGCTGTAGAAGCTCGCGACACCATGCGAGGCGATCTTGCTGTCGCCGGTCCTGCGCGAGGCATAAGGCGTATGCTTGCGCGTCGTGGCGATGCGTGTGCGCATGGCCGATGACGCGGCTCGTGTCGGCTCGATCGATGCGGGCCGGCTCGCGAGCGCCTGCGAGCGCTGGCTGACAACGGAGGACTGCGCACACGCCGCGAGCGACGCCGCGCCGATCATCACGGCAAGCAGCCGGAGCGGCTTTCGGGCATGCGCAAACGGGATCGGGGCCGCAGCACCATGCGCGCTGCGTTTGACGCCGACGTACGAGATGACTGCATCGTCGCGTGACATTGTTGCACCCCCAACTTGCGCCCCAGCCCAAGCCGAAAATCCAACGCCCTATCAGCCGAATCCAATCGGGGCGGAACGGTGGCGGAGCGCGGTCAGACGTGTCGTACGCGATGCGATTTGCCCTCGGGTGTGGTGGATGCGCCACACAACCCAGGGAGCTTTCATCCGGAATGCAATTCGGGGCGCTGCGCGAGAGGCTGCGGACGCTCGTGCCCTTTGTCCCCGGCTTGGGTTCCCCAAACACCCCAACCTCTCCACCCTCTCGCCTTGCTTTGGTCAAACCGGACTGGAGTCGTGGGGACCGGGTCAGGGGTCAATACAGAGCGTAAATTTGCCGGCCGCCCATTTGCGGTTGACCTTGGAATGAAACGGGGACCGCCATGCAATCGACACTGAAAGACGCAGATCCACACGATATTTTTGCGATCGAACCCAGCTTCGCTCCGGTACGCCCGGACAACGCCGCTGCGCCTGCCGGAAGGGCAGCGCCGGGGCAGCGCGAGCCCTATTTCGGCCCGAGCCTCGCGCCTTCGTCCGCGCCCCCGGTTGCGTCCGCCGCGGCCGTCGCCTCGGTGCCGCCGGTCACGCCCATGTCAGTGGCGCCGGAGCCGCCGACCGAGCCGGCCTATAGTGCGCCAAGCCATAACGGCCGACTGGACGACATCAGATTGGACCGCGCGCCGCGCCCCACCAGCAAATGGGCGATCCGCGCCTTCTGGTTCTGCTTCGCGATCGCCGGCGCCATGGGCACCGCGGCGTGGCAGCACTACGGCGATCGCGCCAAGCAGATCGCCGCCGAGTGGGCGCCCCAGATCGCTGCACTGACCTCGCTGATCCCGGGCAAGTCCGTGTCCGCGTCCGACCAGGCGAGCGCGCCGGCCGTGCAAGTGGCGACCACCGATCAGCCGGCAGCTGAAGCCGTACCGGCCACTCCGCCACAGGACGTCGCCACGGCCGCGCCCGCCGCAGCTGCGCCCGCCCCCGCCGCGGCAGCTCCGGTCGCAGCGGCTGCGCCGGTCGCACCTAGTGTCCCGGCGGCGCCTGCAGCGGCACCCGACCAGACGCCGTTGCTGCAATCGATGGCGCGCGATCTCACGTCGATGGGACAACAGATCGAGCAGCTGAAGACCAGCATCGATCAGCTCAAGGCCAGTCAGGATCAATTGGCACAGCGCGTCGCGAAGACGACCGAGACCAGGGCCGTCGAGCCGCGGCCGGTCGCTCCGCCGCGCCCGCGCGCCGCGGTCACGCCACAGGCGGCGCCGCATGCCGCCGTTGCGCCGCCGCCGGTGCGCCGGCCGGCGCAGGCCTATATCCCGCCGCCTCCACCGCCCACAGCAGCAGCGCCGCTGCCGGCGCCCGCCGCCGCCCCGCAGGCGGTTGCGGCACCGCGGCCGGTGCAGCAGCAGTCCTCGGTTGTTGACGCGGATGATGGCGGGCCGGTGGTTCGGCCGCCGATGCCGCTGCGCTGAAGCCTGACTGACCGGTAAAAAAGCGTGCGGCCGATCGCGATGACGCGATCGGCCGCAATACGCTTCCTATTGGAACTACGCGCTCTGTCCCGGCGGCAGCACGACCACGGTCGCACCCGGCTTGACCCGCTGATAGAGGTCGATCACGTCGCCATTGGTCATGCGAATGCAGCCCGACGAGATCGCCTGCCCGATATATTCGGGCTGGTTGGTGCCATGGATACGATACAGCGTGTCCTTGTTGCCCTGGTAGAGGTAGATGCCGCGGGCACCGAGCGGATTGGCCGGTCCACCGGCGACACGCTTCGGATACGGTCCGAGCCGCTCCTGGATATCCTGGGTCGGAACCCAATCCGGCCATTCGGCCAGGCGGCCTACGGTGGCGACACCGGAGAAGGCCATCGCCTCCTCGCCGACGGCGACGCCGTAACGGATCGCCTTGCCGCCGGGCAGCACGTAATAGAGGTAGCGCGCGTCTGTATCGACCAGGATCGATCCCGGCTGCTCCCGACGGGTATACTCGACAATGTGCCGCTGGAACTGCTGCGGGATCTTGGCGTCCGCATAGGGCGGATGCGCCAGCAATTGCCGATCGCGCGACGTCATCGCGACATCGGTCGCCGGCGACAGCGTCGCCTGCATGCACCCGCCAAGCGCAAGCGATCCCACCAGCACCGCAGCAAGCCCCAACTTTGACACGATCATTCTCCCCTGCGTCAACTTGTGCCACATGCTGCCGAAATCGTGCTTAAATCGTGGCAGCGCAGGTTGGAACACGTCTGTTTGATCGGTTCTTTCCGTGAGTGTGTCCTGCCGGTTGCACTCGGTTCCCTTGGACGCTAGCCTCACAAAAAACGTCCAAAACCTCCGGAGGAAATTCATGCGTTACGCTCTGCTGATCGGCGGCCTGATTGTCGCAGCAACCCCTGCCCATGCCGATCCGCGCGCGGCCTATGTCACGATGGTGCTGCAGGCCTTTGCCGCCAAGGTCGAGTGCCCCGGCACCGATCTGGTCTATCAGGACCTCGTGCAGCGGGCGCAGGACATGCATCTGCCCGACGGCACCACCGAGAAGGTGCGCAAGGCGATCGCCTTCATGCATACCGGCGGCAAGATGGGCGAGAAGCAGGCCGACGACCTGATGACGGAAGTCGCGATCGCGACCCAGACCACCGACCTCGATCAGCGCCGCGCCGGCAGCATGACGACCTGGTGCCAGGACCAGAAGACGCGGCTCGCGGGCTACATCAGGACGAAGGAATAGAAAGCGTTTCGAGCGAAGCCTGTCCCGCACTTGATGCGGGATGGGCACCGGTTCGCGTGAAGAAAACGCGTCAGACGAAAATCCTCAATCGAGCTCCGGCGGCGCGAACCAGTTGGTCAGCGACAGGCCGCCGTCGACCACGATCGACGCCCCGGTAACGTAACCGGAGAGCTTGTGCGAGAGCACGGCAAGCGCCATCGGCGCGAGATCGTCCGCCTGGCCAAGCCGTCCGAGCGGAATATGCTTTGCCAGCGCGGGATCAGCGACGAAGCCGCCGGCCGCGATCGCGCCGGGCACCAGCGCATTGACGCGGATGCCATAGCGGCCCCAGCTCTTGGCAAGCTCCTTCACCAGCATCGCCATGCCGGCCTTCGCGGTCGAGTAGTGCGGCAGGTTGCGCGGCGTGCCGGCGTGCAGCGAGGTGAGCAGCAGGAACGAGCCCGACGTCTTCGATGCGATCAGCCTGCGCGCCAGTTCGCGCGACAAATGAAAGCCGGCATCGAGATTGACCGCATGCATCTGCCGCCAGGTCTCGTCATCGACGGCCATCGCATGATCGACTTCGCGGCGCGGCGGCGAGGCACTGTGGACGAAATGGGTCACCTGCCCGACTATGGCTTGCGCCTGCGCCAGCAGGGCGTCGCACGCCGCGCGCTGCGCGAGATCGCCGGCCCACGCGACCGCGAGTTCGGGACGCGGCGCGGCCTTGATCGCCGCCAGAACCTTGTCCTCATGCAGATCGGCAAACACCGTCCGCACACCTTCGCCGACCAGGGCCTGCGCAATGGCGCGGCCGATGCCGTTGCCCGCGCCGGTCACCAGGGCTGTCTCGCGCGCGGGATCGAACGGCGATGTGAAGAGGCTCATGATCGCGAAACTCCCGGGATTGGCAGACCTGTGCTCAGTATGGCGGCGCCTTGCGCGCCCGCTGTGCCTTGGCGGCTTCGATCCACCAGGAAAAGTCGTCGGCAAAACGCGGAAAGGCGCGTTCGAGCGCCTTGCCGGCCTCGCCGATCGGCTTGCCCTCGGCCGACAGCGTCTGCGCGATCGGTCCCGCACCGATCGTGCTCGATATCACCACCATGCCCATCTCGGACAGCGTGCCGTGCCAGGCGGTCGCGGCGCGGACGCCGGCGAACCGCCCGGCCGAATAGCTTGCGATCGCCGCGGGACGCCAGAACCATTCCTCGAGGAAATGGTCGGTCAGGTTCTTCAACCCGGGCTGGATGCCCCAATTGTATTCGCCGGTGACGAACAGGAAGCCGTCGGCGTCGCGGATTTTTCCGGCGAGCGTTTCGAGCACGGCCGGCGCCTGCCCCTTGGGATGTTCCTTGTACATCCGGTCGAGCATCGGCAGGCCGACCTCCTTGGCATCGATCAACTCGACATCGTTGCCGCGCGCACGAAGGCCGTCGACGACGAAATGCGCCAGCCGGATGCCCATGCGATCCGAGCGATAGGAGCCGTAGAACACGAGAATGCGGTGGGTCATGACAAGCCGATCCTAGCACGGTGAGGCAGCAGCGTCCTGCGGTGCGGCGCGCGGCGAGCCGCCGCGCACAAGCGTTAACCGGCCTTCCGGCCCGCTTCGCCGGCATTAAGCAATTCGTCGCAGGCCCTTCGCCGTGGCCAAAAATCGCCAGATTTGTTTTCTGGATATGTTTTCGCTTCGAGAAGGAGGAACCGACATGCGGATCGCAAAGCTGGTTTTCGCAGGCTCGCTCGCAGCCATCGCTGCCGTTGCCACGCCTGCGCTGGGCAAGAGCACCGAGCGGCAAAAGGCCGACGAAAAATCCACCACCACCACGTCGTCCGGCTGCCAGGCCTATCAGCAGGCCGCCGATGGCACCTGGAACCAGCTCCCCTGCGGCGAAGCGGGCTCGAACGGCGCCACCCAACATCGCCCCGCGGCCAAGGGCGCTGACGACGACGAGCACTGATGTGTCACGCCCTGCCGCCACGCGCGGCCGGGCGACGTGGCACCTTCGACTTTCGGACCAAACGGCCGGGACCGTTGCGGCGGCTCCCGCATCATAAACCCAAGCTTAATGCACGCCCGCTACGGTTGAGGCCTCCCCTCTCTCGTCAAGAATGGCGCGCATCCCATGAAAATCGGTACTCTCCTGACGGCCGCGATCGTCTCCTTGTCCGCGGTCGGCGGCGGACTGGCGGCCTATGTCGCAGTGACCAAGTACCAGACCATGGACAAGGTCTCGACCGCGCAGAGCCGGCTCGAGATCGTCCGCGC
Organism: Bradyrhizobium sp. UFLA06-06; assembly: GCF_054820065.1. Taxonomy (NCBI): domain Bacteria; kingdom Pseudomonadati; phylum Pseudomonadota; class Alphaproteobacteria; order Hyphomicrobiales; family Nitrobacteraceae; genus Bradyrhizobium; species Bradyrhizobium sp. UFLA06-06. The sequence goes on from NZ_JADFUD010000021.1 coordinate 52,248, forward strand.
CGTCGGCGATATCCCGCGCTACATGAACTCCGAGCGCGGCATGTCCACCAACCTCTTGTTCAGCACCGGCGCGATCGACCAGAAGCAGATCGCCGATCTCGACAAGCTGCGCAAGCTGACCGACGGCGCGCTCGCCAAGGTCAATCAGGTCCGCGCCACGCTGCCCGGCTCGCTCGACGACGGCGTAGCGGTTGCGAGCGCGATCGATGCGCTGAAGGCCAAGTTCGCCGCGCTCCGCGACGCCATCGAGAAGGCGATCGCAGGTCCGGTCGACGCCCGCCGCCCGGCGGCAACCAGGATCGTCGCCGACAACTCCGTCTTCAACGCCGGCGTCACCGTGCTGCTCGACGAGCAGGTGCGCCGCCTCGCCGGCCTTGACGGCAACGCCTACCGCCAGGCCAGCTACGCCAACGTCGCCTGGACGCTGCGCGACACCGGCGGCCTCAATGCCAGCCTGCACAAGGCGCTGGTCGGCGCCAAGCGCGTCGCGACCGAACAGGAAAAGCTGGAGCTGTTCCGCAGCACCGGCCGCACCGAGCAGATCCTCTCGACGCTGCAGGAGTTGCGCAACAATCCGGCGACATCGGCCAATGTCCTGACGGCGCTGGGCAAGATGCAGGCCGACTATGTCGAGCGTTTCGGCAAGGCCCTGAAGCTCGCCAAGGAAGGCGCGATCTCCGGCAAGTATGAGCAGGACGTCGAGACCTACTATGCCGAATCCCAGATCGGCCTCGCCTCCATCATCACCGTGCGCGACGCGTTCTACGAGAATGCCGAGCAAGGCCTTGCGAGCGCCTATTCGTCGGCGCGCTTCAGCTTCGTGGTGGCGCTGATCGGGCTGCTCGCGGTCGTTGCCGTCAGCGCCGGCCTGATCGTCATGGTCCGCCGCCGCATCCTCAACCCGATCGCCGCCCTCACCGGCCGGATGTCGCGCCTTGCCGCGGGCGAAGTCGCCGAGACGATCCCGGGCGCCGCGCGCAAGGACGAGATCGGCGCGATGGCCGCCGCCGTGCAGGTGTTCAAGGACAACAAGATCGAGGCCGACCGCCTCGCTGCCGAGAAGGAAGCCGAGAACGACGTCAAGATGCGCCGCGCCCGCGTGCTCGACGACCTGACCCGCACCTTCGAAGCCAAGGTCACCGAGCTGGTCGGCGGATTGTCCGCGGCATCCTCGGTGATGGAGGAGACGGCGCAATCGATGTCGGACACCGCCGCCGCCACCAACCGCCAGGCCGCCGTCGTGGCCGCGGCATCCGATCAGACCTCGACCAACGTGCAGACAGTGGCGAGCGCGACCGAGGAACTGACCTCCTCGATCTCGGAGATCGCCCGTCAGGTCGCGACCTCGACCGAGATCGCCGCGCGGGCGGTCGACCATGCCCGGCGCACCGGCGACACCGCGCGCTCGCTGGCCGAGGGCGCGCAGAAGATCGGCGACGTCGTGACGCTGATCCAGAGCATCGCGGCACAGACCAACCTGCTCGCGCTCAACGCCACCATCGAGGCGGCCCGCGCCGGCGAGGCCGGCCGCGGCTTTGCCGTGGTCGCGTCCGAGGTGAAGTCGCTGGCCGGCCAGACCGCGAAGGCAACCACGGAGATCTCCGAGCAAATCACCGCGATCCAGACCGCGAGCGACGAGACCGTGACGGCGATCCGGAGCGTCATCGACGTCATCACCGAGATCGACCAGATCGGCACCGCGATTGCCGCCGCGATCGAGGAACAGGGCTCGGCGACCAAGGAGATCTCGCGCAGCGTTCAGGAAGCCGCGCGCGGCACGCAGGAGGTCAATTCCAACATCTCCGGCGTGCAGCGCGCCGCCGACGACACCGGCGGCGCCGCGAACCAGGTGCTGGGCGCGGCCGAACAGCTCTCGACGCAGTCCAAGGACCTCGCCGGCCAGGTCAACCGCTTCCTGTCCGACGTGCGGGCTGCGTAGCCGAGGGCACGCCGCGATCGCGGAACGGCCACGGTACTGGCTACGTCATTGCGAGCGAAGCGAAGCAATCCATCATGCCGCATGTGGAGGCATGGATTGCTTCGTCGCTGTCGCTCCTCGCAATGACGGTGTTGGTTTGAGACCTGACGAACCGTCTAGCCGCCGCGCAACCCGAGCACGCGGCGGGCAATCGCCTGGCGATGCACCTCGCTCGGCCCTTCGTACACCCGCATCAGGCGCGCCTTCTGCCATAGCGCGTTGAGCGGCAATTCCAGCGTCACGCCGAGCGCGCCGAGCGTCTGCATGGCGTGGTCGCAGGCGTCATAGGCCATCTCGGTCGCGAACACCTTGATCATCGAGGCCTCGTGGCGGATGTCCTCGCCGCGGTCGGTCTTGTCGGCGGCCTCGCGCACCATCAGCCGGCACGCATGCATGCGCGTGGAGATGTCGGCGATCCACCACTGGATCGCCTGGCGCTCGGCGAGCTTGACGCCGAACGTCTCGCGCTGTTTGGCGTGCTCGCACATCATGTCGAGCGCACGCTTGGTGATGCCGACGCAGGTCGATCCCATCTCCAGCCGCCGCGTGCGCAGCCGCAGCTGCATCGGCGCGTAGCCCTTGCCGACCTCGCCCAGCACGGAGTCCTTCGGGATGCGGCAGTCCTCGAACACGATCTCGTAGGTCGAGCCGCCGCCGACCATCGGAATCTCGCGCTCGATGATGAAGCCCGCCGTACCCTTCTCGACGATGAAGGAGGTGATGCCGCCCTGGCGCTGATCGTTGCCGACCCGCGCCATCACGATGATGAAGTCGGCGGCGCGCGCATTGCTGATCCAGATCTTGCGGCCGTTGAGCACCCACTGTTCGCCTTCGAGCACCGCGCGCGTCTTCATGCCCGCGGGATCGCCGCCGGCGCCGGGCTCGGAGATCGCGATCGCCGATGCCATCCGGCCCTCGATATAGGGCTGCAGATATTTCTTCTTCTGCGCTTCGGTACCGACCGCCTGCAGCATGCGCAGGTTCGGCGAGTCCGGCGGCAGCACGAATGGCACGCAGCTGCGGCCGAGTTCTTCGTGGACCGCAGCCATCGTGCGCGTCGGCAGGTCGTGGCCACCAAGATCCTCGGGCGCATCGAGGCCCCAGAGGCCGAGTTCCTTCGAGACGTCGCGCAGCCGCTTGCGCTGTTCCGACGTGAGTTCGGGGTGATCGCTGCCGGGCAGCTTCGATTTCAGATAGTGCGGCTCGAGCGGGATCAGTTCGCGATCGACGAATCTCGCGACGGTCTCGCGGATCATGGCTGTCTGTTCATCATCGCTCATCTGAGATTCCTCGCCTGCGCTGTTGTGCTTCAAAAAACCAGTAGCGCATTTTTTATCGGCGGGAATAGCGGAAACGCGCAGCCGCGCTCACGCTCGCGCGATGGTTTCACGGCGCGGAATTCAATATCCCGCGACGTGGTCGGCGCGTACGCAAATGCGCCGGACACGCCCATGCATCGAGCAGCCGATCGCGCCTCACGAGGTTGTTGCCCCTGAACAAGCGATCGACGCGACGCTAATCGGCAAAGCCGACGTAGCGGACAAAATCGTTGTTGGCCTCGCGGTCGGAGCGCACTGCGTTGGCGGCAAAGCCGTCGTCGGGATAGCCCATCGCGACGCAGGTCATGATCACCTCGTCTTCCGGGATGTCGGCGACCTCGCGCACGATGTCGGAGCGCATGATGCCCTGGCCGTTGATCACGCTGCCGAGGCCGCGATCCCAGGCCGCCAGCACGATGCCGTAGCAGAGCGCGCCGAGATCGAAATGGCAGACCGCGCCGGGATCGAGGATCCGGTCGTAGGTCAGGACCAGCGACACCGGAGCATCGAACTGACGGAAGCCGCGCAGCACCCAATCCTGCCGCATCGGCTTGTCGTCGCGGGCGATCCCCATCGCGCCGAACAGCTTCTTGGCGATGTCGACCTGGCGGCCGCGGTGCACGCCCTGGTACTCGCCATGGCTGACGATGTCGCGCTTCACCTTGGCGCCGGCGACCATCTCGTCCATGTTGCGGCGGCGCACTTCCTCCAGCGGCGCCCCGGTCAGGACGTGGACATGCCAGGGCTGGGTGTTCATCGAGGACGGCGCGCGCTTGGCCACCTCGATGATCTCCTCGACAGTCGCCCGCGACACCGGCTGCTTCTTGAACCCGCGCACGCTTTTGCGTGACTGTACCAGCGTCTCGAATTCCATTCCGCGCTTCCCCGATTTTGTTCCGCGCTGCACGCGGAATTTCCTTGATCTGATCGGGGTATTTTATCGACAAAATCGACCATGGGAACTTGATCGGGCCAAGAATCCCGTATCCAATCCGACCACTGGTTTGGTTTAGGGAGAACCCAGATGAAGCGGATTTTCTTGGCGGCCGTGATCGCGACCTTTGCCGCCGGTTCGGCATTTGCACAGGACGCCTCCTGCGAGACGAAGGCGGTCGGCAAAGACGGCAAGCCGCTGGCCGGCGCGGCCAAGACCTCGTTCATGAAGAAGTGCACGACGGATGCCTGCGCGAGCAAGGCGGTCGGCTCCGACGGCAAGAAGCTCGCCGGCGCGGCCAAAACCTCGTTCATGAAGAAGTGCCAGAGCGGCGCCTGAGCCCCTCGCCGACGCCTTTTCACCCCTCATCGGGAACAGACTTCAATCGGGACAGACCATCGGGTCGCGCAGGGCGCGGCCCGAACGGCTATTGGCCGGTGGATCGCCCCTGACGGCGGGCGCCCTCAGAACGAAACGCCGACCCGCACGCCCCTGCGCCAGACCCGCCGGCAACGCTTCCTGGTGTTGCCGTGAAACATTTCGAAACGTTCGGGCAGATCGACCGGCTTCGAGAATTCCAGGCAGGCCCCGCCGGCGGAATAGTCCACCAGCCGGCATTCGATCAGTGGCGCCTTCGGTTCAAGCTGGAGCTTGACCACACTGGACACGCATCCGCTCGGACGAACACGCGCAAATCTCCGGGGATGCATCAGGCCGCCTCTGGTGAAATCGTACCCACAGGCTCGTCGGCGGTCGTTAAGATTCCGTTCAGATCGATGGTTACGAACCGTGTCTGCGGGACGGATCGGCGTCGGTGACGCCCGGACGGCGCGAGGCGGCCAGCGTCTCCGACGGCGCTTCCCCGAACTGCGACCGATAGCTGCGCGAAAAATCGCTCAGGTGCCAAAATCCGTAGGCCAGCGCGCACGTCTTGACGCTCGGCGCACCGGCAAGCAGTTGTTGGCGCACCAGCCAGAGCCGGCGCAACCGCAAATAGCGATGCAGGCTGATGCCCCGGTAGCGCTGGATGGCATCATGCAGCGTGCGCACCGACACGCCGATCTGCCTGGCGAGTTCGCCGCTGTAGATCGGGTGCGCCACGTCGCCTGCCAGAATTGCGCGCGCGTCGTTGAAGACCTTGAACTGGCGCGTCGTGTTGGCCCGCGTCGTCCACTTGGCCGGCACGATCTCGGCGAACGCGTTGTCGATCGCCGCAAGCAGCGTCTCCTTGATCGACTCGCCGCTGGCGAACGGGGCATCGTCAGTCGGCTGCGAGGTCACGAGCAGGATGTGCCTTACCACTTCACGCAGCCGATCCTGCGCGCGTTGAGAAATTTCGTGAATGCTGAAATGAAGACCCGCCTGCGGCCAGCCGCGGTCGACAATCTCCGGCGTAAACATCACCGAAGCATATTGCCGGGGCGTCTCCTCCACCGACGAGTAGAACGCACCGCCGCCACCGAGCACAATGACCGCGCGATCGCGCTCGACGCCGTTAAAGCGGATCGGGACCCCGTCATCCATCGTGAAGCCGACCGCGGTGGTGTGCGGCGCAAGCTGCGCGTCGACAATCCGCGGAAAGGACTGCGTGTAGTTTAGCTCGCATCCCGGCAAACTCAGGATGACCTGCTCGGCCGAAATCTTCCGCGCAAGTGGCGTGAAATCAACATCCAGATTTCGGATCGAACTCCGGAATGCATCAACATCGTCAAAACGAAAGACTCTCGGCACCGGCAATGGCGCCGTCAAATGACCGCTCCTGTGAAATGCTCTTGAAAAATTGCGCGCGACGCGGCGCCTTGCGCGCCGGCTCCATCAATAACTTCCATGCACAAAATGCGAATCGTCCAATAGGTTCAATCAGGAAAAATGCGGTCCGTTCGTCGAACCGGACAATCCGGCAATGTAACGCGGCTGCCGAATTTCGATAGTCTTTAGCGGGATATCCACCGCCGAGATCGATCCTCCCCATCAATTTCTATACCCCTATTAAAGATTCGGGGAGCAGATTGGCACTGGGAACGATGATGTTCCTCGTCGCGGACCATTTTAGAGACCGCAATGACAGTCATTGCCTCGCCCGATCTTATTGCCAAGCTCGACCATGTCTTGAGAGCCGGTTCCCCAGACCTCCGCACGCGCATGCTGCAGGAGGTGGCCGGGATGTTTCTCGACGACGCTCACCGTCTCAGCGCGCACCACGTCGAGATGTTCGACGGCATCCTGGTCCGTCTGATCGAGAGCGTCGAACTGCGGACCCTGACCACGCTCAGCCGCTCGCTTGCCGATTTGCGCCTGGTGCCGCTGGAACTCGCGCGCCGTCTGGCCAACCATGACGACGCCGATGTCGCCGCTCCGATCCTGCGCAAATGCGAATGCCTCCCCGATGCCGATTTGATCGACATCGCCTGGATGCGGGCCGAGGGACACCTCTGCGCGATTGCAGGACGCAAGGTCGTCAATGCGGAGCTCACGGACATTCTCTTGATGCGAGGCGACAGCAGCGTGCTTCGAGTCCTCGCGCGCAATCCCGGCGCTGATCTGACCAGCGCGGGCCTCGCCATGATGGTCGATGCCGCCGAGCGCGACGACGACATCGCCGACGCGCTGATATCGCGCAGCGACTTGCCCCACCGCGTTCTTGTCGACCTCGTGATGCGATCCACGCCGCGCCAACAGGCCCGACTACTCAAACGCGCACGCCCCGACATTCAGGACGCGATCCGCGCTGCGATCGACGCAAGCGCAGCCCGCGCCTCCGCAACCCCACCAGCCACAATCGACTATGCGGAGGCGCGGGCCACCGTGCTGGCCTTGAACAGAACCGGGCAGTTGAACGATTCCAGCGTCAACCGTTTCGCGATCAGGCGAGAGGTCCGCAACGTCGTTGCGGCGCTGGCGCAGCTTGCAACCGTTCCGATCGAGACGATCACACCGCTGATAGAAGCCGCCGACATCAGCGGACTCGTGATCGCCTGCCGCGCATCGCGACTGAACTGGAACACGACGGCTGCCATCGTCAGCTACCGGAAGGCCGGGCTGACGGTTGCACCGGATGAGCTGCAGCGCGCACGGGACATGTTTGAAGGACTGGCGCTATCCAACGCGCAGCGCACGATCCGGTTTGGTTCGCTTAGCGAGCTGACCGCGAAGCGCTCCCAGCAATGACATATGGTGACCGCAGGGCGGAACGCGTCAGGCTCGAGACGCGCTATCCCGTCAATCTCATGGGTGTCGACGGCACGTGGCGGCGGAGTTGCATCCTGCTCGACGTCTCGCAGAGCGGGGCCCGGCTCGAGGTCGACGGAACGCTCGATGTGCTGAAGGCCCAGGAGTTCTTCCTGGTGCTGTCCTCGCGCGGACTGGCCTTCCGCCGCTGCGAGCTGGTTCGCGTCGACGGCGCCGAGATCGGCGTGAGATTCATCGAAGAGCGAAGGCGAAAGGGACGTCCCGTCATTCCGAAATAGGCATTGCCGAAATGAGGATTGGCGGCGTCAGGCCTGAAGGAAAGTTGACAACATGAGCGTGCAGAGAGCGACCAACATCGCGGTATCGACCGCCTCCGCCGCACCATTGCGCGGGACCATCGAGATCGACTGCGCCGGCACCGTCGCGACGTTTGCGATCGACGAGGAAATGGCGCATCGCCTGTGCGCCGATCTGGAACGGTTTCTGACCCAGGCTCAGCACAAGACCCGCGTAGCACGCTGACATTGACCTGCGGACGGCGCGCAGCCCTACTCCCGCTTGAAGCGATAGTCGAAGCGATCGCCATCCGCCTTGATCAGGCCGACCGTCGGGGCCGGAAAATGGATCGGCAGGATCAGCGTGTCGGTCCCGGCAACCGAGGCAAAGAACTTCCGCCGCGATAGTGCCGACTGCTTCGGGTCCCAATCGGGCTTGGCCGACCACTCCGGCTCGCGGCACTGGATCGCATGGTGCATCAGGTCGCCCGCGACCACCGCGCGCTGGCCCTTCGAGAAGATATTGACGCAGCAATGGCAGGGCGAATGGCCCGGCGTCGGCGTCAGCGTCACGGTGTCGTCGAGCGCATAGTCGTCGTCGACCAGCAGCGCCTGCCCGGCCTCGACGATCGGCAGGCAATTGTCGCGGAACACCGTGCCGGGCGGATTGGCGCCTTTGGCGTTCTCGGCCTCCCAGGCCGCATACTCGCCCTTGTGAAAGACGTATTTCGCGTTCGGAAAGGTCGGCACCCAGCGCCCGTCGCGCAGCGTCGTATTCCAGCCGGTGTGGTCGATATGCAGATGGGTGCAGAACACATAGTCGATCTGCTCATAGGAGATGCCGAGCGCAAACAGCTCGTTGCGCCAGCGCTCCTTGCCCGGAAAGTCGAACGGCGGCGGGTGCCCCTTGTCCTCGCCGGTGCAGGTATCGACCAGGATGGTGTAGCGCGGCGTCCGCACCACGAAGGTCTGATAGGTGATCACCATCATGCCGCGCGCGGCGTCGAAGACCTCCGACTCCATGGTCTTCAGATGATGCTTGAACACGTCGTCGTTGTAGGTCGGGAAGAAATCCTGCGGCCGCCGCCACGGCCCTTCGCGCTCGATCACCGCGTCGATCGTGATGTCGCCGATCCTGATTTGCTTCATGGTTGTTTCGCTCCCGGCTTTTTGTAAAGCGTAGCGGGCGGTGCCCAACCCCACAAGCCGAGCGCCGCGCAGCGCGCCATGCGGCTTTGCATTGCTGGAGGGAAACAGTCATGCCGCAATTCATCCGGAATGTTGCTGATGCTGCGGGAATGCCCCATCGCGCGATTCCGATCGTCCTCCTGATGCTCACGACATTGCCGACAGCGGCGGCCGCCGCGCCCGACACCGTTTTCTTTCCGAGCGCCGACGGCAAGACCGAGATCGTCGGCTACCTGTTCAGGCCGCAAACGCCGGGCCCGCACCCCGCCATCGTGCTGCTGCACGGCCGCGGCGGGCCCTATTCGATCAACGTCAACAGGGACTGCACGCTGGTGTCGCGCACCAATCCGTCCGCCGCCTGCAACGCCGGCAGCCTGTCCAAGCGCCACGCGATGTGGGGACAGTATTGGGCCGACCACGGCTATGTCGTGCTGCTGCCGGACAGTTTTGGCCCGCGCGGCAAGGCGCACGGCTTCGGCCGCTTCACGCATGACGATCCTGATCGCACCGACGTCAATGAAAAGACCGTGCGGCCGCTCGACGCCGAGGGCGCGCTGAGCTGGCTGCGCAGCCAGAAGGATGTGCAGGGAAACCGCATCTTCCTGCAGGGATGGTCGAACGGCGGCAGCACGGCGCTGAACGTCATGCAGCGGCAAGGCGCGGCGACGTCGGGCTATCGCGCCGCGCTCGTGTTCTATCCGGGCTGCGGGCCGGCCGCGCTGCTGGCGCAGACGCTCAGTTCGGCAGCACCGATCACGATGTTGCTCGGCGGGGACGATGAGGAAGTATCGCCCGACCGCTGCCGGGACGTCGCCAGCCGCTCCGTTGCTGCCGGCAGCAAGATCGACGTCGTGGTTTATCCGGGTGCCACCCACGATTTCGATGATCCCGGCCGCGGCCGTCAGTCGAATCCCGCCAACAGCGCGGCGCTCCAGGACGCGATGGTGCGGGCGATTGCCGCAATCGACGGCTTGAAGGATTAGGCCGCCGCAAATCGACCCAAAACGCCCCCTAGGCGGAGCGTCGATCCAGCAAGGAACCGAGTCGCTTGGGCAGGAAACTGAAATACGCGGCAGCGACGATCGTTGCCGTCGCCGCCGCAATCTACCTCAACAACACCAGCCTTCTCGCAACGCATGCCGGCGGCAAGCCAGTGCTGCTCGCCCATCGCGGCATGGCGCAGCGTTTCGACGAGCACGACCTCAGGAACGACACCTGCACCGCGGCGCGCATGCTGCCGCCGACCCACGACTATCTCGAGAACACGATCCGCTCGATGCGGGCGAGCTTCGATCGCGGCGCCGATATCGTCGAGCTCGACGTCCATCCGACGACCGACGGCGAGTTCGCGGTGTTTCACGACTGGACCGTCGATTGCCGCACCGACGGCCAAGGCATCACCCGCGAGCAGCCGATGGCGCGGCTGAAGATGCTCGATATCGGCTATGGCTACACCGCCGATGGCGGTAAGACCTTCCCGTTCCGCGGCAAGGGCATCGGCCTGATGCCGTCGCTGGACGAGGTGCTGAAGACCTTTCCGGATCGCCGGCTCCTGATCAACGTCAAGAGCCGCGATCCCGCCGAGGGCGAGAAGCTCGCAACGGTCTTGAACCGGCTCCCCGCCGAACGGCGCAGGCTGATCATGGTCTATGGCGGCGACGAGCCGATCGAGACGATCCGGCGGCTTTCGCCGGAGACCCGGACCATTTCGCGCGCGGCGCTCAAGAGTTGCCTCGTCCGCTATATCGGCTATGGCTGGACCGGCATCGTGCCCGATGCCTGCCGCAACGCCATCGTGCTGGTGCCGATCAACTACGCGCCCTGGCTCTGGGGATGGCCGGACCGCCTCCTCAACCGCATGGCCACGGCCAACAGCGCGGTCTTCGTGCTCGGGCCTTATCAGGGCGGTGAATTCTCGACCGGGATCGACGATGTCGATCTGTTCCGGCGCCTGCCCGAAAGCTATTCCGGCGGCATCTGGACCAACGAGATCGAGACCATCGCCCGCCTCACCGGGCGTTAGATCCGGCCTCCTCCTGTCATCTCTCCGTCATAGAAATTGTGCGACTGAAGCGGCTCGTCGCATCGAGGACAACGCTATGAACGCACCGAGCCTGACCCGCCCCAAGATTGCCGAAACCGTCATCGAGCCGACGGTCAAGCTGCGCGAGGTCAAGCTCGGACGTTGCTGCGAAGTGCTCGGCGACACCGCGATCGAATACACCGAGCTTGGCGATTACTCCTATCTCGGCAGCGGCTGCATGGTCGCCGACGCCGTGATCGGCCGGTTCTGCGCGATCGCGGCGCAGGTCCGGATCGGCGCGCCCAATCATCCGCTCGAGCGCCCCTCCCAGCATCGCTTCACCTACTGCCCGGAATACTACACGGCCTCCGCCGAGCGCGACCATGACTTCTTCAGGAACCGACGCGCGGATCGCGTCGTGATCGGAAACGACGTCTGGATCGGCCACGGCGTGATCGTGCTGCCCGGCGTCACCGTCGGAGACGGCGCGGTGCTGGCGGCCGGCGCGGTGGTCTCGCGCGATGTCGCGCCCTACACCATCGTCGGCGGCGTGCCGGCCCGGCCGATCAAGGAGCGGTTCAACCGCAAGATCGCCGCCGAGCTGTCGCAGATCGCCTGGTGGAACTGGCCGCCTGAAACCATCTGGGAGCGCCTGCCGGAATTCCAGTCAGGCGATGTCGAGGCGTTTTGCGCGCGGTGGAGAGCTTGAGCTAGCTCCGCAGTCCCGGTGCTTCCTGGCCGGTACGCGCGACATACTCAGTGTAGCCGCCGCCATATTGCTGGATGCCATCCGGCGTCAGCTCCAGCACGCGGTTGGAGAGCGCCGCGAGGAAATGCCGGTCGTGCGAGACGAACAGCATCGTGCCCTCGAACTCGGAGAGCGCTGATATCAGCATTTCCTTGGTGGCAAGATCGAGATGGTTGGTCGGCTCGTCCAGCACCAGGAAGTTCGGCGGATCGAACAACATCTTGGCCATCACCAGCCGCGCCTTCTCGCCGCCCGAGAGCACCCGGCACTTCTTCTCGACGTCGTCACCGGAGAAACCGAAGCAGCCGGCGAGCGCGCGAAGGCTGCCCTGGCCGGCCTGCGGAAACGCATCTTCCAACGACTGGAACACAGTGCGCTCGCCGTCGAGCAGGTCCATCGCGTGCTGGGCGAAATAGCCCATCTTGACGCTGCCGCCGACCGCGACCGCGCCGTCATCGGGCTCGGTTGAACCGGCAACCAGCTTCAGCAGCGTCGACTTGCCGGCGCCGTTGATGCCCATCACGCACCAGCGCTCCTTGCGGCGGATCATGAAGTCGAGGCCGTCATAGATGCGCTTGCTGCCATAGGTCTTGTGGACGTTCTTCAGGCTGACGACGTCCTCGCCGGAGCGCGGCGCCGGCTGGAATTCGAACGCCACCGTCTGCCGCCGCCGCGGCGGTTCGACCCGCTCGATCTTGTCGAGCTTCTTGACCCGGCTCTGCACCTGGGCGGCGTGCGAGGCGCGCGCCTTGAATCGCTCGATGAACTTGATCTCCTTGGCGAGCATCGCCTGCTGCCGCTCGAACTGCGCCTGCTGCTGCTTGTCGGAGAGCGCGCGCTGCTGTTCGTAGAACTCGTAATTGCCGGAATAGGTGGTGAGCTGGCCGGCGTCGATCTCGACCACCTTGTTGATGATCCGGTTGATGAACTCGCGGTCATGCGAGGTCATCAGCAGCGCGCCCTCATAGCCTTTCAGGAACTGCTCGAGCCAGATCAGGCTTTCGAGATCGAGATGGTTGCTCGGCTCGTCGAGCAGCATGACGTCCGGACGCATCAAGAGGATGCGCGCCAGCGCTACCCGCATCTTCCAGCCGCCGGAGAGCTTGCCAACGTCGCCGTCCATCATCTCCTGGCTGAAGCCGAGACCCGCCAGCGCTTCGCGCGCGCGACCGTCGAGCGCGTAGCCGTCGAGTTCCTCGAATTGATGCTGCACTTCGCCATAGCGCGCGATGATGTCGTCCATCTCGTCGGCCTTGTCGGGGTCGGCCATCGCGGCCTCGAGTTCCCTGAGCTCGGCCGCGACCACGCTGACGGGCCCTGCCCCATCCATCACCTCGGCGACCGCGCTGCGGCCGGACATCTCGCCGACATCCTGGCTGAAGTAGCCGATCGAGATGCCGCGATCGAGCGAGACCTGGCCCTCGTCCGGGATTTCCCGGCCCGAGATCATCCGGAACAGCGTGGTTTTGCCGGCGCCGTTCGGCCCGACGAGGCCGATCTTCTCGCCCTTCTGGAGCGCCGCGGAGGCTTCGATGAAGAGGATCTGGTGGCCGACTTGCTTGGAGACGTTATCGAGGCGGATCATGCTCTAATACTGGGAACTGAGGGTTTGCGGCCTCTTATTCGATCTGGGACACGGGTGGAAGCCCATTCCGCAGGTTCGTGCCGCGTTTCGTGCATGCCACGATCGTTGCCAATCGAATATGACATCAAGCGGTTCGACGATCAGTTTTGGGGCATCTTATGCAAGTCTGGCTTCTCTATCTCCTCGCGCTTGGCGCCGGCATCTGCGTCGCCGTTCAGCAGGTCCTGAACGGCAATCTCAGGTCCGCCCTCAACTCGCCGGCCTGGGCCGGGCTCATCAGCTATCTCGGCGGGCTCGTGACCATGGCGGTCGTGCTGGTCGCGACGCGGGAGCCGGTGCCGTCCTGGAAACTGGTGACGGCTGTGCCGTGGTGGGCCTGGAGCGGTGGCGTCCTGGGCGGCATCTTTATCCTGCTGATGATCCTGCTGCTGCCGCCGCTCGGCGCCGCGACCCTGCTGGCACTGGTGGTTGCGGGTCAAATGCTCGCGGGCATCACAATGGACCATTTTGGCCTGTTCGGGCTGGCGCAGCACCCTGTGTCGGTGTCACGGCTGGCCGGCATCGCGCTGATCATCGGCGGCGTGCTTCTGATCAAGGATTGACGGACCTCTAGTCAGGCGCGGCGCATCAGCCGCAATTCGGCGGACAGGCGAAGGCTGCGCTTGCCGGCCAGCGCGATGCCTTCGAGCTCGGCACCGTCCGCACCGCACGAACCGGCGAAGCCGATGCCGACTTCATAACCGCCGAACACCGGGTACTCGCCCTTCGCCGGCGTATGCTCCTGGTTGACGATCTCGCCTCGCCAGCGGCCATCCGCGGACGAATACGAACCGAGATAGTAGAAGAACGCATCGCCGCCGAGGATGCGGCCGTCCATCAGCAGCATGACCCCGGTGAGCCCGGCGTCGACACCGTCGAGCGCGCGGAGCTGGATGGAGTACAGTCCGTTGACGATGCCGCCGGGACCGACCGCCCCGCGCGGCGGCAAGGCCTCGTCGTCGAGCGGCGCCAAATTCGCCCAGAACACGCCGTCCGGCATGGCGTCGGCCTTGCCCTCGAGCAGGATGGTGGAACCTTCGCTCCTGCCGCGCACCTTGATGACGGTGACGTCGGCGCCCATCAGCGGCTTGAAGTTCGGATCGTCATTGTGGCGCTCGGTGATCACCTCGGCGGCGATCTCGCCTTCCGTCACCTGATAGGTGCCGAGATGGGCAAAGGCCGAATTGCCGCCCAGCATCCTGCCGTCATGCATGCACATGATGCTGCGGCCGAATGCGCCGTTGATGCCGTACTCGACCTTGTAAAGTCCGTTGAGCACGTAAAAATCCAAAAAATAAAATTGATTCTGTTCGCCACATAGCACCGGGCCGAACGCCGCACCATTGCGTCTTTTGGCGCAGGCAACCCCCGCAATGTCCGGGTGTGGACAGCAGCCGATTCGTCGCTTAGCTGTAGCCACCGTCCGCGTCGTGCCGCGTCACGCGGGATCTGGTCTGCCGGTTCTCTACTCTCCCAGTTCATTGTGTCCAAGCATTTGCGCATTCCGCCAATGGTCGCGCGGCCGCACCCGGCCCGACGCAGGCGAGGCTTCGAGGAGCATCACATGATCAATCGCTTTGGCCTGGCCGCCGCGCTGGCGCTGCTGCTCGGCAGCGGCGGCAGAGCCCTGGCGCAGTCGCTGCCCGACTATATGGGGCCGATCTCCGGCAAGACCTCATCAACGCCGGCCGACGTCGCGACCAAGGACGTGCTCGCGCTCAACACCGGCATGTTCGAGCTCTATGGCGATGCGGCGCGGATCTTCCAGAAGAACATCCTCGACAAGCATCCGGTGATCCTCGGCCTGTTCTCCGGCGCCGGCGGCCGTCTGATCCTGTACCGGCCGGGCAAGCCGCCGACCGAAGCGCCGCAGGTGCCGATCGTCTATCAGCTGCTCAAGTCGGTCGGCCACAGCACGATGGCGCTGGCCGAGGTGGTCGGCCCCTATGTCAACAATCCCGACGACAAGGCGTGGCGCGGGTCGATGCAGGCCTATCGCAGCCGGATGCAGTCGGCGCTCGACGGGCTCGATGCCACGCCGATGCAGGCGGACTGGCGCGACAACAACCGCGCCATCCTCAAGAACAACATCGCCTTCATGGATGAATGCCTCACCGCTGGCGCGATCCCCTTCGCCACGCTGGAGGCGTTCGGCAAGAAGCAGGCGCCGCTGCTCGCCAAGAACGTCGCCTGGGCCGCGCAGACCCAGGTCGCGCACTGGATGACGGTCATGGCCGACTGGAAGAGCCAGCTCGGCGCCGACTGGGACAAGACCTACGGCGCGAGCAACACGATCTATGTGGCGCGGCAGAACAACGTGATTTTCAGCGTGCTGGCGCAGTTCTTCGGGCCTGACGCCATCAACAGCCGCCTGATGCTGATCGAGACGATCTCCTTCACCACGACGCCGTCGGACATGCTGGAGTCGCTGACCCGGATCATCGCGGACCGTTCGGTCGGCGCGCTGTTCTTCGGCAGCTACCATCTGATGGACTATGAGCTGATGGGGGGCGATGCGCGCGAGGCGATCATCGCCGAGACCAGGAAGCGCGGCATGACGGCCTTCCTGCCGCCGCTGGTGCCGTTCGGGTCCAAGCAGTGGCCGACGCTGATCACGCCGGGTCCGGGACCGGCCACCATCGCCGACCTCAAGTGAGGCCAAAGCTACAAGTGAGGCAGCTACGACCTATTGCGGCATTGCGGTTGCGCTCGCTTTGCCGCAATACTTTCGCGTGCATTGCACCAATTGTTAAACCCCGGCGCGATATGCCGTCGTCGAGGTGTCGATGAAAGATCAGACCATGCGGCCTTCGCGACGCGAATTCGTGAAGTGGTTGTCGGCAGGCGGCATCTCGGTCAGCCTGTCGCATCTGGCGCTGGCGAAGGAACCGGCTTTCGCGACCCGCGAGACGCTGCCCGGGCGCGGCCATTTCAATCCGGCGGAAAAGGGCGCCGGCCGCGTCGACGGCGTGGCCAAGGTCACCGGCGCAAAGCTCTATGCGTCCGACTTTCGCGCCGCCGACATGCCGGGCTGGCCCGCGACCACCGCGCACGCCATCCTGGTCCGCGCCGATGACGCAACGCATGTCTATGCCGGCATGGACCTCGCCCGCCTCGATGGTCCGGCAAAGCCGTCGGTTGTCGTGACCGCTGCCGATCTCGACCGGATCGGCGCGCGGGTCCCGGAATTCTACACCGGCGACCTGTTCTGCCCGGTCGGCAAGACGCCGCTCTATCTCGGACAGCCGGTCGCGCTGTTGATCTTCGAGCAGTTCGACGCTTTCGACCGCGCGCGCCTCGCGCTGCGCGACGGCGGCTTCGTCAAATTCGGCGACGAGACCGGGCCGGTCATCCTGCCGAACTACGGCGCGTATCGCTTCACGCGCATCGCGGGCGTCACGCCTGACGCGCCCGACGTCTATTCGCCGATCCTGGCCGGCTGGGTTTCGCCGAGCCGCATCCAGAACGCGGCGTTGCCGGTCTGGCTGCCGCTCGCCAAGGAGACCAAAGCCGACTACGCCAAGGCCGCGACCCATGGCGAAGCGGTCCGCGCCCAGCTCGCCAAGGACGATCCGACACAGCTCGTGCTCGACCGCGAGTTCGAGACCCAGTCGGTCGATCCGATGTTCCTTGAGCCGGAGAGCGGTCTCGCCTGGTACAGCGACAACAGCGGCAATCTCGAACTGGTGCTCGGCGTGCAGTCGCCCTATGAGGCGACCGAGTCGATCGCCTTCATGCTCGGCAAGGCCCGCCCGCCGTTCCGGCCCTCGCACATCAACGCGCAGTTCGCCCATGTGGGCGGCGGCTTCGGCGGCCGCGACCATACCCCGTTCGTGCTTTACGTGGCGCTGGCGGCGATGTTCTTCCCGGGCCGGCCAGTGCGGCTGGCGCAGGACCGCTACCAGCAATTCCAGGGCGGCATCAAACGCCACCCGATCAAGATGCGCTCGCGGATCGGCATCGATCGCGCGAGCGGCAAGATCACCGCGTTCGCCGCCGACCACGTGCTCGACGGCGGCGGGCTTGCCAACTTCTCGGCCAATGTCGCGGTCGTCGCCGCGACCGCCGCGATCGGCATCTACGACATCCCCAAGGTCGACGTCACCACCGTGGCGCTGCATTCGCGCGGCGTCACCGCAGGCTCGATGCGCGGCTACGGCACGCTGCAGACCATGACCGCGCTCGAAGTCCTGATCGACGAGGCGGCGAGCGAGCTCAAGGTCGATCCGATCGCGTTCCGGCGCAACAACGCGCTGAAGCAGAATGGCCGGACCATGACCGGCAATCCCTACATCGTATCTGTGCGCACGCCAGACATCCTCGACAAGCTCGAGAAGCATCCGATCTGGCGGCAGCGCGCCGACTTCAAGCAGAAGGCGCCGGAGGGACGTCTGGTCGGCACCGGCGTCGCCTGCGTCACCAAGGATTACGGCTCGGGCGCGGATTGCTCGCTCGGCCGGGTCGAGATCGATCCCGAGGGACGGATCGCGATCCACTGCGACCACGTCGAGATGGGCAATGGCGTCGGCACCGCGCTCGCCAACCGGGTCGCGAGTCATCTCGGCGCCGTCGCCGACGAGGTCGCCGTCTCCCGCGTCGACAGCTATGACGCGCTTGGCCTGGTCACCTCGGGCGATCCCTACACGATGGATCAGAAGACCCAGGATATCGCCGAGAAGAATCCGCGCTGGGTGCCTGCGATCAGCTCGGCGACCAGCGCGTCGATCGGCGCCCATGTCGGCACCCACTCCTCGGCCGAGGCGGCCCGCGTCATCTTCCGCTTCGGCCTGTGGCCGGCGGCGCTCGAGCTCTGGCACATCGCCAAGGCCGATCCCCGCGCCCGCCAATGGGACAAGGCGCACTGGCAGGACCGGCAGCTCGTGCTCGACGATCTCGCACCGCTGCCGTTGGCAAAGCTTGCCGCGACCGCACATACGCGCGGCTTCGTCACCGGCGCCATCACGCACAGCTTCTCGCGCTGGGCCTGGTCGCGCGCCCGCTTCCCGCTGTTCGGCGAACAGTACCGCGCCGAGATCGACGCGCTCGCTGTTCGTCGCGGCCGGAGCCGGTTCGAGCGGATCGACCGAACAAGCGTGAAATTCCCGCCGACCGACAACAACCGGATCGGCACCGCCTACACCTCGATGTGCGGCACGCTGGTCCGCGTCGAGATCGAGCGCGCGACCGGCAGTTTGGGCATCGCCAAGGCCTACAGCGTGTTCGAATGCGGCCAGGCGCTGGTGCCTGAAGTGGTGCTCGGCCAGTCGCATGGCGGGTTCGCGATGGGCGTCGGCTACGCCTTGCTGGAAACCCTGCCGCCGTTCGAAGGCGGCCCCGGCAACGGGCAGTGGAATCTCGGCCAGTACCTGATCGCGCGCGGCTCCGACCTGCCGCTGCACGATCTCGAGATCGAGATGCTGCCGCCACTGACGCCGGACGAGCCGCCGAAGGGCATGGCCGAGGTGGTGATGATCCCGATCGTGCCGGCGCTGCTCAACGCCATTAACGATGCCACCGGTCACCGCTTCCGCTCACTCCCGGTGACAACAAGCCTGCTCAAGGGAGCGCTGGCGTGACGACGCTCAACCTCACCATCAACGGCCAGAAGCACGGCCCGATCGAGGTCCGCGACGACCTCTCGATGAACGATTTCCTTCGGGAAATGCTCGGCATGACCGGCACCAAGTTCGGCTGCGGCGCCGCGCAATGCCTGAGCTGTGCCGTTATCATCGATAATCCCGACGGCACGAGCTACACCACCCCGACCTGCGTGGTGCCGGCGGCGAATTTCGACGGCAAGGCGATCCGTACCGTCGAGGGCCATGCCAGGGACGGCGAACTCTCGGCGTTGCAGCGCGCCTTCATCGACCACTTCGCGTTCCAGTGCGGCCATTGCACGGCCGGCTTCCTCAACGAGGGCCAGGTGCTGCTCGAACGGCTGGCGAAGACGCCGGTGGCGCGGGACCAGCTCGAAAGCGTCATTGCAGATGCGCTCGACGGCCATCTGTGCCGCTGCACCGGCTACATCAAGTATCACCAGGCGGTGCGCGACGTGATCCTCGCCGATTCCAAACGCTATCTGACCGCCAACAAGTGAGCGCGCGCGCAATGCCATCGGAAACGCGGTTTCGGATCGTTGCAGTGCTGACGGCGCTCGCGACCAGCCTGTGCGCAGGCTACGCGGCGTCGGAGAGCGCGAGCCACGCCCTCGCCGCGCCGGAAAGCTTTGCCGGCATCGAGAATGTCGAGCAGCGCTCGGCGGCGATCTTCACCGAGCTCGGCAAGGTTCTGACGCATCCGCGCTGCACGAACTGCCATCCCGCCGGCGACAGCCCGCGGCAGGGCGATATCAGCCGCATGCATCAGCCACCAGTGACGCGCGGTGCCGACGGCCACGGCAAGGACGCCATGCGCTGCTCGATCTGTCACCAGCACGCCAATTTCGATCCCGGTCGGGTGCCGGGCCACCCGGAATGGCACCTTGCGCCGCGCGAGATGGCATGGGCCGGCAAGACCGTCGGCGAGATCTGCGCGCAGATCCGCGACCCCGCACGCAATGGCGGCCGCAAGGTCGAGGAGCTGATCGAGCATATCGGCAAGGACACGCTGGTGGGCTGGGCCTGGCATCCCGGCTTCGGCCGCGCACCGGCACCGGGCACGCAGGCGCAGGCCGGCGCACTGGTCGAGGCCTGGGTGAAAACCGGCGCCGCCTGCCCGCCTCCGTAACGACGCAGCGTCCGAACTAAAGCATGATCCGGAAAAGTGCGAAGCGGCTTTCCGAAAGATCATGCTCAAACAAAGAGCTAAAGCGCGATGACGATTTACCCAAATCTCATCGCGCTTAGTGGCGCTTGAAATACTGCACGTCGCGCTCGTGCTTCTCCGCCGCCGCGCGCGACTTGAAGGTGCCGAGATTGCGGCGCTTGCCGGTCTTCGGATTGACCTTGCGGGAATAGAGTCGGTACTCGCCGGAACGCAGTTTGCGGATCATGACATCGCCTCGCCAATGCTTTTCGCATGTCAACGACATGCCGCGGCGAGCGTTCCAGTTCGGTTAGAAGCAGAGATTGGTCACGGCATTGCCGCGCTTGTCCTTGATGACATAGGGACAGCGGGCCCGCTCCAGTGCCTTCTTGGCATCCTCGTCGCCGAGCGCCGCAGCCCGCTCGTAATAGGCTTTTGCGGCATCGCTATCCTTCGGCCCGCCGCGGCCAGCCTGCGCGAAGGCGCCCATCCGCTCCAGCGCACCGGGATGGTTCTGCGCAGCGGCCTTCTCAAACAGCGCCCGCGCGCCGGCATCGTCCTGCGCGCCGCCCTTGCCTTCGGCCAGCATCATGCCGAGCTGGTACTGCGCTTCGGCATTGGTCTCGGCGGATTTGGCGAGCAATTCGCGCGCGCGTGCCGGATCGACAGCCGCACCGCCGCCGCCGAGCGCCGCGAGATTGCTGACGCCGCGCGCGTTGCCGGCCTGCGCCGCGCGCTCGAACAATTTGCGGGCCTGCGCCTCGTCTTTGGCAACGCCGGTGCCGTTGCCGTAGAGCACGCCGAGCTCGACCATCGCCGACGTCGAGCCCTTGTCGGCCGCCTTGCGCCAGGCCGACATTGCTTCGGCGGTCTGCCGGTTGGCGGCATAGGCCCGGCCGAGCTCGTACATCGCCCGGCGCGACGATCTTGCCGCCACCGCGCAGTACTTGATCGCGGTCGCGATGTCGGCCGACGCGATGTCGGGCACGCCCTTCACGTCGGCCGGCTTGTCGGGATCGGTGGGATCGGCGGCAAGCCGGTCGCACAGCACGAGGTCGGCCGATTGCGCATGGGCAAGCATGGGCGCGGCCAGCGCCACAGCGAAGACAATCGCGTGAAGTGGTTTGAGCATGACCAGCAGGTTGCGTCGCGGTGCGGGCGAATTCAAGGCTCGAGCCCGGTCTCGCGCAGCACCGGCGCGACATCGGCCGACGACAGATAGCGCAGCAGATGATCGGCGACCGCTGCGCGCTGCGACGCTGCCATGCGGCCGGCGGAGAACACCGCCGGGGTCTGCAAATCCAGCGGAATCGGCCCGACGACCTCGATGCCCTCGATCTGCTTCAACTCGCTGATCTGCTGGATTGCGAGATCGGCGTCGCCGCTGACGAGCTTCTCCGCGGTGAAGCCGCTCGGAATGATCACCGCCCGCATGTTGATCGCCTCCACAATGCCGAGACGCTCGATCAGCTGCGCGAACAGGATGCCGCTGGCGCCGAGCCGCGAATAGGCCACCGCCCGCGCATCGAGCAGCGCCGCACGCAGCGCGGCTTCAGTCGCGATGTCAGGATGCGCGGCCCCCGCCTTCACCGCGACGCCGACATAGGAGCGCGCGAGATCGACGGCACTTTCCCGCGCAACGCGGCCCTCGCCGATCATCTCATCAAGGCCCTCGCGGGTCAGGATCACGAGATCGGCGCCCTCGCCGCCGCGCAGGCGTTCGAGCAGTGCCAGTGTCGGGGCGAAATCGGCGTCGATCGCAACGCCGCTCGCCGCCTGATAGGCGGCGGCAAGCCGCGCGACGGCGCCCTTCAGCGCCAGCGTCGAAAGAACGCGAACCGAATTGCCCATATGGCCTATGCCCGCCGCATCAGCTTGAGCGCGGCCGTGAGGCGCAGGCTGCGCTTGCCGGCAAGCGCGGTCGCCTCCAGCACGGCGCCCTCGGCGTCGCAGGTGCCGGCAAAGCCGATGCCGACCTCGTGGCCGCCAAAGATCGGATTCTCGCCCATCGCCGATGTGTGCTCCTGATTGAGGATCTGGCCCTTCCAGCGGCCTTTCTCGGAGGTGTAGGTGCCGAGATAGTAGAAGAAGGCGTCGCCGCCGAGGATGCGGCCGTTATTCAGCAGCATCACGCCGGTGAGGCCGCCGTCGACCCCGTCGAGCACGCGGATGTGAATCGAATAGAGCCCGTTGATAACACCACCCTCGCCGACCCCGCCGGCGATCGGGATGTCCTCCCCGGTGATCGGCGTCATCACAGATTGGAACGGCACGCCGGGCAACTCCTTCAGCTCGCCCTTGAAGCGGTAGAGGTCGCCGTCTGGCCGGCCTTTGGCAATCAGCGTGGCGTCATCGGTGCCGGCCATCGCGCGGTAGTTCGGATCGGGGTTGTGGCGGACGGTCTGGATCTCGACTGCGACCTCGTCGCCGGCTTTCTGGTAGGTGCCGATATGGGCGAACGCCGAATTGCCGCCGAGCATCTTGCCGTCGCCGACATACATCACGCTGCGGCCGACGGCGCCGCCGAGTTCGAACCGGACCTTGTAAAACCCCTCAAACAAGCGCCGCGTCCCCGGCAGCCAAGACGTACCCGTTATCTAGCGCGGTTCATAACGCAGCGAAACCGGTTTCGGCGGAACGCCACCTGCAAAGGGTATCGCTAAATAGCGAAGGTCCGCCAAGGCTGTCGCTCTGGCGGACCCGATTTGCGGTACCGGATGGCTCCATCCGGGTCCGATAGCAGCTTAGGCCGCAGCCATTTAAGCCGCAGCCTTGGCGCCGGTCGGAACCTCGGAGATCGTCTTCAGGATCTGCGAAGCGATCTGGTAGGGGTCACCCTGGGAGTTCGGGCGGCGGTCTTCCAGATAGCCCTTGTAGCCGTTGTTGACGAACGAGTGCGGCACGCGGATCGAGGCACCACGGTCAGCCACGCCGTAGCTGAACTTGTTCCAGGGCGCGGTCTCGTGCTTACCGGTCAGGCGCTTGTCGTTGTCCGGGCCGTAGACGGCGATGTGATCCATCAGGTTCTTGTCGAAGGCCTTCATCAGGCTCTCGAAGTACTCCTTGCCGCCGACTTCGCGCATGTACTTGGTGGAGAAGTTGGCGTGCATGCCCGAGCCGTTCCAGTCGGTATCGCCGAGCGGCTTGCAATGGAATTCGATGTCGATGCCGTAGCTCTCGGTGAGGCGCAGCATCAGGTAGCGGGCCATCCACATCTGGTCAGCGGCGGTCTTGGAACCCTTGCCGAAGATCTGGAATTCCCACTGGCCCTTCGCCACTTCGGCGTTGATGCCTTCGTGGTTGATGCCGGCCGCGAGGCAGAGATTGAGGTGCTCTTCGACGATCTTGCGGGCGACGCTGCCGACGTTCTTGTAGCCGACGCCGGTGTAGTACGGGCCCTGCGGCGCCGGATAACCCTCTTCCGGAAAGCCGAGCGGACGGCCGTCCTTGTAGAAGAAGTATTCCTGCTCGAAGCCGAACCAGGCGCCTTCGTCATCCAGAACGGTGGCGCGCTTGTTCGAGACATGCGGCGTCTTGCCGTCGGGCATCATGACTTCGCACATCACCAGCACGCCGTTCTCGCGCGCGGCGTCGGGATAGCAGGCGACCGGCTTCAGCACGCAGTCAGAGCTGTGGCCTTCAGCCTGCTGGGTGGACGAACCGTCAAAGCCCCACAGCGGAAGCTGTTCGAGGGTCGGGAACGACGCGAATTCCTTGATCTGCGTCTTACCGCGCAGGCTCGGCGTCGGCGTATATCCGTCGAGCCAGATATACTCGAGCTTGTACTTGGTCATTGAACCTCTCTGTTGATGATGCAAATCCGTGAGGAACCGAAAGCCAGTCGGCCGCCGCACGCGTACCCGGCCACCATCGGCCGGCTCTTACTAAGCAATTAAAATGCCAGTCGCTGCACTGCGGCGGCCGCCCGGCCGCGGATGTCCACAGCGGAGATCGCATTTTTTTCTGCGACATAGCAGCGCGGCTGGCATGCGCCGCGGTCAGTCAAAATCTTCTCCCAGCGCCCTCCGCCGCCCGTTTCTGCAGCAAATTCGGCTACGGCATCGCCTGCCGCTTAATGCGGCGGCAGCGCGATGTGACAGTTCGTGTCCAACGGTCGGGCGCCCTGCAACCACCGTCACGGCTCAAGCGTTGCTCAGCTGCATCCTGCCTCACAGGAAGCAAACCCGAATCTGCCTACGAATTAGCCAAACAATGACTATTTCTTGGTCACTTGCACCCCGCCCAGCCCGGGCCGATATCGAAACTACGGTAACCACACGCGAATGAGTCGGGCGCACCATGGAGGCTCGCTCCGGCCAAAGGAGACTTTGACATGATCACCACGGGCCAAAGCCAAGGACCGATCCAGGGATCGGCAACGATCTATCAATTCCCGGCAGGGGGCCGCGCGGCTCTTGGCGGACGCCGCTACGGCGAGGCGCGGACCGCGCTCGAACTCGCCGCTGAAGTCGAGACCTCGGCCTGCAGCGAGAGCTGGTACCATCAGGCGGCCATCGACGACGCCAAGCCGGGCCGCGATCACTGATGCCGACGCGACAGAGAGGCGTGACGCAAAAACGTCAGACAGCAGCAGAGCAATAACAAGGGTCGGAACGCGAGCGTTTCGGCCCTTTTTTCATGCCAGCTCGCAGGTCGTCGCCGGCCGCCTCGCATGCCGGAGCCTGGCAAGCCCAGCCCGGTTGATCTCGAGCGTGACCCCGCCACCCCTGTAGCGTGTGCCCGTCAGCGACAGGCGCTTCTTCAGCGTCACCGCCTTGCCGTCGAGCTGTAGATGCGCGCGCGTATCCCCGTTGAAGAACCCGGCAATGAACTGCGTGCCGTCGGCACAGCGATAATTCCGGAAGGCGGACTGCGCCGACACGTTCGCGGAACCGAAGAGCTCGAAAAGAATTGCGCCGATGACAATGGCGCCCCCGCGATAAGTCATATTCTCCCCCTGACGGGCCGGTTATAGACCTGTCTGCGCCGCTATTCCTGCGCCAAGACCTCATCAGCTGCAACAGGCCCGCCCGATGTCCGAAGCCCCTGCCCGTCATCTCAATCTCGCCGGCGCCAGCAATTTTCGCGACCTCGGCGGCTACCAGACGCGCGACGGGCGGACGGTGCGCTGGCGCCAGATCTTCCGCTCCAACCATCTTGCGCATCTCACCGAGCACGACGTCGCCGTGGTGCGCTCACTCGGGGTCAGAAGCGCGTTCGATTTTCGCGGCGTCGCCGAGCGCGCCGAGGCGCTGTGCGGCATGAGCGACGTCACCGTGCATTCGCTCCCTGTCGAGCCGACCGTGGTGGCTTCGCTGCGCGAGATCGCCAGCAACCGTCAGCTCTCCGAAGCCGATGCGATCGACGTGATGCGTGATTCTTACCGGGGCTATGTGCAGGACAACACCGCGCGCTACCGCACGCTGTTCGCCCATCTATTGGAAGACCGGGCGCCGCTCGTGATCCACTGCACCGCCGGCAAGGACCGCACCGGCTTTGCCTGCGCGCTGATCCTGCATGCGCTCGGCGTGTCCGATCAGGTGATCGCGGACGACTATCTCCTGACCAACCAGTTCTACAAACGCGACCCGGCCCACAGCACCGAGCTGCCCGATGATGTCAAGCAGGTGCTCGGCACGGTGCGCGCGGCGTTTCTGGAGGCTGCATTCGAGGCGATCGATGCCGATTACGGCAGCCTCGACGGTTATTTCCGCGACGGCCTCGGGCTCGGCGAGGCCGAGCGCAAGGCGCTTGAAGGCCGCTATCTGCAGGCCTGATCCGTCCGCGCGACAGCGTTTTCGAGCGGAGTGGACACCGGTTCGCGTGAAGAAAACGCGGCCAAGCCGAAAAGCTCAGGCCGCTGCGGCCTCGAGCTCGAGCTCCGCATCGAGGTCGGCAATCACATCCTCGAACGCCGAGATCGCCTGCTGGATCGCCGCGATCTGCATCAATTCCCAGCTGCCCACTGGTCCCTTGCGGTTTTGCAGCGCCACCACGAGATCGCGCCGCTGCTCCTTAAGCTGAACGAGCGGTAAACCGTGGTCCGGAAGATTTCCCATTCGCATAACCCCTACCTTGGCTGGAGTTCCGCTTCTAAGGAAAGGGTTCTGCAAACGACTTACGGAACTGCTGCAAATTTTATCCATCCGGCCCTACCCCGTAGTCTTACGTAGTCGGCGTCACGTGATCGCCTCCGGCTTCAATGCGTCGTCGATCGCGCCGAACAGCGACTGGGTCACGCAATTGGTCGCCCACTCGCTGGTGTGAAGCTGTCCGCCATCGTCGAGCTCGCCAAGCGGAATCCCGTCATCGGTCCAGCGCTTCATCAGCGCGAAGCGGCTGAACAGATTCACCTTCCTGCTTGCGGCCACTTCGGCGATCATCGGCATGATCACGTTGGCGAGATTGAGCGCAGCTTCCGTGCCGACGATCGCCTGCGTGTACTGGGAATCCATCACGACCACGTCAAGCGGAAGCGCTGCGAGCACGTCGAGCCCCGCCTCCAGCGTGGCGCGCACTTCGGCGGGATTGTAGCTCTTGTAGACGGCGTTGGTGCCGACCTGCCAGATCACCAGCACCGGCGCCTCAACGGTCACGTCGGACTCGATGCGCGAATACTCCTCCGGCGCCTCCTGGCCGCCGATCCCCCGGTTGATCACGTCGATCATCCGGCCGAAGAAGCGTTGCCGCAGCAGCATCTCGAGCCGCGGCGGGAACGGCAGGATGTTGTCGGCGCCCGCGGTCGACGACGATCCGAGCGCCACCAGCTTGATCTTGCGCTGATGCCGGAGCGCATCCGCGAAGTGCGGCAGCTTATGTCCGAATTTGACGAGATCGAGATGGGTTTCGCACGGTCTGGGCGTCGGCATCGCAAACATCCTTGAGGCGAATGAATTGATGAATGCGCGCAGTAGGAGGCGAAATTGGCGGCATTGCAAATGAATTCCGCCTGATCATAGTGGGCATTCGTTTGCTCGCGAATGCGGAGACCGCCATGCACGGAAAAGCCATCGTCATCACGGGCGCGCTCGGCGCGCTTGGCAAAGTGGTCGCCACAGAGGCGCTGGCGCGCGGCGCGCGCGTCGCCGGCATCGATCATGCCGCGTCAACGCTTGCGGCGACGGCCGACCATATCGAGCTGGGCGGTGTCGACCTCACCGACACCGCGCAGGCGACCGCGGCGATCGACAAGGCGGCCGCGCATTTCGGCCGGCTCGACGGGCTGATCAACATCGCCGGCGGCTTTACCTTCGAGGCGGTCAGCGACGGCGACCCGGCGACCTGGCAGCGCATGTATGCGATGAACGTGATGACGGCGCTCAACACCTCGCGCGCCGCCATCCCGCATCTCACCAAGTCGGGCGCCGGGCGGATCATCAATATCGGCGCACTCGGCGCCTTGCAGGCCGCCTCCGGCATGGGTCCCTACGCCGCCTCGAAGGCCGGCGTGCACCGCCTCACCGAGTCGCTCGCCGCGGAACTCAAGGGCAAGGTCACGGTCAACGCGGTGCTGCCCTCGATCATCGACACTGCAGCCAATCGCGCCGCGATGCCGAAGGCCGACATCTCCAAATGGGTGACGCCGAAGGAGCTTGCCGAGGTGATCCTGTTCCTCGCCAGCGATGCCGCGAGCGCCGTCACCGGCGCGCTGCTGCCGGTCAACGGGCGGGTTTAGACCCGCCCCTCTCCTGGACGCCTTTCGGGTCGATCCGGCCAATGCTATATGTTCGTGATGACTACTGCAGAAGACATCGAAAAGGCCGTCGAACGGCTGCCTCCTCGTGAGCTGGCCCGCTTTCGCGCCTGGTTTGAAACGTTCGATGCCGAACGTTTCGATGCAGCGATCGAACGCGACGCAAAGGCCGGGAAACTCGACGCCTTGGCGGACGGGGCCTTGGCAGTTCATCGCGCCGGACAGTCGCGCGACTTGTGAAGCACTCGGCCTCCCCCAAATTTTGGACTGCCTACGAACAACTACCCGTTCCAATCCGCGAGCTTGCCGACGCGAACTTTGCGCTGTTGAAGCGCGATCCACGTCATCCATCCCTACAATTCAAGAAGATCGGGCGATTTTGGTCCGTTCGGGTTGGCTAGCGTTATCGCGCGCTCGCTGTCGAAACAAACGAGGGATATCTCTGGTTCTGGATCGGCTCTCACGCAGAATATGACCGCCTGATCAGCTGACGCCGCGGGCGCGGCCAGCATCGGCAGTTCAATCCGCTACCAGCAGCCGCAGTTTCGACCTGAAGCGGATGCTCTGCTTGCCGGCGAGCGCCATGCCGTCGCCTTCGGCGGTCTGATCGGTATAGGTGCCGGTAAATCCGATCGTAACCACCTTGCGTTCCCACACCGGGCGCTCGCCATAGGTCGGCGAATGCTCCTCGTTGGTGACCTCGCCCTTCCACTTGCCGTCGGCTGCGGTGTAGCTGCCATAGGCAAAGAAAAACGAGTCGCCGCCGCGCATCTGTCCGTCGCGCAGCACCATGACGCCCTGGTTGCCGCCAGAGACGCCGTCGAGAAATTCGACGGTGATGTGATAGAGCCCGTTCCGGATCATGAGCTGCGCCTGGTCCCGGTTCCGACAATAGCCGCTCGGCCGTGCCTTGAGCAAATTCCATCCGCTTCGGCGGACGCAATTCCGCGCTATGCTGGCGCACCGAGTCGCGGCCGGATGCCGCAGGAGCCTGCCTGTTGGAAACCGCGCTTTATCTGCCCGTCAAACGCTTCCTGGAAAAGCTCGGCTTCACGGTGAAGGGCGAGATCGGTGGCTGCGATCTCGTGGCGTTGAGCGGCGATGATCCACCGGTCGTCGTGGTCGGTGAACTCAAGCTCGCCTTCAATCTCGAACTGATCCTGCAGGCGGTCGATCGCGCCGGCGCCGCCGACGAGGTGTGGATCGCGGCAAAGGTGTCGGCCCGCGGCAAGGGCCGCGAGAGCGACGCGCGCTATCGCAATCTGTGCCGGCGGCTCGGCTTCGGCATGCTCGGCGTGACCGATCGCGGCGACGTCGAGGTGCTGGTGCCGCCGCCGACCGCGGCGCCCCGCCGCAATCCGAAGAAGCGTTCACGCCTGATCACCGAACACCGGAAGCGCAAGGGCGATCCCGCCATGGGCGGATCGACGCGGGCGCCGATCATGACCGCCTATCGTCAGCAGGCGCTGGCCTGCGCCTCGGCGCTGTCGGATGGGCCCCGGCGGGTGCGTGACCTCCGCGCGGATATTCCCGACGCCGGCAAGATCCTGCTGCATAATGTCTATGGCTGGTTCGATCGCGCCGAGCGCGGCATCTATGTGCTGACCGATGCCGGCCGCGCCGCGCTGAAGCGCTGGCCGCAGCAACAGATGAGTGCATCCGGGGCAGAAGCCACCCCGTAGAGCATGATCCGGAAAAGTGCGAAGCGGTTTTCCGAAAAGATCATGCTCAAACAAGAACCTAAAGCGCGATGATGACCTGGCTTCATCGCGCGTTGGAGGGGGATATCATGATCGTCGTCACCGGCAGCGTCACCGCCCGCCCCGACTCGTTCGTCGAGGTGCGGCGCTTGAGCCTCGAGCATGTGCATCGCTCGCGCACCGAGCCCGGCTGCATCTCGCATGCGGTCCATGTCGACTGCGAAAATCCGCTCAGGCTGGTGTTCTTCGAGCAATGGGCCGACCGCGACGCGCTGGCTGCGCATTTCGCGGTCCCTGCGTCACGCGATTTCGTCCGCTCGCTGCAATCTCTCGCTGCCGCGGCGACCACCATCGAACTTTATGACGCTCACAAGATTGAGAGACTCTAGCTGCATGGCTGGATTGCCATCTCACATTCATATTGCAATGCAACATTGGGGACCTTACGTATCTCCCGCGATTCAAAGATGAGGCGGCGATGAGCGGAGACTGGAATACCAAGTATGGCACCCGGCGCGTGCGGCATGATCCCCCGACGCTGGAAGAAGCAATCTTCGCTGCCATCGGAATCACCGATGATGTGGAGGCCCAGGCCGAGATCGCGTCGGCCCTGATGGGGCTGCCCTATGACGATGTGCTCGCCGAGGTGAAGAAGACTGCGCGCGTCAGTGCCCGGACCGGCACGGCAACCCGCGTCATCGCCGGCGAACAGGGCGCGCAGCGCTCCGTCGTGGTCGAGCGCCGCGTGGTCCGCCGCTTTGCGACCGACAAGCGCACCGGCACCTGAGAAGCGCCATCCAATCGCTGAAAGAAAAAGGGCAATCCATTGAATGGATTGCCCTTTTTCGTTTGACTTAAGATCGCGGCTCAGGCCGCCCGGCCCCAGCCAGAGATCTGCATCACCATGCGCCAATAGGCGCGGTTCATGTCGACGATCGCGCGCGCGGCCTCGACCGGCGTCACCGCGGCGACAGCCGGCGCCGCTTCGGGCTGCTGCTGCTCGCTCAGGTCGATGCTGCCGGTCGACTCCCCATGACGGAAGGTCAATTGGGCACCGAACTTGGTGGCCAGCGCCCGCATCGCATCGTTCTGGGCGCCGGTGGTGATGCGCAGGCTGCCGTAGCCCTTGGCATGCGCCTCGGCGATCAGCTTGCGGAACAGGGTGCTGCCGACGCCCTTCCGACGCGCCGACCGCTCGACGCTGAAGGCAATTTCGGGCTGGGCATCCGGTGACTGCTCCGGGGGATGCAATTCGGCCGCGCCGCGGACCACGCCATCCTCGAAATAGGCGATGATGACCGTGCCGTCATTGGCGCAGCGCTCGGCGTAGCGGCGGATGAAGCTGTCGTCGATGAAGCCATGAAAACGATCATGACGGCTGGTGCGATCCAGCCGCAACAGGTGATCGCGCAGCAGCGGAAGCTCTTCCTGCTGGCTCAACGTCCGCACGGTGCCCTTGGCGGGCGTCGGACGAATGGAATCATAGTTCATTTCATAACTCCTCT
Organism: Bradyrhizobium sp. UFLA06-06; assembly: GCF_054820065.1. Taxonomy (NCBI): domain Bacteria; kingdom Pseudomonadati; phylum Pseudomonadota; class Alphaproteobacteria; order Hyphomicrobiales; family Nitrobacteraceae; genus Bradyrhizobium; species Bradyrhizobium sp. UFLA06-06. The sequence continues at coordinate 83,168 of NZ_JADFUD010000021.1, forward strand.
TGGTAGCCCTCGAGGAGGCGTCGAGTCCCTAGCAACTCCTATATTGTGCGACGCACCATAAAATTCAACCACTGAGATTCATTTAAGTAAACAATGCTGTGATTACAAAATCACATCATCGCCCCATTATAATACCAGTTGTGTCTGGGTGACGATGGCGACCAGCTTGCCGTCATCGGTCTCCAGCCTGGTCTGCCACACCTGGGTCCGCCGCCCGCGGTGAACCGGTGTTGCGGTCGCAATTACGGTCGTCCCCTCCTTGGCGCCGCCGATGAAGTTGGTCTTGCTCTCCAGCGTCGTGGTGCCCTTGGCGTCCTCAGGCAGATTGATCACGGTCGCGGCGGCGCCGACCGAATCCGCAAAGGCCATCACCGCGCCCCCATGGATCGTGTTGCGGAGGGTGCAGAGGTCCGGCCTCACCACCATTTTCGCGACCACCCGGTCCTGGTCGGCCTCGGTGAAGGTGACGCCCTTCAGTTCCGCAAACGGCATCTTCATCGATTGGATCTTTTCGAGCGGCGTCATGGGCACTCCTGCTTCGTGGCCTTCTTCGAGGTTGATATCGGCATGATGGATTGCCTGAGCGGGCCCGGCAATGACGTCTGAGGTAATGGCGCGAATGACGTCATGACATCCGTGACAACGTGTCGCCGAGTCTGCATATCGTCATCGATGCGCGACTTCCCTCCCCGCCGGATCGTCTGCCTGACCGAAGAGACGGTCGAGACGCTCTATCTGCTTGGCGAGCAGGACCGCATCGTGGGCGTCTCCGGCTACGCGGTGCGGCCACCGCAGGTCCGCCGCGAGAAGCCGCGCGTTTCGGCGTTCATCTCCGCCGACATGCCAAAGATCCTCGCGCTCGATCCTGATCTGGTGCTCGCCTTCTCCGATCTGCAGGCCGACATCGTCGCCGATCTCGTGCGCGCCGGCGTCGCCGTCCACGTCTTCAACCAGCGCGACGTCGCCGGCATCCTCGCGATGATCCGCAGCCTCGGCGCGATGGTCGGTGCCGCCGACCGCGCTGACCGGCTCGCGCAAAGCCTCGAACAACGGCTGGCCACGATCGCGGCAACGCCGCGTCCGGCACCGCGGCCAAGGGTCTATTTCGAGGAATGGGACGATCCGCTGATCAGCGGCATCGGCTGGGTGTCTGAACTGATCGAGATCGCCGGTGGCACCGATGCGCTGCCGCATCTGCGCGCGCACAAGGCGGCCAAGGATCGCATCGTCACGCCTGACGCGGTACGTGCGGCGATGCCCGACGTGATCCTGGCGTCCTGGTGCGGCAAGAAGGTCGTGCCCGACCGCATCCGCAAGCGTGAGGGCTGGAGCGACATCCCGGCGGTACGCAACGACCGCATCGTCGAGATCAAGTCGCCGATCATCCTGCAGCCCGGCCCCGCCGCGCTGACCGATGGGCTCGATGCGATCGTGAAAGCGCTGTGGCGCGAGCGCTGAGCCTTCCAACGTCGTCCGGGCCGAGTGCGCGATTGCGCACGGAGCCGGGACCCATAACCACAGATCTTGCTTGTTGTGCGGCTCTGCAAGGGACGAGTCCCGATCACAACATCCGCCGCGGAGTATGGGTCCCGGCTTTCGCCGGGACGACAGCGAATTTGTTGTGCTATCGCGCGCAAGACTGTCATTGCAATGACGTGACCGAGAGGACCACTACGCCTTCTCCACGCCGCACCACTCCGCGATGAACAGTGCCATCGCCTTGGTCGCTTTTCGCAGCGACTCCAGCTCGACATATTCGTTGAAGCCGTGCATCGCCGCGCCGGTGGCGCCGAAGCAGAGGCTCGGGATGTTGTGGTTCAAGCCGTAGAAGCGCGTGTCGGTCAACGCGGTGAAGGCGCGGTCTTCCACCACGCCGCCATAGACGACCTGATGCGCCTTGGCGAAGGCAGCTTCCGGTGCCTCGGAGTTGACCAACTCGTAGCCTTCCGACAGGAAGCCCGACCATTCGACCTGCGGCGGATTGTTGGAGAGGAAGCGATGGTCGCGCGCCGCCGCCGACACGCACGCCAAAATCTCCTTCTGGCATTCGGCGATCGACCAGCCCGGCAAGACCGCGATGCGGCAGTCGACGTCGCACCAGGCGGGCACGCTGGAGGCCCAGTCGCCGCCCTTGATGATGCCCGGATTGAAATTGATCGGGTGATTGACGTCCTTGAAATGGCGGTCGGCCTTGGCGCGCTCGTTCCAGGCGATCTCGAGCTTCTCCAGCGCATGCACCAGATGATACGCCGCCATGATCGCGTTCGAGCCCGCGCCGGCCTCGAACACATGCACCGGGAAACCGCGCACCTTCAGGCGGAACCAGATCACGCCGACCTGCGAGCGGATCATCGTGCCGTTGGTCGGCTCCGGGATGAAGCACGCATCGGCGCGATAGCCGCGCTGCAGGGTCGAGAGCGCGCCGACGCCGGTGCTCTCCTCCTCGATCACGGACTGGAAGTGAATCCGCGCCGTCGGCTTCAACCCGGCCTTCCTGATCGCGTCGAGAGCATAGAGCGCGGCGATGGTGCCGGACTTCATGTCGCAGGCGCCGCGGCCATACATCCTGCCGTCCTTGATGACGGGCGAGAACGGCGGCGTCTCCCACATCTCGAGCGGACCGGTCGGCACCACGTCGCAGTGGCCCTGCAGGATCAGCGATTTGCCGGCATTGGTGGCCGGGCGGTAGGTGCCAACCACCGTGCGCGCCTTCGAGAAATCATGCTCGATCGGGCCGAAGCCGCGCAAATCCTTGAGCTCGTCGAGATTGATGTGCCAGTCGTCGACCTCGTAGCCGCGCTCGCGCAGGAGATCGCCGATCATGTCCTGGCACGGCCCCTCGGCGCCGCGGGTCGAGGGGATCGCGACAAAGGCCTGCGTCGTCGCAAGCTGCGCATCGAATCCCTCGTCAACGGCGCTAAGGATTCGTTGTTGCGTCTCGGCAGTCATGCTTTGGCTCCATCGGGAAAACAGATCAGGCGGGAGCCGCAACGTAGCCCGATTTCAGTCCGCCTTGTATTGCGCAAAATAGGCATCCCGCAATGCATCTTCGAGCAGCCGGCCCTCCGAATAGCCATCGAGCGTCTTCGGCCGCGTCACGCCGTCGAGCAGCCGCGGACACGGCTCGGGCGCGCCGAGCACGGTGCGCACCGGAATGCGCTCGGCATAGATCGGCAACTCATAATCCTCGTCATCGTCGGCGACGCCCTTGGCGCGAATTTTTGCCGAAGCCTCCTCGATCTCCATCGCGATGAACGAGGTCGCCTTGATCTCCTGCTTGTTGCTGGCACGCAGGCTCGCGGTGCGCTCGGGAAAGAAGCGGTCGACCATCGCGACGATCGCGCGTTCCTTCTCTGCGGGGTCGGTGACGAGATAGGCAGTGCCGAACGCCATCACCGCGCGATAGTCGGCCGAGTGATTGAAGCCGCAGCGCGCCAGCACCAGGCTGTCGAGATGGGCGACCGTCAGGCACACGCGTTGCCCTTCGGACTGGTTCTCCAGCATGCGGCTCGCGCTCGAGCCGTGCCAGTAGAGCCTGATGCCCTCGCGCCAGAAGAAGGTCGGCGTGCAATAGGGCTGGCCGTCGATCACGTAGGAGACGTGGCACAGCATCGAGGCGTCGAGGATCCTGTGCACGGTGGCGTGGTCGTAGAAGCCGCGGTCGTGGCGGCGCTTCACCCGGTTGCGGGAGGACATAGGGTAGGACGGAGCGGATGCGCCTTCGGTCACGGTGGTGCCTTTCGAAATCTGGAATCTGTCCAGAGTTGTAGCGGCCCATTTGGTCTGCGATAGTGCCAATTCCATGCGAAAAATTCCGACCAATTCCCGGGAGCCCGCGGCGCGCAAGGCCGAGCTGCCGCTCGACCTCGGCGGCCCGCATGTGACGCCCGGCGCGGCCTCGCAGCAGCGGCTCTATCAGGCGCTGTGCCACGCGATCGTCGGCGGCCTCGTCAAGCCGGGCGAGCCGCTGCCCCCGTCGCGTGCGCTCGCCAGGCAGACCGGCTTCCGCCGCAACGCCGTCACCACGGCCTATGAGCGGCTGATCGCCGACGGCTTTGCGGTGGCAACCACGGGCTCCGGAACCTTCGTCGCGGCGCGCATTCCGGCGCAGGCCGCCGCGCCGCGCCGCGCAAGGATCGCGATCGAGCCGCCGCAGCACAATGCGCTGTCGCTCGGCTGCACCCATATCGACGAGCGCGCGCTGCAGCGCTTCCGCGCCTTTGCCGGCCGCAGGCTGCGCGCGTTCGGGTCCGAGCATCTGCATTACGGCGATCCCCGCGGCAGCAGCGAGCTGCGCGCGGCGATATCGGACCATCTGCTGTCGGCCCGCGGGCTGCGCTGCGACCCCGACCAGATCATGCTGGCCTCGGGCACGCTGCATGCGCTGCGCATCGTGCTCGGGGCGATCCTCAGGCCCGGCGACCAGGTGTGGTGCGAAGACCCCGGCTATCCGGCGGCGCGGCGTGCGATCGAGCATTGCGGCTATCGTCCGGTGTCGGTGCCGGTCGACATGTCGGGCATGCGCATCGACAAGGGGGGCGCGTCCGCGCCGCAAGCGCGCGCCGCCTATGTCACGCCCTCGCACCAGTTTCCGCTCGGTGTGCAGATGTCGATGCCGCGCCGGCTCGAGCTGCTCGACTGGGCCAGGGATGCCGGCGCCTTCGTGTTCGAGGACGATTACGACAGCGAGTTCCGCTATGACGGCGCGCCGCTGCTGTCGCTCGCCGGCATCGATCATCTGCGCCGCGTGATCTACATCGGCACGTTTGCGAAGACGCTGTTTCCGGGATTGCGGATCGGCTATTGCGCGCTGCCCGAAGCCTTGATCGGCCCGGTGACGGCGGCGCGCGCCGCGCTCGACCGCTTTCCCGCCACGTTGATGGAAGGCGCGGTCGCCGACATGCTGAACTCCGGCGCCTTCGCGGCCAACTTGCGCAAATCGCGCAAACTCTATCGTGAGGCGCGCGACATCCTGGCGTCGACGCTCGCAAATGCCTCCGAGGGCGAGCTCACGGTTCCCGTGCCCTCGCAGGGCCTGCACCTCGTGGCGCGGCTCGATCCCGCGACCGATCCGCTGATTGCCGCGCAGGCAAAGGCTAATGCCGGCGTCGGCGGCTGGCTGCTCGCCGAGACCTATCATCGCGCGCCGCCACTGCCCGGCTTCGTGCTCGGATTTTCCGGTCACCCGGTTCCGCAACTCGTCGCGTCGGCGGAACGACTGGCGCAGACAACGCTGACTGCATTGCGTGGAACGCGCAAGGTATCCGTCCAGCCGCGGCGCTCTAGGAGAATCGCAGTCACCTGACTAAGGTCGCACGCGTTGAGTCAGAGCCCTTCCGTTCCGATAGAATCGGAACGGGGCTCTTGATCCTTGTTTCGAAGCGTTTTCTTCACGCGAACCGGTATCCACTTCGCTTGAAAAACGCTCCAGTGCGAGCTTACGGAGATACCGGATGCCAAATCGCAACGTCCTGTATCTCGTGATCGCCGCGCTGGTCGTGATCGCAGGCATGCTCGGCTACAATCTTTATCAGGCGAAGAAGCAGCCCGAAGGCCTTCAGATCAATGTCGGCCCCGACGGGCTCAAGATCCAGAACAAGTGAAGGAGGCTGCGATGCTGCGCTTGGGATTCGTCGCGCTGGTCAGCGTCGCAGCTCTTGGCGCGATGGCTCAATCCGCCGCAGCAGAGCAGTCCTACATGCGTGAAGGCGACATCGTCGATCTGCGGGTCGGCCAGCGCGTCCTTGTCGATGACGGCTCGTGCCCAGCCGGGCAGATCAAGCAGGTCGTCGGCTCCCGGCTGAGCCAGAACGGCGTGGTGCGGACCAGCAGCTGCGTGCCGCGCCTCGCCAAAAAGTAAAACGCCCCGCTCTCGCGAGGCGCTTGGTTCCTCGTTGCTTTGATGCGCGGCTCAGTTCGAGACCGGCTCGAACATGCATTGCAGGGTCGGCTTGGCGATCTTGGTGAAGGTCGGGCCGATCTCGCCCTGCTTGGACGGCGGCACCCAATCGGTCTCGATGGTCGGCACACCGGTCTCGCTGATGCCGCGCAGCAGTGCCTGGCGCAGGTCGGGATCGTCCACGGTCGCAGCGGCGTGGTCGTGCAGGCAGCCGCACACGGCCTCGGGATGCGCCCAGCGGCCAAGCATGTGCGGCGCGCATTGCCGCACGAACTCGTCGCGCGGTTCGGGCACGCGGTACAGCGAGCGGATCTGCATCGATTCGAGCGGGAGCTGGGATTGAGCCTGCGCGGCGCCCGCCAGGGGACCCATCAGGAGGAGCGATGCAAACATCGCGGCGGAACAGATACGGAGCACCATGGGGGAGCCTTTACCGGCAGTTCTATTTTTTGCGTCGCGATCAGTTAGCCTGCGCCATCACCATCGGGGCCGGGGTGACCACCGGCGAGCCGTTATAGGAGAAGGTGCCGATTCCGGGCAAACCGCTGTCCGGGGAGCCTGCCATCGACGAACCGGCCATCACAAAGGCGAAGGCGAGGATCAGGCTCATGGTCCGCATCTGACAGTCTCCGTTATTCCGCTCGGCATCCGGCGCCGTTGTGTGACGGTCTGATAACGATCTGCCGTTTCCGGAGTTCTGCGGAACAAGCCGAAAATGGTTTCGTCGGACTGGAATTGTTTCGTCGACCAGCGGCCCACGAAACATTCGGCGGAAAACACCAATGATTTCAGCGGCAGGAGCGTGCCGGGAAAGGTTGTTGAAAACTTCACGCGACAATGCCCGCCCCCGGCCACTGCCGGACCGACGGCCAATTATGCGTGCAAACTGAACGAGCTAGCGCGCTTTGTTAACTTTCCTCTGCTGAGAGAGGAAGCAGCACGGCAAGTACGGCCGTGAACCGGGCGGCGGTTTGGCCGACTCATATCTGGGCACCGTGCAACCATCTTCGCGGTGGCACGTTGTCGTAATCCCTCCCGATCCAACGAAGGATGTCAGTCGTGGGCAATGGCAACATCGGTGTTGGCAATGAATCCGCGGCGAGCAAATCCGGCCAGCAGCAGATGACGGCCGCGATGCCGCAGCAAGGCGCCTACGTCATGGGCGACAATGAGTGCGCACCGCAGAAGCTGGTCCGCCTCGTCGGCTGCCGCGACTCGAAGGTCAAACCGGGCCTTCGCATCAGCGCGAAGCAGTTCGGGCAAACCGAGCGCTAGCTCGCCCACCGCCTCAACCGCCTGGGCCAAGCCCCTGCTCCAGCTATTGAATGAACTCGCCGCACTTCTGCACGGCGGCATCGGCCGCGCCCCACGGCATGATCGGCACCGACGACGTCGAGTTCTTTGGCGAGCCCTCGATCAGGCGGTCCGAATAGACCATGTAGACCAGCACATTGCGCTTGGCGTCGCAGCCGCGCACGATCTGCATCTTCTTGAAGAACAGCGACCGGCGCTTGCTGAACATGTCGTCGCCCTGCCCGAGCTTGGTCTTGAAGCGGATCGGCCCGATCTGTCGGCACGCCAGCGAGATATCGGAGACTTCCTCGGCAAGGCCAAGCCAGCCCTTGAAGCCGCCCTTCTCCGGCACCGTGAAGTGGCAGGCGACGCCCTCGACCTCGGGATCGTCGACGCAATAGGTCGCGAGCTTGTCGTTGGGGCTCACCCATTTGAACACGGTGGAGCGGCGGAAGATCAGGTCCGGCTCGTCGGCCGCGGCCGCGGGATCGGCCTGCCCCAAAGCCAGCAACATCAGCAGCACCGCGCATCCCCAGCGAGACAACCGTCGCAGGTCACACAAACTCACAGTTCCCGATGTCATTGAGGTCTCCGCGGGGTGGGTCCCGCCTATGTAGTGCGCAAACGCCGCACAGGAAGGCGCTGACAGTTCGGTGATCGGACCGCGCGCTTTAACCTCTTGTGAGGCTTTTTTGCTACTCTTTCGTCGAAAATTCGCCCCTCACGGAAGGGTTAGAACGCTTGCGCTGGTGAACGCGTTGTGCGTCTGCGACAACCAACAGGTAGTTTGGACTGGGATTCGGAATATGCGCGCAGGTGGACGGCGGATTTCGATTTTTGATCTTGCGAATGAGCGGTTCTGGCAGCTTGCAATTCTGACGACCGCCGGCACCGTTGCCGCCTCCACACAGGCCGATGCAGCGCTCTATTACTGGAACCGCGACTCCGCCTTCTACGGCGACTACGAGCCGATGCCACAGCCGCACCGGCAGAAGCCGAAGCGCAACACGGCCAAGAAGAATCCGGCGCTCGAGAAGGAGGCCGGCAGCAAGCCGCAAGGTCCCCTGATCATCTCGGTCTCGATCGACCAGCAGCGGGTCAGCCTCTACGACGCCAACGGCCTCTATGCCGAGAGCCCGGTGTCAACGGGCATGAAGGGGCACTCGACCCCGATGGGTGTCTTCAGCGTCATTCAGAAGCAGAAGTATCACCAGTCCAACATCTACAGCGGCGCGCCGATGCCGTATATGCAGCGCATTACCTGGTCGGGCATCGCCATGCACGCCGGGGTGCTGCCCGGCTATCCAGCGTCCCATGGCTGCATCCGCATGCCGATGTCGTTCGCGGTCAAGATGTACAACTGGACGCGGATGGGCGCCCGCGTGTTCGTCACGCCGGGCACGATCTCTCCGGAGAGTTTCTCGCATCCGCTGCTGGTCACGCAGAAGGTGGCCCCGCAGCAGCCGGTCGCCGACGACATCCTGAAGATGGATGCGCCGCTCGGTGTGAAAAGCGACAAGGGCGCCGACAAGCAGTCCAGTCTCGATTTGCGCACGAGCGTCGGTCATGCCGCAGCGTCGCTGCGCGACAACACCCACACCGCCGACGCAAGCAGCGCGATGCCGGCAGCGAGTGCGTCGGTGACGATGTCCGATGCGTCCTCTTCCACGGCGCGCGACCCCATCGCGGAGAAGCTCGCCGCGGACAAGTCCGAGACGGTGAAGCCCGAGACGGCCGCCGCCGACAAGCCGGCCGAGACCAATTCCGCCGCCGCCCGCGACAGCAATACGGCCACGGATGACAACACGGTCGGCGAAACCACCGCCAGCACCGACACGCCAAAGAGCGAGGTTTCCGCAAGCGATCCGGTGAAGGCGGAGGCCAAAGCCGACGAGCCGAAGGTGGACGCCGCCAAGCCCGGCGTTGCCGAGGCGCCCAAGACCGACGCATCGAAGACCGACGCATCGAAGGCCGACGCATCGAAGGCCGATGACAAGCCCGCCGAGGCAGCGACCGCAGCCGATACGCCCGACGCCAAGAAGGACCCGGCGCGGCTGCCGGGCGTCGCGAGGATCGACGTGTCGAAGCGCGCCGGCCAGATCGCGGTGTTCATCAGCCGCAAGGATTCCAAGCTCTATGTGCGGCAGAATTTCGCGCCACTGTTCGAGGTGCCGGTGACGATTGCGGCGAGCGACCGGCCGCTCGGCACGCATGTGTTCACCGCGCAAGCCGACAAGACCGATACGAACCTGCTGCGCTGGTCGGTGGTGACGCTGCCGACCCGTAACGCTGGCCGCATCGACGTCGAGGAGCGCGCGTCGCATCGCCGCAAGGTCGCGGCCGCAGCGGTGGCCGAGGCCAAGCCGCAGCCGGTGACCAACACTCCGGCCGAGGCGCTCGACCGCATCTCGGTTCCGGCCGACGTGATGGCGCGGATCAGCGAATCGCTCGGCACCGGCGGATCGATCATCGTCTCCGACCTCGGCGTGAACCAGGGCGAAACCGGCGAAGGCACCGACTTCATCCTGCCGCTGCGCTGAGGTCTCCGTTCGGGCGCCCCATTGGCGCCCGCCCATAACGCCTTCTTGAAAGCCTGAGTCGGGCCGCTGGATTATGATGTCCACGACATCTGTTCCGGGGACGAGACCATGATGGACCGCAGGACATTGATCATGACGGCCTTTGCCGCGGCTGCAGCATCCCGCCCGCTGCATGCCGAGCAGCCCGCGATGAGCCGGATCACCGCCTACGCCTTCTCATTCCCGGCACTCGGCGGCGGTGATATCAGACTTGCCGACTATGCCGGCCGTCCCCTGATGATCGTGAACACGGCCTCGCTCTGTGGCTTCACGCCGCAATATGCCGGCCTGCAGCAACTCTGGACCGAATTCCGCGATCGCGGCTTCGTCATCATTGGCGTCCCCTCCAATGATTTCGGCGGCCAGGAGCCCGGCGGCCCGACCGAGATCGCCGAGACTGCGCAGCATCAATATGGCGTCACCTTCCCGATCGCGGCGAAAGCAATCGTCCGCGGCGCGAGCGCGCATCCGTTCTACCGCTGGGCGGCGGAGGCCCGGCCCAAGGACGTGCCGCGCTGGAATTTTCACAAATACCTGATCGGCCGCGACGGCTACATCGCCGACGTGTTCGCTGAGTCGGTTGCGCCCGACGACACGCGCATCAAGACCGGAATCGCACGGGCATTGGCGGCCGCCTGAGATATGGCGATAATCCCCGGAATTAACTGATCCGACGAGGATTTTGGACACGCGCTCGCCACGTTCATTGCCTTGGCGTCGCCACTGCGACTAGGGTACGATCGGTTGGGGGCGAAGCGACCCGGTCGCGGCATTGCCGGCGCCGGGAGCGCGATCAGCAGGGAACACGCCATGCGCATTGCGACAGGTCTGATTTTCGCAGGGACCGTATCGTTGCTCGCGTCGAGCGCAGCTTGGTCGCAGACGCCGCCCGCCAAGGGCGCCACCGCGGCACCGACAGCACCAGCGGCCGCGGCTCCCGCGCCCGCCGCCGCAGCCCCGGCACCGGCGACCGCAACGGCAGCCCCGGTTCCGCCGAAGCAACCGCCACAGCCGGTGCGCGCCGCCTGCAACAATCCGAACGCGCTCGGCGTCGGCCGCACGGTCGAGATCGACACTACCGGCGGTCCCGGCTTCGGCTTCGAGCATTTCAAGCAGCTCGACTTCCTGCGCGACCATGAGGTGGTGCTGACCTTCGACGACGGCCCGTGGCCGGGCAACACGCCGGCGGTGCTGAAGGCGCTCGCGGATGAATGCACCACGGGCATCTTCTTCCCGATCGGCAAGCACGCGACCTATCACCCCGAAATCCTGCGGCAGGTCTATGCCGCCGGCCACACGGTCGGCGCTCACACCTGGTCGCACGCCAATCTGAACAACAAGAAGCTCACCGAGGATCAGAAGAAGGACGAGATCGAGCGCGGCTATGCCGCGGTCAAGTGGGCGCTCGAGACCTCGCCCTCGCCGTTCTTCCGCTTCCCGGCGCTGCAGCATCCGCCGGAGATGGTGACCTATCTCGGCAACCGCAACATCGCAATCTTCTCCTGCGACCTCGATTCCTTCGACTTCAAGGCGAGCAAGCCGCAGCAGGTGATCGACACCGTGATGAAGAAGCTGAACAAGCTCGGCAAGGGCATCATCCTGATGCACGACTTCCAGAAGCACACCGCGGAAGCGCTGCCCGCGCTGCTGACGCAGCTCAAGGCCGGCGGCTACAAGGTGGTCGCGATGCGCGCCAAGTTCCCGGTAACGGTGCTGCCGCAATACGAGCAGGAGCTCGCCAAGGACGTCAAGCTGCCGACCGTAAGCTCGCGCCCGGTGAACAGCGTCGTCACGACCGTCGATCAGCAATAGCGCCGGCGACAATCCTGGTGGGTGCGCTGCGTATCGAAGGCTTCGTCATCGTCTCCGCCGATGGCCGGCTGGCGAATGCGCGGAATGTGATGCCCGACGATCTCAAGATTGAGGGCGACAAGCGGTTCTTCACCGCGGCCCTCGACCGCGCCGACCTCGTCGTGCATGGCCGCCACTCCCAGGAAGAGCAGCCGAACGCGCCAAGGCGGCGGCGCCTGATCCTGACCCGCAAGGTCGCGGCCACCGCGCCCGACCCCGATAATCCGAAAGCGCTGTTGTGGAATCCCGCCGGCTGCCCGTTCGAGACCGCGAGCCGCGAGGCCGGCGTGACCTCGGGCATGGTCGCGATCATCGGCGGTCCCGGCGTGTTCGGCATGTTCATGGACCGCTACGACACGTTCTGGCTCTCGGTCGCGCCGAACGTCCGCATCCCCGACGGCGAGCCGTGCTTTCCCGGCGTCCCCGCACGCACCCCGCAGCAGGTACTCTCAGCGCACGGCCTACACGCCGGCGCGCCGGAACTGATCGACGCCGCGCATGATGTCTGCGTGACGCCGTGGCGGCGCGTGGGTTGAAAGCGGCAATGCCCGTAGGATGGGTAGAGCGCAGCGAAACCCATCGATTGCTCGGCACAAAGATGATGGGTTTCGCTGCGCTCTACCCATCCTACGCCGTATCGTCCTACACGTCCCCATAGGCCGGGTCGTCACGGCGCGGGCCGCGGCCGTAGCCGGCGATGATGAACAGCGCGCCGATCAGCGACAGGTTCTTCAGCGCATCGATCAGCGTCCTGAGGTTGTCGGGCGCCGGCTGATTCCAGAAATCATGGAAGTAGAAGGTGGCGAAGCACACGAAGATGATCAGGAGGATCGCGAAGAACCGCGCCAGCACGTTCACCGCGATCATCAGCCCCGCGACGATCTCGAAGCCACCGATCGTGATCGCCAGCAGCTGCATGAATGGCATGCCGACGGCGGCTTCGATCTGCTGCGTATAGGGCGCGACCACGGCCGGGATCGTCACCTTGGCCGCGAGCAGATCCGCCGTCGCCTGGATGCCGAACAGCTTGCTCGCTCCCGAATACAGGAACAGCACGGCGAACAGGATCCGCCCGAAGGTGATGAACGCTGGCATGGGTCGGCCTCACTGGATGGCGGAAATCGGACGAAGCAGGCGAAGCGATTATGGTCGCTCCGCCTGCCTCGATCAAATCGAATCCATCCCGGTTCAAACACGATGCGGAAAACCGCGCTGCGGTTTTCCGAACATAACGTGCTCAAACAACGGCCGTCAGCCGAACAGCGTCGGCTGCGCGCGGCCGGCGCGCTCCTGGGCTTCGACGGCGGCAACCGCCGTCATGTTGAGGATGCCGCGCGCCGTCACGCCGGGGGTGAGGATGTGCGCCGGGCGCGCCGGACCGATCAGGATCGGCCCCACCGGCAACGCGTTGGCCAGCGATTTGATCATCTGGTAGGCGATGTTGGCGGCATCGAGATTCGGCATGATCAGGATGTTGGCCTCGCCTTCCAGCCGCGACTGCGGCAGCACCAGTCGCCGCGCCGCCGCCGACAGCGCGGTGTCGCCCTGCATCTCGCCGTCGGCCTCGATCTCCGGATGCTTGTCCTTCAGGAGCTGAGTCGCCCGCCGCATCTTGCGCGAGGAATCCGTGTCATAGCTGCCGAAGTCGGAATGTGACACGAAGGCGACCCTCGGCTTGAAGGCGAAGCGCTGGACGTGGATCGCCGCGAGCGATGCCACTTCGGCGAGTTCCTCCGCGCTCGGGTTCGGCCGCACCTGGGTATCGGCGAGGAAATGCGCGCCGGTCGAGGTGATCATCAGCGCCAGCGCGGCATAGTCGCTGACACCCGGCAGGAAGCCGATGATCTCGCGGACATGGCGCAGATGGCTCATGTAGCGGCCCTCGACGCCGCACAGCATGGCGTCGGCCTCGCCGCGCGAGACCGCAAGCGCCGCGATCACCGTATTGTTGGTGCGGACCACGGTCCGCGCGGCCTCCGGCGTCACGCCGCGCCGCCCGGCGACGTCGATATAGGACTGCACATAGGAACGGTAGCGCGGATCGTCCTCGGGATTGATCAGGTCGAAATCGCGGCCGGCCTTGATCGACAGGCCGAAGCGCTTGATCCTGGTCTCGACCACCGATGGCCGGCCGACCAGGATCGGCCGCGCCAGCTTTTCCTCGAGCACCACCTGCGTCGCGCGCAGCACGCGCTCGTCCTCGCCTTCGGCGTAGATCACGCGCACCGGCTGGGTCTTCGCCTTGGCGAACACCGGCTTCATGGTGAGGCCGGAACGGAAGGCAAAGCGTTCGAGATTGGCAGCGTATTCGTCGAAATTGGTGATCGGCCGGGTCGCGACGCCGGACTCGATCGCGGCCTTGGCCACCGCCGGCGCGATGCGCAGGATCAGGCGCGGATCGAACGGGCTCGGGATCAGCGAGCCCGGGCCGAACCCCTGGGTCTCGCCGCTCTCGAAACCATGGGCCACCGCATCCGACGGCGGATCGCGCGCGAGCTGCGCGATCGCGTCCACCGCGGCATGCTTCATCGCCTCGTTGATCGCGGTGGCGCCGACATCGAGCGCGCCGCGGAAGATGAAGGGGAAGCAGAGCACGTTGTTGACCTGGTTCGGGAAGTCCGACCGTCCGGTGCAGATCATCGCGTCGGGACGCGCCAGACGCGCCTCATCCGGCATGATCTCCGGCACCGGATTGGCAAGCGCCATCACCAGCGGCTTGTCGCCCATCTGCTTGACCATTTCGGGCTTCAGCACGCCCGGCGCCGACAGGCCGATGAAAATGTCCGCGCCCGGAATGACGTCGGCGAGCACGCGTGCGTCGGTCTTCTGGGTATAGACCGCCTTCCAGCGATCCATCGTCGTGTTGCGGCCCTCATAGACCACACCGTCGATGTCGCAGACCCAGATGTTCTTGCGCTGCGCCCCCATCGAGACCAGCAGATTGAGGGTTGCGATCGCAGCCGCGCCCGCGCCCGAACAGACGATCTTCACGTCGGACAGTTGCTTGCCGTTCAACAACAGCCCGTTGACGATCGCGGCGGCGACGATGATGGCGGTGCCGTGCTGGTCGTCATGGAAGACCGGAATCTTCATGCGCTCCTTGAGCTGCGCCTCGATCTCGAAGCACTCGGGTCCGCGGATGTCCTCGAGGTTGATGCCGCCGAAGGTCGGCTCCAGTGCGGCGACGGTCGCGACCACGCGCTCGATCGTGTCGGCCTTGATCTCGATGTCGAACACGTCGATGCCGGCGAATTTCTTGAACAGCACCGCCTTGCCTTCCATGACGGGCTTGGAGGCCAGCGGACCGATATTGCCGAGACCGAGCACCGCGGTGCCGTTCGAGACCACGGCCACCAGATTGGCCCGGGCGGTCAGCGTCGCCGCCTCGGCCGGGTTCTTGGCGATCTCGGTGCAGGCGGCGGCCACGCCCGGCGAATAGGCCAGCGCCAGGTCGCGCTGGTTGGCAAGCGGCTTGATCGCCTGGATCTCGAGCTTGCCCGGCCGCGGCAGCCGGTGATAGGCGAGCGCCGCGTTATGGAGTTCTTCAGACGATGACGACATGCGTACTCCCCGCGTTTCCGGCCCAAATTTCTTGTTTCTGTGCTAATCCAGGCGAAAGTCATTTGTCCGGCAAATCGAGCCGGATGTGAAGCATGTCCAGCCGCTTGGATGCAACATCCGATAATGTCCCCGTCAACAGGCCCGGGCCGGCCGTTCATCGACGCCTGCCCCTCCCCGCGCCATTCGGCCGGGGATTGGCAATTTTTTTCCCTTGATGATCCGGAGTTGACCGAATGAAGAAAATTCTGCTCGGCCTGATCGCCGTCGCAGTCCTCGCGGCCGGCGGCTACTTCGGTTTCGACTTCTATGCCCAGCGCCGGGTCACCCGCGACGTCGAGGCCGCCTTCGAGCAGGTCCGTGCCACCGGCGCCAAGGCGAGCCACGGCAAGATCACCTTCGACACCAAGAGCCGCACCCTGACGATCGCGGACGTCGCCACCGAGTCGGGGACGCAATCCCCGGTCAGCGTCAGGATTGCCAGTCTCACGATGACCGGCCTCGGTCAAACCGACACGGCACGGGTCTCCGCCGGCAATGTCGAGTTTAGCGATATCGAGATCGGCGTGGCGGGACCGACCCCGACGATCACCTCACTGACCTACAAGGCGCCGCGGATCACGGTGAAGGATTATTCCAGCCCCGCCAGCCTGCCCCAGCTTCCGGCCTCGTCGTCGATCTTCGAACTGTACCGGTCCGCGTTCGGACTGCTCGCGAGCATCAACGCGTCATCGGTCACTGCGCCCAGCTTGACCGGAACGATGACCTTCAGCGCCGCCGCAAAAGCCGGCGACGGCGCCAGCGGCGAATTCGCCTATTCGGGCATCGCCATCGAAAACATGAAGGACGGAAAGATCGCGTCCAGCAAGACCGGCAAGGTTGTGTTCACGATCAACCAGCAGGCAGCAGGCAAGCCGATCAAGCTGACTGGCGAACTCGCCAATATCGCCGCGGCCGACATCGACGTCGGCGCGATGGCGGCGATATTCGATCCAGGCAAGGCAAACGATGACAGGGAGTACCGGGTTCAGGGGCACGTATCGGCCGGTCCTTATGTCATCACCGCTGCGCCCGGCGTAAACCTGCGGATCGAGGGCGTGACCGTCGACGACACCAGGATCAATCCGTCGCGGATGCAACTGCCGGCGCTGCTGGCAATGATCCCGCCGCAAGGGAGTCCGCCGCCGTCTGCCGCCCAGGCACGCGAATTGCTGGACAAGGTCGCCAGCCTCTATTCGGGCGTCGGAATCGGAAATGCGGAGATGCATGGGCTCTCGGTCGAGACGCCGCAGGGCCCGCTCAAGCTCGCCTCGATGCGGTTCAACTTCGAACATGGCAAGATCGGCGAGCTTGCGGTCGAGGGACTCGATACCCGCGCGCCGAACGGTCCCATCAAGGTCGGACGCTTCGCGCTGAAGTCGCTTGACGTTGCCAGCTTCATGCGGCTCTCGGCGCAGTTCGCCGCCGAGAAGCCGTCCGCTGAACAGGCGCTGGCGTTGTTCCCGCTGATCGAGGGCGTCGAGGTCAAGGGAGTTGCGTCGCCCTACAAAGCCACCGGCAAGCCGGTCAACATCGACGTCCTCAGCCTCGACTGGGGTCAGTTCGTCGGATCGATCCCGAGCAAGCTGCGGCTGATCGCGAAGCTGGCGGCACCGCTGGATGCAGCCGATCCGCGGCAGCAACCGCTCGTCGCCGCCGGCATCGACCGGATGGCCGTCGATGCCGATCTCGGCGCCGCCTGGACCGAGGCGTCACGCGCGTTCGCACTCGAGCCGGTCAAGCTCGACATGGCGGGCCTGTTGAACGCGTCGGCGAAGGTCGCGCTCGGCAACGTGCCGCGCGAGGCATTCTCGACCAGCGCCGCGGAAGCGATGGGCGCGGCCGCGCAGATCGAGACGGGCACGATCGAGCTCACGGTCCATGACCTCGGCGTCATCGATCTCGCGATCGCCCAATTTGCGCGCACCCGGAACATCAGCCGCGACGAGGCGCGCAAGGTCATCCTCGACGCCATCAAGGCGCAGGGCGGCGAGATCGGCGGGAGCAATCCCGATGCCACCGCCCTCCTCACCGCGATCAGCCAGTTCATCGAGACGCCGGGACAGACGCTGGTCATCAAGCTGACCCCGCGCGCGAAGGCGCCGGCGCTTCAGCTGATGCAATTGCTCAAGACCGACCCGCAATCGGCGCTGGCGCAGTTCCGGATCGAGGCCTCGACGGGGTTGTGATTCTCCCACCCGTAGCCCGGATGGAGCGAAGCGCAATCCGGGAACAGCGTCGCCGCAGGAGGGACCGCCCCGGATTTCGCTTTCGCTCCATCCGGGCTACGGTTTCACTCTTCCTTCCGCCTAACCCTTCGCCGGCAGGTTGGTGCGGATGTGCAGCTCCTTGAGCTGCTTCGGGGTTGCTTCCGATGGCGCGCCCATCAGCAAGTCCATGGCCTGCTGGTTCATCGGGAACAGCGAGATCTCGCGCAGATTGTTGGTGCCGCAGAGCAGCATCACGATGCGGTCGAGGCCAGCCGCCATGCCGCCATGCGGCGGGGCGCCGTACTGGAACGCACGGTACATGCCGCCGAAACGGTCGATGACCTCCTGCTCGCCATAGCCTGCGATCTCGAAAGCCTTCACCATCGCTTCCGGCTTGTGGTTGCGGATGCCGCCGGAGGCGATCTCGTAGCCGTTGCAGGCGATGTCGTACTGGAACGCTTTGATGGTCAGCGGGTCCTGCGACGTCAGCGCGTCGAGGCCACCCTGCGGCATCGAGAACGGGTTGTGCGAGAAGTCGACCTTCTTGTTCTCCTCGTCATACTCGTACATCGGGAAGTCGACGATCCAGGCGAGCTCGAACCGGTCCTTGTCGATCAGGTTCAATTCCTCGCCGAGCTTGGTGCGCGCGAGGCCTGCGAACTTCCAGAACTTCTCGGGATCGCCGGCGACGAAGAACGCCGCATCGCCTTCCTTGAGGCCGAGCTGGTCGCGGATCGCCGCCGTGCGCTCGGGGCCGATGTTGTTCGCCAAGGGGCCCGCGCCCTCGCCGCCCTCGCGCCACATGATGTAGCCGAGGCCGGGCTGGCCTTCGCCCTGCGCCCACGAATTCATGCGGTCGCAGAATGCGCGGCTGCCGCCGCCGGTGCCCGGGATCGCCCAGACCTGGTTCTTCGGGTCCTCCAGCATCCGCGCGAACACCTTGAAGCCGGAGCCGCGGAAGTGTTCGGAGACTTCCTGCATCACGATCTTGTTGCGCAGGTCGGGCTTGTCGGAGCCGTATTTGCGCACGGCCTCCGCGAACGGAATCCGCGGCCAGTTCTTCGTCACCGGCTTGCCCTTGGCAAAGTCCTCGAACACGCCGGTGATGACAGGCTCCATCGCCGCGAACACGTCGTCCTGGGTCACAAAACTCATCTCGACGTCGAGCTGATAGAACTCGCCCGGCAGGCGGTCGGCGCGCGGGTCCTCGTCGCGGAAGCACGGCGCGATCTGGAAGTAGCGGTCGAAGCCCGACATCATCAGCAGCTGCTTGTACTGCTGCGGCGCCTGCGGCAGCGCGTAGAACTTGCCGGGATGGATGCGCGACGGCACCAGGAAGTCGCGCGCGCCTTCCGGCGAGGACGCCGTCAGGATCGGGGTCTGGAATTCGAAGAAGCCCTGCTCTTTCATCCGCTTGCGCATGGAATCGACCACCGCGCCGCGGGTCATGATGTTCTGGTGCAGCTTCTCGCGACGCAGGTCGAGGAAGCGGTATTTGAGCCTGATATCTTCGGGATATTCCTGCTCGCCGAACACCGGCAGCGGCAGCTCGGCCGCCGGGCCCAGCACCTCGATCTCCTTGATGTAGATCTCGACCATGCCGGTCGGCAGCTCCGGATTGTCGGTGCCGGCGGGACGGCGGCGCACCTTGCCGTCGATCCGCACCACCCATTCGGAGCGGAACTTCTCGACCTCGGCGAACGCCGGCGAGTCCGGATCGGCCACGCATTGGGTGATGCCGTAATGGTCGCGCAGATCGACGAACAGCACGCCGCCATGGTCGCGGACCCGGTGAACCCAACCCGAAAGCCGGACCGTCTGGTCGATATCGCCCTCTCGGAGCGCGCCGCATGTGTGTGACCGGTAGCGATGCATAGTCTGTCCAAAAACTGATGTCGGAGGAGAATCGCGATAGGAAACTTCCTATCCGAAGGCGCTGGGTTTACCCGAGCCCGCTCGGGGCGGCAACCAAGGGAACGCCCGCTTTTGGCCCGAAACTGCAGATTTTGCCGCGATCCGGCGCCAGGTGGCCGCCAACCGTTTGCCTATTCGGCCCGCAGGCCTATCTTCCGGATATGACCATTCATTTCCCGTTCCAGAACACCTATTCGGCGCTCCCGGCGAACTTTTTCGCCCGCGTCGCGCCGACCCCGGTCGCAGCGCCCCGGCTGATCAAGCTGAACCGGGCGCTCGCGGTCCAGCTCGGGCTGGACCCGGACCTGCTCTCGACGCCGGAGGGCGCCGAAATCCTTGCCGGAAAGCGGCTGCCTGACGGCGCCGACCCGATCGCCATGGCCTATGCCGGCCACCAGTTCGGGCACTTTGTTCCACAGCTCGGCGACGGCCGCGCCATCCTGCTCGGCGAGGTCATCGACAAAAACGGCGTCCGCCGCGACATCCAGCTCAAGGGATCGGGCCCGACCCCGTTCTCCCGCCGCGGCGACGGCCGCGCCGCGCTCGGTCCGGTCTTGCGCGAATACATCGTCAGCGAGGCGATGTTCGCGTTGGGCATCCCGACCACCAGATCACTTGCGGCGGTCGTCACCGGCGAGCCCGTGATGCGCGAGACCGCGCTGCCCGGTGCGGTGCTGACCCGCGTCGCCGCGAGCCACATCCGCGTCGGCACCTTCCAGTTCTTCGCCGCCCGCGGCGACACCGACGGCGTGCGCGCGCTCGCCGACCATGTCATCGCCAGGCACTATCCCGAGCTGAAGGACGCCGCCCAGCCGTATCACGCCCTGCTCGCCGGCGTCGTGGCGCGGCAGGCCGCGCTGGTCGCGCGCTGGCTCCTGGTCGGCTTCATCCACGGCGTGATGAACACCGACAACACCTCGATCTCGGGCGAGACCATCGATTACGGCCCCTGCGCCTTCCTCGATGCCTACAACCCGGCACAGGTGTTCTCCTCGATCGACGAGATGGGCCGCTACGCCTACGCCAACCAGCCGCGCATCGCGTTGTGGAATCTGACCCGGCTCGCCGAATGCCTGCTGCCGCTGTTCGCGGACGAGCAGGAGAAGGCGATCGAACAGGCGCAAGTGATCCTCGGCGAATTCCCCGAAAGGTTCACCGCGGCCTATAATGCCGGGCTGCGCGCCAAGGTCGGCCTGTTCACCGCGCGCGACGGTGACGAGGCGCTGATCCAGGATCTGCTGGACGCGATGGCCAAGAACGCGGCCGACTTCACGCTGACCTTCCGCCATCTCGGCGAGGCCGCGACCGATGATGCCGCCGACGTCCGCGCGCAGTTCACCGATCCCGCGGCGTTCGACGAATGGGCCGCGCGCTGGCGCGCCCGCCTCGCGCTGGAACAGCAGACGCCGGCCGAGCGCAAGGCCGCGATGGGTGCCGTCAATCCGGCCTTCATCCCGCGCAACCACCGCATCGAGGCGGCGATTGCGGCTGCGGTGAACTCGGATGACTACACGCCGTTCGAGGAATTGCTGACGGTGCTGGCAAAACCTTACGAGGACCAGCCGCAGTTCGCGGCCTACGCCGATCCGCCGCTCCCCGAGCAGCGCGTGACGCAGACGTTCTGCGGGACGTGAAGCCACTCACGCACGAAAAAGCGCCAGCAAATGCCGGGTGACCCGCCGAATTATCCGGCCCCCATCTCGGATTCTAAGGGCACCGGACGATGAGCCAGGGTCTCGGTCATCACCTCGCCGCCAGCTTCGAGCAGCGCTTTCGATAGCTCCTCTGCAACTTTTGCAGCGCCATCGCTATCGATGATGGCACGCACGGCGCCACCCGCAGCCAGCCCACCGACGCCCCCGACGATCTTCCCAACCATGGAGAACACCTGCTTGCGTCGCGCGGTTTGCTTGATCGCCTGGGTCAGTTCAATCGGAAATTCGACTCTCGTAAGCGATGCGAATGTTCGCCGCGCTGGCGCTGCTGCAAGCCGGGCAAACAGCGCGGTCAGGCCCAACCAAACGCAAAACGCAAGGATTGTGATCCATACTCCGCGCTCGAAGACAAGGAACATCGCAGCATAGAACGCGGCGATCCAGGCAACCACAAGGCAGATACTGATGCGTCGATCGCGCGCGCGCAATGCGGTCATCGTGTGCCAATCGATGATATGACCGTGCGAGGGATCCGCCACGGTAATCACCCAAAGACGATCGTTAGTACCACCGGCCCGATTTGGCTTCAGTTCGTCCGGACAGGACAGGATAGGAATTTCCTTCTTGGTCACGGCGCGAAAATAGGCGTCATACGAACTCTTGATCCACTGAGCCGTTCTCGGCGTGGCCACAATGCGAACCGTCGGGGAATTCATCTGCCATCCCAAAATAGATTTGCTCTTATCGGGGATCGACGCTCCAACAATGGACATCGACCCGTATCGCTCAACTATGATGCCAGACTACAACCAAACGGCGAGCAAGAGAAGGCCAGGTCCACGCCCGAGCAATCGATCGCCGCTCGCGCAGCTCCCGTCGGCCCTCCCCATCCTGTGCATCCCGGCCGGTGGCGTGGCGCCGCGCACCTGATTTGTTTGCAACGATTTCGCGCGCGCATCGTTGGCCGGGCAGCGCGGAACGTGCGGCCTCGTCCGATCCAGGTTCCGTGCCGCCGAGATGATGGAGCGCCAGCATGAACCAGCGCGATGACGACCTGAAAACTGCGATCGAGCGCAGCAACCCGAACGGCGTCGAGCAGCCCTTCTCCGAGGACGATCTGCAGCGCCAGC
This sequence comes from Bradyrhizobium sp. UFLA06-06, assembly GCF_054820065.1. Lineage (NCBI taxonomy): Bacteria > Pseudomonadati > Pseudomonadota > Alphaproteobacteria > Hyphomicrobiales > Nitrobacteraceae > Bradyrhizobium > Bradyrhizobium sp. UFLA06-06. The sequence goes on from NZ_JADFUD010000021.1 coordinate 105,296, forward strand.
AACTCGGGCCGCGCGGCGTGCCCGGGCAACCGGATCCGGCGAAGATGACGCCACAACGTGCCAAGAAAACGCCGATCGATTCCGGTTCCGGCGGCCACACCGCCTGAACGCCGAAACAAGAAGGGTTTCATGATGAGGATCACCAGCTTCAAGGACATGTATGTCGCCGAGCTTCAGGAACTGGCAAGCGTCGAGGAGCAACTCGCCGTGGCGCTGGCGCGGATGGCGGAGATCGCTTCGCATCCGTCGCTCAAGGATGCGTTCAGCCGCCATCACCGCGAGACCATCGTGCAGGGCGAGCGGTTGAAATCGTTGCTGCGGATGCATGGCGCCGATCCGCTGGAGCACACCGACCAGGCCATGCAGGCGCTGATCCACGAGACCGCCAAGATGGTCTCGCTGCTGCCCGACGACAATCTGCGCGATGCCGGCCTCGTCGCGTCGGCGCAGAAGCTCGCACATTACGAGATCGCCGCCTATGGCAGTGCGGCCGCCCTCGCCGGCCAGCTCAACCTGCGCGACGACCAGCGGCTGCTGCACGACAGTCTCGACGAAGAGCGGCACGTCGACACACTGCTGACGGCGCTCGCCAAGGGCGAGATCAACCAGGACGCCCTCACCGCGTAACGCCGGATGTGTAGAGCCGTTGGCTCTACTCATCCTACGCATCTACGCGTTCGGGAAAAATGCTGCTGAAAATTTCGCGCTTCGCGGAGCTGCCGTCGTTTTTATCCCGCGACTATTGCCCTGCGTGAGCCGTTCGATCAGCCTCGCATCATCGATGCCATGGGGAAGACGAACGATGAGCTTCAGGTTCAAGCAGGTTTTCGCAGACACCCAGCAGGCGCTCGGCGCCGATCCGGCGCAGGCGCAGGCCGTGTTCCAGGCGACTTCGCAACTCGGCGACGGCGTCAATAGCCGCGTTGCCGTGCGGCAATTCAACGTCAGCGTCGACGAGCCGCCGGCGCTCGGCGGCCAGGACACCGCACCGAACCCGGTCGAGTACATCCTCGCCGCGCTCGGCTCATGCCAGGAGATCACCTATCGGCTCTATGCCGACGCGCTCGGCATTCCCCTCAAGGGCGTGTCCGTCAAGCTGTCAGGCGCGATCGATCTGCGCGGCTTCTTCAGCGTCGATCCAGACGTGCGAGCTGGTTTCCAGCAGATCGAGGCCGAGGTCGCCATCGACAGTCCGGCCTCCGCGGCCGACATCGCTCGGCTGAAGGAAACCGTCGACCGTCATTGCCCCGTGCTGGACATCCTGCGGAACCCGACGCCGGTGGATCTGAAGCTGCGCACCGGACCGTTGAGCGTGGCCGCCTAACGCATGATCCGGAAAAGTGCAAAGCGGTTTTCCGGCGCGACAAGCGCGGAACGCGTTTGCGCGGAGATCATGCGCAAACTCAGAACTCAAGCGCGGTGACCACCGCGCTTGAGTTCCCCCATGTGAGCGTTAACTCACTCTCCACCATGCGCCGAGGCCGGCTGCGGTAACCATAAGGCTTAACAGCGCGTCAACGCTCCCCCAACAAGTCTAACTGTTTCTGATGGGGGGAGAATGGCCCGTGGACGCATTTGCATTCGAATTTATGGGATTGGCGATGATCGCGCTCTGTCTCGTCGTGCTGGCGATGCCCGCCGCGCGCCGGCCGTCGAAGAACATCCGCTACGAGTGAGCCGCGCGAAATAGCGCGATCAAACGTCATCGAATGGCGATATGCTCGCGCTGACGAGTCCTGACCTGGGACGCAAATTGCGGGAATTGACGACGCTTGAACGACACCGACGTCCCGCAGCCCGGCACACCGCCCGCCACCGCGAGCTCGACGCACTCGCCGCTGGAGGTGCTGCTGATCTTCTTCAAGCTCGGCGTCAGCTGCTTCGGCGGCCCGATCGCCCATATCGGCTATTTCCGCGACGAGTTCGTCACCCGCCGCCGCTGGCTTGACGAACAGGCCTATGCGGATCTGGTCGCGCTCTGCCAATTCCTGCCGGGCCCGGCGAGCAGCCAGGTTGGCTTTTCGCTCGGCCTGATGCGCGCCGGGTACCTGGGGGCGCTGGCGGCCTGGACCGGATTCACGCTGCCCTCGGCGATCGCGCTGGTGCTGTTTGCCTTCGGCGCCAGCGGATTGAGCGGCCCTGCGGGTACCGGCCTGGTGCACGGCCTCAAGCTGGTTGCGGTGGCGATCGTCGCCCAGGCCGTCTGGGGCATGGCGCGCTCGCTCTGCCCCGACCGCGAACGCGCCTCGATCACGACCGTCGCGGCACTCGTCATCCTCGCCAGTTCGTCGTCGATCGCGCAGATCGGCGCCATCGTGCTCGGCGCCGTCGCCGGGCTCTGGTTCTGCCGGGCGCAACAGGCCAACGGGGTCACCCATATCGCGATGCCGGTATCGCGCCGCGTTGGCGTCGCAGCGCTGATCCTGTTCGTCGCGCTGTTGGTCGGACTGCCGCTGCTGTCGCGGACATGGCCCGGCCTCGGCCTGTTCGAGGCCTTCTACCGCTCGGGCGCGCTGGTGTTCGGCGGCGGCCACGTCGTGCTGCCGCTGCTGCGCGAAGCGGTGGTGACGCCGGGCTGGATCGGCGACGATGCGTTCCTGACCGGCTACGGCGCCGCGCAGGCGGTGCCGGGCCCGTTGTTCACCTTTGCCGCCTATCTCGGCGCCGTGATCGGCGGCCTACCGGGCGCGATCGTCGGGCTCGTCGGCATCTTCCTGCCGGGAATTCTCGTCCTGCTCGGGGCGCTGCCGTTCTGGGATGGCTTTCGCAAACGGCCGGCGGCGCAGGCGATGATGCGCGGCGTCAACGCCGCCGTCGTCGGCATTCTGGGGGCCGCGCTCTACAATCCGGTGTGGACCAGCAGCGTCCACCGTCCGCTCGATTTCGGCATCGCGCTGGCCGGCTTCGTCCTGCTCACGGCGTGGCGCGCGCCGCCGCTCGTGGTGGTCGTGCTCAGCGCGGCTGCCGGCATCGCCATGGGGCTCCTGCAATCGTGAACGATCGCGCGGTCGTTTCGCCGGGCGGATTAAGAACGCCTTCATGCCTCGCCGCCACGATAGCGGATATATGCCGAGCGTTTCTAAACAACCGACCCGGGTTCCCGTGCTGGACCTGCTGCGGCTTGCCGCGGTCGGGGCCGTGATCCTGTACCATTACGGCTTCTGGGGCACCGCGTCGCACGGCGTTCAGCAAGTGGCGTTGCCGTACCTCGCCCCGGTCGCGCAATACGGCTTCCTCGGCGTACCCGTGTTCTTCGCGATCTCCGGCTTCGTCATTGCCTATTCGACCGAAGGCCGCACGCCGATCGGCTTTGCAATCGCCCGCTTCAGCCGGATCTATCCGACCTTCGTCATCTGCATGACGCTGACCTTTCTCGCGACGCTGCTGCTGGGCCACGCGTACTTCCACGTGACGTGGGGGCAATGGCTGGCAAACCTGTTCATCGCAGCCCCGATGCTCGGTCAGCCCTACATGGACGACGCATATTGGTCGCTGGTGATCGAGGTCGTGTTCTACGCCTGGATCGCGCTGTTCCTGGCCTGGGGCATCTTTCCACGGCGGATCGACACGATCATCGTGGCATGGATCGCGATCACCTTCGCCAACGAGCTGACCATCGACGTTCCCCTGTTCGAGAAACTGTTCATGGCCGACGACAGCGGCTTCTTCGCCGTCGGCCTCCTGATCTATGAGCATTACCGCGGACGGCGCGACACCAGGCTGTACAGCCTGCTGACGCTCGCGATGGGCACGGCGACATTCCAGGCGGTGCACAAGCTGGAGCGGCTCGGCGTCCACACCCATGGCAGCTTCGATCCCATGGTCGTGACGGCGATCTGCATCGTCTCGCTCGGCATCGTGTTCGCCGCCACCCGCATCAAGTCGGTGCCGCTGCCGGCGGGCCTCGTCAGGGCCGCCGGCGGCATCACCTACCCGCTCTATCTGCTGCATCTGCAGCTCGGCTACGTCATCCTGCTCCTGATCACACCAACGCCGGACGCGCTGTCGACCGTGCTGGTCGTGACGGGCATGGTGGTGCTGGCATGGTTCGTCTGGCGCTTCCTCGAAGGTCCCGCGCATTATCTCGTCAGGGACAGGCTGACGATGCTGGCCTTGCGGCACGGATGGCCGTCACGCATTCGTGCGGGCGAAGCCCGGATCGATCGGAACGACGTTGCCCCGCCAATCGAGGCCAGCAGCATCGCCAACCGCTGATCAGTCCGGCGCACATCGCCGGAACAGCATCCGACGTTGCCGCCGTCGCGAACCTTGGGCCGAGGCGAACACCGTCATTCATCTGCGATGCGTGGTGACGACGGTCAGGTGTAGGCGGGCGGATGGCGCCCGGGGCGCCTCGATATCCTCAGACCCGCCCGCTCCATTCATGATCTCCGGGCATTTCCATTGCCAGTTCATTCGCCAGCTCGAGCGCTTCCTTGACGTCAGGCGTAGACAGACCTTCCGTGAACGTTCGAACGACGGGTAGCAACAGCTCAGCCGCTCGCGCGTGTTTGCCGGAATGTCGCCATAGGCGCGCCAGGCTGACAGCTGACCGCAATTCAAAGGACCGCGCGCTCTGCCTGCGCGCCAGCTCGATCGAGGCGAGGAACATTCGCTCGGCGGATTCGACGGACGATGATTTCGCGTCGTTGAGCGTCATCTCACCTTGCAGACGATAGATCTCGGCTTCGTAGAAATGCTCTCCCGTTCTTCTCCCGATCGCCGATGCGCTGTCGAGTTCGCGCAAGGCAGCATCCGGCAAGCCGGCACTTGCATAAGCCTTCGCGAGCAGGCTCCTGAACCAGCAACTGGCGAGCCGGGCGCTCATGCCCTCGTAGCCGTCGATTGCCATTCGCATCTGGTTCAATCCCTCATCGACATTCCCAAGCTCGGTCATCGCCCATCCTCGCAGGATGGTCGTCTGATGCTTCCAATGCAGGAAGCCGTGTTCCGATGAGAGGGCCAGTGCCCTGTTGGTATAATGGTGGGTCCCTTCGACATCGCGGAGGTGCTGGCAAACGTAAGCGCCGAATGTCAGCGCAAACGACAACGTGAAGGGGTGGCGAAGGTCTTCCGCTTCCGAAATAGCCTGCTGGCTGTATCGGCGCGCTGCGTCAGGACGGCCCAGAAACCACGACACGTACCCGAGATACGAGAGCGAGACGATGCCAGGATGGATGCCATGCGTTGCCGTCAAGGCGCCGTGTAGATCAGGACTGTACAGGTTCCTGAAGCGATGAAGGTGATGTTCGGCGGCGACAAACCGCCCGCGATACAGCATGGTCATCGCAATCGCCCGATGCGCCTCGATCAGATATCCCGTTTGTTGCGTCGCGGACGAACTTTGGTTCGATGCCTCCCGCCTTGCGAACTGCAGCAGCTCCACGCTCAGCTCATGCGCCCGTGCGAGATCGCCGCGGATAAAGTGACACACCCAAAGTCCGCGCGTCGCCGCAAAGACCTTCGCCGTGTTGTCAAGATGCCGGCCGAGTTCGAGCGCGCGATCATAGTTCTCCTCGACTTCCTGGACGGCGTAACCCTTTGCCGCGATCAGGGCGGTGCCCAGGGCGATGCGAAGCTCAAGCTCGGACTCGTTTCGGCCCTGCATACCGGGTGAGGCTTGCAGAACCCCGAGCCCACGACGCAAATGACCGATCGCCTCCAGAGTCGCCCCCTTCATTGCGGCCTGCTTTCCGGCCTTGAGCCAGAAACCCGCAGCCGGCTCGCTTTGGCCGGACTCGGTCAGGTGGTAGGCGAGAAGCTCCGGTTCGCGCTCGATCTTCTCCGGATATTTTTCGGCCAGCACGCGTGCGATCTTGGCGTGCAGCGTTCTTCTTTCCCTGTGCAGCAAGCTTTCATGCGCCGCATTCTGGATCATCACGTGCTTGAACGAGTACAGCGCCTCCGGCAGAAAGCCGAAGCGGACGATCAAGCCGGCTGCCTCCAGATGGTTCAGGGCGGCTTCGATCTGGTCCGCCGGCGCCTCGGCAACCTCGCGAAGGATCTCATAAGAGAACTCGCGGCCGATGGTGGCGCCGATCTGCGCGATTTTCTTGAACGATCCCATCCGGTCGAGGCGGGCCATCAGGGAATCGTTCAATGTCGCGGGAATAGCGAGCTGATGCCACGGACCGGACAAGACGTAACGTCCATGTTGCTCAGTCAAGACGTCGGACTCGAGAACGGCCTTGGTCAGCTCTTCAAGGAAGAGCGGCACGCCATCGGTTTTGACAATGATGTCCTCAATCACCTCTCTGGGAAGCTCCTTTTCTCCAGCCACACGTTCGACCAATATCGTGCGGACCTGTCGGCCGAGACGCTTGAGGTTCGCACTGATGGTGTGCGCGTGATCCTTCCAGCCCGGCTGAAACTCCGGACGACAGGTGATCACGACAAGGATCGACGTGGTGCGAACGTTCTCCACCAGCAGATCGAGCACGGCCCGCGAGGTGGGATCGATCCAATGTGCGTCCTCAAAATCGATCAGCAGCGTCTGCCCGCGCGCTTGCGCGAGCAGATGGTTGACGAGCGTGGCGATCGTCGCATCCTTCAGCTGTTGCGGCGAGAGATCCAGGTCCGCGTAGCGGTCACCGGTGGGAATTGAAAGCAACGCCGCAAGGATCGGCACCACTGTGTCCGCCTCGCCGTTCGAGGCGGCGACGCCGGCTTCAAGCTTTGTCAGCCAAAGCGCAGACGCGTTCTCGCCGTCAAGGCCGAGCGCGAACTTGAGATGCTCGATGAAGGGATGAAAAGCGGTGCTGCTGTAATAGGGAGAGCACTGGAAGGAAACTTGACCGTGCTGATCACCTGCGATCCGCTCCCGCAATTCCTGAACGATCCTGGACTTTCCGATTCCCGGCTCGCCTGTCAGCAGCACGACCTGCCCCTCACGGGCTTTCGCTTGCTGCCAACGCGTGAGCAGCAACGCCACCTCTTCGGTGCGGTTGACCAGCGGCGTCAATCTGGAGCCCATGGCCGCGGCAAATCGCGTCTCGGCGCGGCAGGGCCTAACCACGAGCCAGGCCTGGGCCTTCGCGGATATCCCCTTCAGCGCGTGAAATCCTAAGTCCTGGTAGTCGAACTTTCCTCTCAGCAGGGATTGCGTCGAAGACGCAATGACGACGCCGTCCGGAGGCGCCAAGGCCTGCAGACGGGCAGCCAGATTTGGCGTCTCGCCGACTGCGGAATCGTGCTCCTCGGTGTCCTGTCCAACCAGGTCTCCGACGACAACAAGGCCGGTCGCAATCCCGATGCGCACACTGGGCCCATGACTTGCAACGTCGCGGGCATCACTCGCTCTCGCCGACGACAGGCTCCGTACAATTTCGAGCGCCGCACGCACCGACCGCTCGGCGTCATCCTCATGCGCATTCGGATAGCCGAAATAGACCAGAATGCCGTCCCCGAGGTAGCGGGCCGCGAAGCCTTCGTACCGCTTGACCACGCTGACGCACTTTTCCCTGAAGCTCGCGATCATGTCGCGGACGTCTTCGGGATCGAACTGCTCGGACAGCGAGGTCGATCCGACCATGTCGCAGAACATCACGGTCAGCTGGCGCCGCGCGGCGCTCACCGCTGCGCCTTCCGCGACGCTCCTGCCGCCGGCGCGACCTTTTGCCGAACCGGTCAGGGAAGCAACCGCGCGCTGCAAGCGCTTGCGATCTCCCAGCGGAAGGCCAAGTTCGACCAGATCCTGCTCGGTCAAATCGGGCAGGATGTCCAAACCGATGCGATGCAGCACAAAGAGGTCGCCGTACTGGCCGAGATCAACGGTTTCGAGCCAGTGCTTGAGAGCAGCCTCCATATCGGCGCCTGGCTGTTTCTCCGGCATTGTGATCCGTCCGACTGCGGGCCATTGGCGACAATGGGCCTCGTTCGACGATGCCAAGGGGCTTGTTTACCCCAGACTGAACGCGTTCACAAAGTGCGAAACGCGCGGCGCCATCCGATTTCGCGCGCGATGACTCGGACGCGTCAGCGCCGCGAGGATGTGGATGCGTGACTCACAGACCGCGCCACACACTCAATGTCGTCCTGGCGAAAGCCAGGACCCATTACCCCAAATGAGAGTTGTTGCGCGACGCTGGGGCCACGATCCCGTTCATGATCAAATGCGGTGGTTCTGGGTCCTGGCTTTCGCCAGGACGACGATCGTGTGTGGCATCCGCACTGTCATCGCCCGGCTCGCCGCCTCCGTTGAAGCTTCGGCGCGCCAAGAATGCATAGCGTCATCGAAGCCTTGGCGAAGACGGGACCGGGCGATGACACCGACATGAAGTACGCAATGACGATGCGCCGTATCGCGCGAGAACCACCCTCATCGTCGTCCTGGCGAAAGTCAGGACCCATTACCCCCAATGCCCATTGCCGCGCGCGGCCGGGGCCGCGATCGCCCGACCAACGAATTCCGGCGGTTATGGGTCCCGCCCTTCGCCCGCACGACCGCCGAATTCCCGGCACGACCGGGCCGAAAACACCCTCGAATCACGCCCAATCAATTCAAAAATGGCCCGTCCCTCACCCCGCGCAGGGCCAAAATCCCTGCAAGACCCTTGACATAGCTGCCCTTTCGGCAGAACGCGTGTGGTCAAGCCGTTATGGACACTTCATGGATTTGATTAGCACGACCTCCGACCTCGCCGCCGCCTGCGACCGGCTCGCCAAACACAAGGTCATCACTGTCGACACCGAGTTCCTGCGGGAGACGACCTACTATCCGCTGCTCTGCGTCGTGCAGATGGCGAGCGCGGAAGAAGCCGTCGTGGTCGACGCGCTGGCACCCGGCATCGACCTCAAGCCGTTCTTCGACCTGATGTCGAACGAGGCCGTGCTCAAGGTATTCCACGCCGCGCGGCAGGACATCGAAATCGTCTGGCACCTCTCCGGCACGATCCCGCATCCGATCTTCGACACCCAGGTCGCCGCCATGGTGCTCGGCTATGGCGACAGCATCGCCTATGACCAGCTCGTCGACCGCGTCACCGGCCACCGCCCCGACAAGACCCACCGCTTCACCGACTGGTCGCGCCGGCCGCTGAGCGACGAGCAGCTGCATTACGCCGTCTCCGACGTGACCCATCTGCGCGAGGTGTTCGCGGCGCTCGACGCTGATCTGAAGAAGCGCGACCGCAGCGACTGGGTCAGCGAGGAGATGGAGGTCCTGACCTCGCCGAAGACCTACGACTTCCATCCCGAGCGTGCCTGGGAGCGGCTCAAGACCCGCGTGCGCAAGCCGCGCGAGCTCGCGGTGCTGATCGAGGTCGCGGCCTGGCGCGAGCAGGAGGCGCAGAGCCGCGACGTGCCGCGCTCGCGCGTGCTCAAGGACGATGCGGTCGGCGATATCGCCACCCACGCGCCGACCTCGCTGGAGAAGCTCGGCAATCTGCGCTCGCTGCCGAAAGGATTCGAGCGCTCCAAATGGGGCGCCGACATCATTGCTGCCGTGCAGCGCGGCCTCGCCCGCGACCAGGCCACGCTGCCCAAGTTGGAAAAGCCGAGAAACAATTCCAACGGCGCGGCGACCGTCGAGCTGTTGAAGGTGCTGCTGCGCATGACCTCGGAGCGGCACGGCGTCGCCAGCAAGGTGATCGCCACCGTCGACGATCTCGAGCAGATCGCGGCCAGCGATCAGGCCGAGGTCGGCGCCCTGCACGGCTGGCGGCGCGAACTGTTCGGCGAGGCCGCGCTCAAGCTCAAGCACGGCCAGCTCGCGCTCGCGATCGACAAGGGCCGCGTGGTGCGGGTGGACCGGGGCTAGCGCACGCCGTTCGCCCGGCGCGTGCCAGGTTCCACCGGCAGTCGGCCAGTGGCCGAACGCGTTGCGCCGGAGTTCGACCGGCACAGGCTGAGGTTGCGTCACGCAAAACCACCGCGCTTGCTAAGGCGCAATTTTCGTGTTGCAATCGCTTCACAATCGGATTGCGGCCGTTCGACTGTGCGTTTCGCGACGTTGATATCCAAGGCTTCGATGTACAGGCTTCGAGAGGCGAAACTTCGGACTTGAAGACTTTGGATCTGACGACCCGGGAAGTGAACAGACAGCGCAAAGTCCGCTTGCGGCGTGGCACGTGGAAAACGTGGCCGCGTCTTTTTTATGTCTAAACTGGGAGAGAGACGATGCCGAAGGGTACCGTCAAATGGTTCAACCCGACCAAAGGTTACGGGTTCATCAAGCCAGCCGTCGGCGACAAGGATGTGTTCGTCCACATCTCGGCGGTCGAGCGCGCGGGCCTCAGCACATTGAACGAGAACCAGTCCGTCGAGTACGAGCTGGTGGAGAACCGCGGCAAGGCGTCGGCCGAGAACCTCAAGGTTCACTGAACGCCGCTGCCAGCGGAATTCATCCGGATGCCTCCCCCGGCTGCATCACCCCGGGGGACCTCTCGTGCTACCGCGCGCTAAGGCGCCGGCGCGATCAGCGTGCCGTCCGTCGGCGCGCTCCCAAGCGTCTTGCAGAGGTCGCCTTCGAGCTTGAGCCGGCCGCTTGCCAGAAGCCGCAGCGCCTCCGGATAGATGCGATGCTCGATGGTGATCACGCGCGCGGCGAGCGTCTCGGCCGTGTCGTCGTCAGCGACCGTGACCGCGCCCTGCATCACGATCGGTCCGGCGTCGGTCTCCGGGATCACGAAGTGCACCGTCGCTCCGGACAGCTTGACCCCTGCGCGCAACGCCTGGCCGTGCGGATCGAGGCCGGGAAAGCAGGGCAGCAGCGAGGGATGGATGTTGAGCATCCGCCCGTACCAGTGCCGTACGAACTCGGCGGTGAACAGCCGCATGAAGCCGCCGAGGCAGATCAGCTCGACCTGCCTGTCGTCGAGCGCGCGCTGCAGCACGGCCTCGAAGCCGGCGCGGTCCTTGCCGAACGGCTTGCTCTCGATGACGATGGTCGCAATGCCGCTCGCGGCCGCCTTTTCGAGCCCGGCGGCGTCGGCGCGGTTCGAGATCACGGCCACGATCTCGGCCGGGAAATCCTGAGCCTTCGCAGCCTCGATCAGCGCGGCCATGTTGGAGCCGCGGCCGGAGATCAGGATGGCGACGCGGCGCTTCATCGCGAGAGATCGAGATGACCGTTATAGACCACGCGATGCTCGCCCTCATGCGTCCCCTTGGCCTCGATCACCTCGCCGAGCAGCGTCACGGTCTCGCCGCCCGCGGTGAAGGCCTCGGTCACGGCGTCGACCGCATCAGCCTTGACGATCGCGATCATGCCGATGCCGCAGTTGAAGGTGCGCAGCAGCTCGAGCTCGGCGATGCCGCCCTGCTCGGCCAGCCATTTGAACACCGGCAGCACCGGCAGCCGCGCCAGATCGATGCCGACGCCGAGATGCTTCGGCAGCACGCGCGGAATGTTGTCGGTGAAGCCGCCGCCGGTGATGTGGGCGAGCCCTTTCACGGCGCCGGTGTCGCGGATCGCGCGCAGGCAGGATTTCACATAGAGCCTGGTCGGCGTCAGCAGCGCCGCGCCGAGCGTCATGACCGGCGCGAACGGCGCCGGCGCGTCATAGGCAACGCCGGACTGCTCGACGATCTTGCGCACCAGCGAATAGCCGTTGGAGTGCACGCCGGAGGAAGCCAGCCCGATCACGGCATCGCCCGCCGCGATATCCGCGGTCGGCAGCAAGGTGCCGCGCTCGGCCGCGCCGACCGCGAAGCCGCCAAGGTCGTAATCGCCATCCTTGTAGAGGCCGGGCATCTCCGCGGTTTCGCCGCCGATCAGCGCGCAGCCGGATTCGCGGCAGCCTTCGGCGATGCCGGCGACGATCTGCGCGGTGGCCTCCGGGTGCAGCTTGCCGCAGGCGAAATAGTCGAGGAAGAACAGCGGTTCCGCGCCTTGCACGACGAGGTCGTTGACCGACATCGCGACCAGATCGATGCCGATGCCGCCATGAATGCCGGTCTCGATCGCGATCTTCAGCTTGGTGCCGACGCCATCGGTCGCGGCCACCAGGACCGGATCCTTGAAGCCGGCGGCCTTGAGGTCGAACAGCCCGCCGAAACCGCCGATCTCGGCGTCCGCGCCAGGCCGCGCGGTGGCCCGCACCATCGGCTTGATCAGATCGACCAGTCGATTGCCGGCGTCGATATCGACACCCGAATCCGCGTAAGTGAGCCCGTTTTTGCGCTCGGTCATGCCCAATTCCAGATGATCAGGGGCTGGTTACGAGGAATTCCGCCCCCGCGCAATGGCTCGCGGCGCTGCCGCCGCGATACTATGTAGATAACACAAGGCGGCTGCGCAAAAGAGCCGGATATCGAGTAAAATCAGGCTTCTAGCCGGGAAGCGATCCAAGTTGAGCATTCCGAACATCATCACCCTCGGCCGCATCATCCTGGTGCCGGTGATCGTCTGGGCCATCGTGTCCAGTCAGATGGAGATTGCGTTCGCGATCTTCGTGATCGCCGGCGTCTCGGACGCGGTCGACGGTTTCCTCGCGAAGCGCTTCAACATGACGAGCGAGCTCGGCGCCCTGCTCGATCCGCTCGCCGACAAGGCGCTCCTGGTGTCGATCTATGTCGCGCTCGGAATCTGGGGCGCGGTGCCGCGCTGGATCGTGATTCTCGTGGTGTCGCGCGACATCATGATCGTCTCCGCCGTGATTGTGTCATGGTTGTTCGACAAGCCGGTCGAGATGAAGCCGCTGATGGTGTCGAAGCTGAACACGGTGGCGCAGGTCGCGTTCGCGGCGCTGGTGCTCGCCTCGCTCGGCTTCGGCTTCGAACCGCATCCTTATGACTGGATCCTGATGGGCCTGGTCACGATCTTTACTTTGGGTTCGGTGTCCCTCTATCTCGTGGAGTGGGTGCGGCACATGAGCACGATCGAAGCTCGGTAGGCGGGATCCGGAAAAGTCGAAGCCGGTTTTCCCGCGACAAACGCGACGCGTTTGCGCATAGCTAAAATAAGGTGGTTTGGAGACTTGTGTGGCCAGTAGCGTTCAACCTCGTCAATTGGCTTTGGCCCTGCCGCACGAGGAGAAGCTGACCCGCGACGATTTCCTCGAGGGCCCTGCCAATGAGGCCGCGCTGGCGCTGATCGACGGTTGGCCCGACTGGCCGAACCGAATCATGCTGCTGGTCGGGCCTGACGGCTCCGGCAAAAGCCACCTCGCCGCGATCTGGGCCGAGAGCGCCGGCGCGCGCTCGACCGCGGCGCATGCGCTGACCGCCGACACGGTGCCGACCGCGCTTGCGACCGGTGCGCTCGTCGTCGAAGACCTGAGGCCGGCGGATTTCGACGAGCGCGCGCTGTTTCATCTGATGAATCTGGCGCGCGAGGACGATGCCTACGTGCTGATCACGGCGCGCGTTCCGCCCTCGGCGTTCGAGATCGAATTGCGCGACCTGCGGTCGCGGCTCCGCGCGGTGCCGACTGTGACGCTGCTGCCGCCGGACGACCAGCTGTTCCGCGGCCTGATCGTCAAGTTCTGCGCCGACCGCCAGATGAGCGTGGACGAACCGCTCGTCAGCTATCTGAGCAACCGGATCGAGCGTTCCTACGTTGCCGTCCGGCAGGCGGTCGAGTTGCTCGATACCGAGGCACTCCGGCTCGGCCGTCCCGTCACACGGGCGCTGGCGGCGGAGCTGTTGCGCGATGCCTGATCCATCCCCGCGGCTTGACGGCGCAGGGAAGCGGAACATCAATGTCATCGAAACGTCATCGCAATATCACATGGTTTCTGCGGCTCTCGGCTAGACCGCCCCGGCCCCTGCCCTGAATTGGACCAGCACTTGATGGACTCGGCACAAGCTACTGAAATCAAAGAAAAAGAGGCGGAATTTCCCGCCATTCCCGCAATCGCGACCAGCCCCGAGCGCTTCATCAACCGGGAGCTCTCCTGGCTGCACTTCAACCGGCGGGTGCTCGAGGAATCGGTCAATCTCGGCCATCCCGTGCTGGAGCGGGTCCGCTTCCTGTCGATTTCGGCGAATAACCTCGACGAGTTCTTCATGGTCCGTGTCGCCGGCATCAAGGCGCAGGTCCGCGAGGGCATTACCGAGCGCAGCCCGGACGGCCTGCTGCCGGCCGAGCAGCTCGTGATGATCAACAAGACCGTCTCGCAGCTCGCCTCCGACCAGCAGGCGATCTGGAGCGACCTGCGGGATATCCTGGCCAAGGTCGGCATCCAGCTGGTCGACGGCCGCGACGTCACCAAGTCCGAGCGCAGCTGGATCGAGGATCACTTCCTCCACAACATCTTCCCGCTGCTGACGCCGCTGGCGATCGACCCGGCGCATCCCTTCCCGTTCATCCCGAATCTCGGCTTCACGGTGGCGCTGCAATTGTCGCGGATCGCCGACGGCAAGGCGATGAACGCGCTGATCCGCATGCCCGGCAAGATCGACCGATTCATCCGCATCCCCTCCACCAAGGAAGGCGCGCCGGCGCGGCTGATCACGCTGGAGCAAGCTACCGGTCTGTTCATCGGCCGCCTGTTCCCCGGCTACACCGTCAAGGGCCAGGGCGCATTCCGCATCATCAGAGACTCCGAACTCGAAATCGAGGAAGAGGCCGAAGACCTCGTTCGCCTGTTCGAGACCGCGCTCAAGCGCCGCCGCCGCGGGTCGGTGATCCGGCTCGAGATCGAGGCCACGATGCCCGAGGAGCTGCGCATCTTCGTGCAGCATGCCTTGTCGGCCGCCGACGACGAAGTGATCCTGGTCGACGGCGTGCTGGCGATGAACGAACTGTCGCAGCTCACCCGCCTCAATCGCCCCGACCTCGAATTCCCGCCCTATGTGCCGCGTCATCCCGAGCGGGTGCGCGATCATGGCGGCGATATCTTCGCCGCCATCCGCCAGAAGGACCTCGTGGTCCATCACCCCTACGAATCGTTCGACGTCGTGGTGCAGTTCCTGCAGCAGGCGGCACGCGATCCCGACGTGGTCGCGATCAAGCAGACGCTCTATCGCACCTCGAACAATTCGCCGATCGTGCGCGCGCTGGCGGAAGCCGCCGAAGCCGGCAAGTCGGTGACCGCGCTGATCGAGTTGAAGGCGCGCTTCGACGAGGAAGCCAATATCCGCTGGGCCCGCGACCTCGAACGCGCCGGCGTGCAGGTGGTCTACGGCTTCATCGAATTGAAGACGCATGCCAAGCTGTCGATGGTGGTGCGCCGCGAGGGCGGCAATCTCACGACCTATGTGCACACCGGCACCGGCAACTATCACCCGGTGACCGCGCGCATCTACACCGACCTCTCCTACTTCACTTCGGATCCGATCATCGGCCGCGACGTCGCGAGGGTCTTCAACTACATCACCGGGTATGCCGAGCCGAGCGACATCGAGAAGATGGCGGTGTCGCCGCTGACGCTGCGCAAGCGGATCATCGAGCACATCCACGGCGAGATCGCCCACGTCAAGCATGGCCGGCCCGGCGCGGTCTGGATGAAGATGAATGCGCTGGTCGACCCTGATATCATCGACGCGCTGTACGAGGCCTCGCAGGCCGGCGTCTCGGTCGAGCTCGTGGTGCGCGGCATCTGCTGCCTGCGGCCGGGGCTGCCGGGATTGTCCGAGAACATCCGCGTCAAATCGGTGATCGGCCGGTTCCTGGAACACGGCCGAATCTATTGCTTCGGGATGGGCCAGGGCCTGCCGAGCACAAAAGCTGCTGTGTATATCTCGTCCGCCGACATGATGCCGCGGAACCTCGACCGCCGCGTCGAGGTTCTCTGTCCGCTGCAAAATCCCACGGTGCATCAGCAGGTTCTCGAACAGATCATGGTCGCGAATCTGAAGGACACCGAGCAGAGCTGGCAATTGTTGCCGGATGGGTCGTCAACGCGTATGAAGGCCGCGAAAGGCGAAGAGCCCTTCAATCTGCATGACTACTTCATGACAAATCCGAGTCTGTCCGGCCGTGGTAAGTCTCTCAAGGAATCTTCACCGCGCCGTCTCACGCGTCGCAACGAGCGACAGCAGCCATCGTCTTAAGGGGGCCTTACGGTGAAGCGACCGCGGAAGCGCGCTTCCAGCGTCGCTGTCATCGATATCGGCTCGAACTCGGTTCGTCTCGTGGTTTACGAGGCGATGGCGCGCAGCCTCATCACCATCTTCAACGAGAAGGCGCTCTGCGGGCTCGGGCGCGAGGTGCAGAGCACCGGCCTGCTCGCAACCGATGCCGTCAACAAGGCGCTCACCGCGCTGCGCCGTTTTCGCGCGCTGTGCAGGATCCAGCAGGTCGGCCGCGTCTACGCGATCGCGACCGCGGCCTGCCGCGACGCCAAGAACGGTCCGGACTTCATCGCCAAGGCCGAGCGCATCTGCGGCGCCAAGATCGAGATTCTCACCGGGCCGCGTGAAGCAAAGCTGTCCGCGCTCGGCGTCGTCTCGGGCGTGCACAATCCGAACGGCATCGTCGGCGATCTCGGCGGCGGCTCGCTCGAATTGATCGACGTCAAGGGCAGCCGCGTGCGCAGCGGCGTGACACTGCCGCTCGGCAGCCTCGCGCTGCAGGACCTCTCCAACAAATCGCTCAAGCGCGCCGAACGCATCGTCAAGAACGAGCTGCTGGGCGTCGCCCAGCTCAAGACCGGCCGCGGCCGCACCTTCTATGCGGTCGGCGGCACCTGGCGTGCGCTGGCGCGCATACACATCATCCAGAGCGGCTACCCGCTCAAGGTGATGCACGGCTATTCGATCCCGGCGGCGGACGCGCTCGACTTCGCGCAGCGGCTGCGGCGGCTGGCGGCTACCAACATGCTGGCCAATATCGAATCGGTCGCCGATGCGCGGCGGCCGCTATTGGCCTACGCCGCGCTCGTGCTCGAATACATCATCCGCGTGGCCCAGCCGAAGACCATCGTGTTCTCGACCTTCGGCGTGCGCGAGGGCTTGCTCTACGAGATGCTGCCGCCGGCCGAACGCGCCAAGGACGGGCTGCTCTGCGCCGCGCAGAACCTCAACGAATTGCTGTCGCGCTCGGCCCGCCACGCCCAGGAGCTGACGGCGTGGACCGACCGGCTGGTGCGCGTCGTCAGGCTGCGCGAGACCGAGGAAGACCGCAGGCTGCGGCATGTCGCCTGCCTGCTCTCCGATATCGGCTGGCGGGTGCATCCCGATCATCGCGGCGAGGAAACCCTCAGCCTGATCATGAACGGCAATTTCGGCTCGATCACGCATCAGGGCCGCGCCTTCGTCGCACTCTCGGTGTTCTATCGCTACGCCGGCCTCAGCGAAGAAAACGAGCCGCCGCCGCAGATCCGCGCGCTGGTGACGCCGGCGATGGACGAGCGCGCCCGCGTGCTCGGCGCCGCGTTCCGCGTGGCGCATCTGATCACGGCGGCGCGCACCGGCGTGCTGCCGGCAACCCATTTCCGCACCCAGGGCCGCAAGCTGATGCTGGTGTTCGAGCACCGGATGGTGGATCTGGTCGCCGACCGCGTCGGCAGCCGCTTCAAGCAATTGGCGCGGCTGGTCGGGCGCGTCGGCTCGATCGTGCGGCGCTAGGGCTCACGCCGCCTTGGTCAGGGCTCACGCCGCCTTGGCGGCGTGCTTTGCCTTGCGGAGTGCGTGGCGGCGCCAGATCGACCCCGCGACCAGCACCACGATGATGCCGAGCACCGCGAGCGCGATCTCGCCACCATTGCCGCCATGGGCGAATTGCGGCGACATCCCGACCGACGTTAGCCAGGAATCGAGTTTGGCACCGAGCGGTCCGGCGAACAGCGCGTCCAGCTTCGGATGCACGGCCGGATCGGTCGCGATGACATCGCCCGCGATCCAGCCAAGCAGCGCGGCACCGGCCCAGACCAGGACCGGCATCTTGGTGAGCAGCGCCATGATCAGCGCCGCGCCGGCAACGATGAGGGGAACGCTGATCGCAAGGCCGAGCACCAGCAGCGGCACGCTGCCATTGGCGGCGGCGGCCACCGCGATCACATTGTCGAGGCTCATCACGATGTCGGCGACCACGACGATCTGAACCGCGGCCCACAAATGCGAGGCCGCGTGCACGCTGTCCTCGTCTTCCTGCTCCGGCACCAGCAGCTTGGCGGCGATCACGATCAGCGCCAGCCCGCCGACCAGCTTCAAATAGGGAAGCTCCATCAGGCTGGCGACGATACCGGTGAAGATGACGCGCAGCAGCACCGCTGCGGCGGCGCCGAGAATCATACCCCACAGGCGCTGGCGCGGCGCGAGCCCGCGGCAAGCGAGCGCGATCACGAGCGCGTTGTCGCCCGACAACAGGACGTTGATCCAGATGATCTTGCCGACGGCGACCCAGAAGGTCGGCGTCGCCATCTCGTTCTTGAATTCGGTGAAGAACGCGCCGATGTACGCCGGATCAAAGATCTGCCACAGCCAGTCCACAGCGAGTCCTATTCAGCCTTGCGGCCGCCCCTGACGGCGATCGTCCGCCGCTCCCCGGTTTGTTTCGACGCGGTCCCCTCGGGAGACCGCGCCACTTCAGCAATACGGCGTTAGCCGACGATCTCGTTGCCTGCGAAGAACTGCGCGATCTCGATCACGGCGGTCTCCGGCGCATCCGAACCGTGCACCGAATTCTCGCCGATCGACTTCGCATAGAGCTTGCGGATGGTGCCTTCGGCGGCCTTCGACGGATCGGTCGCGCCCATCACGTCGCGATATTTCAGGATGGCGCCTTCGCCTTCCAGCACCTGGACCACGACCGGGCCCGAGGTCATGAAGTCGACCAGCTCGCCGAAGAACGGACGCGCCTTGTGGACGGCGTAGAAGGTCTCGGCCTGGCCGCGGGTCATGCGGATGCGCTTCTGCGCCACAACCCGCAGGCCCGCCTTCTCGATCACCGCATTGACCGCGCCGGTCAGGTTGCGCTCGGTGGCGTCGGGCTTGATGATCGAAAAGGTGCGTTCAATCGCCATGATTTCGTCCTTGTAAACGTGGCTGGGAGTTGCCGGGGCTTATATCGGCGCGATCGGGTAACGGCAAGCGACCCTGTGACGCGTTAGCCTTTAGTTTTGACGGATTTTCACGACGAAAACCGTCGTTTGGGTGCCCTCCGGACCAGCGGCCGGCTCGGCCAACTTACCGCGATTTCACCTAGGTGAACCCATTCTGTCAGCGCCGTGCCGCTGCCGTTCAGCTCCACCCACATAGGCTCTGCAGCGATCGGACGCCTTGCTGGCCCCCCATCCGCAAGCCTCACAGGACGTCTCGGGAAATGTCACCGCGGGCGCGTCGCGCGCGCCCATAGCTCGAGGAGACGATCATGTTACGCAAACTCTCGCTTGCCGCCATCGCCGCGGTTTCGCTCGGTGCCGCCGCGCTCGCCCCGACCTCCGCCTCTGCGTGGGGTGGTTGGCATGGCGGCTGGCACGGTGGATGGCACCACGGCTGGTGGGGCGGCCCGCGCGTCATCGTCGGCGGCCCGGCCTATTACGGCGGTTATGGCTATGGCGGCGGCTGCTACGTGCGCCGCGTCGTGCCGACCCCGTGGGGCCCCCGCTGGCGCCTGGTCAACCGCTGCTACTGATCCATCGAATCTGTCGACTGCTCCCCTGACTTGCTTCTCGCCCCGGCCCTCGCGCCGGGGCTTTTTTCAAGTCCGCCGGGGAACCCGGGCACATGACGGGGCCCACTACCTCAAGGCGAGAGCAAGGCGCGGAAACCAAATCCGGGGTCGCGACTTGTCATGGCGAGGAGCTACTCGAACACGCGAGGTGGAACTCGCCAAGAGATGTGCCATGACGATGACAATGAGCAAGATCGACAAGGACGCCGATCAGATTGATCACAAGACCTGCCGTTACATCTGCGATGCCGTGGGTGAACGGCTTCAGCAAAGCATGCGGCCAGAGCCCGCGCTTTCGTCCCGCCTGCAGCAGCTCCTCGACGAGATGCAACGACGGGAAGGCGATCACCATTAGATGTTGAGGGTTGACCAGCAGCCCAATTGCGTTTTTGCAACAGCGTCCGGGAGAGATTTTACAAACAGACGGGTTGCGTTTGGCGGCGGGTCCGGTGACAACGCTGCATGCTCTCCATCACTGACATCTCGGTCCGGATCGCCGGACGGCTGTTGATCGATCACAGTTCGGTACAAATTGTGCCCGGAGCCCGCGTCGGATTTGTCGGCCGCAACGGCGTCGGCAAATCGACGCTGTTTCACGCCATCCGGGGCGACATCCCGACCGAGAGCGGCAGCATCGCGCTTCCGCCGCGCTGGCGTATCGGCAGCCTCGCGCAGGAAGCGCCCGACGGGCCCGAAAGCCTGATCAACGTCGTGCTGAAGGCCGATCTCGAGCGCGACGCGCTGCTGCGCGAGGCCGAGACGGCGCACGATCCGCACCGGATCGCCGAAATCCAGACCCGGCTGGTCGACATCGACGCCCATTCCGCGCCCGCCCGTGCCGCGGCGATCCTCTCCGGCCTGGGCTTCTCGACATCAGACCAGGCGCGGCCGTGCGCGGAATTTTCCGGCGGCTGGCGCATGCGCGTCGCGCTGGCGGCGACGCTCTTCTCCGCGCCCGACCTTCTGCTGCTGGACGAGCCGACCAACTATCTCGATCTCGAAGGCACGTTGTGGCTCGAGAACCATCTCGCCAACTATCCGCGCACGGTAATCGTGATCAGCCACGACCGCGATCTCCTGGACACCTCGGTCGATCAGATCCTGCACCTCGATCGCGGCAAGCTGACGCTCTACAAGGGCACCTATTCCTCGTTCGAGGAACAGCGCGCCGCGCGCGAACTGCTCGACGCCAAGCACGCCAAGCGGCAGGCCGATGAGCGCAAGCGCCTGCAGGACTTCGTCGACCGCTTCAAGGCCAAGGCCTCGAAGGCGCGGCAGGCGCAGTCGCGCGTGAAGATGCTGGAGCGGATGAAGCCGATCACCGCGCTGGTGACCCAGGATGTTCATGAGATCTCGTTCCCGGCGCCGGAGAAGCTGCTGTCGCCGCCGATCATCGCGGTCGATGACGTCTCGGTCGGCTACGAACCCGGCAAGCCGGTGCTCAATCGCGTGACGCTGCGCGTCGATACCGACGACCGCATCGCGCTGTTAGGGGCCAACGGCAACGGCAAGTCGACGCTGGTCAAGCTGCTGGCGGGCAAGCTCGCGCCGTTTGCCGGCAGGATCACGAGGGCCGACAAGCTGTCGGTCGGTTATTTCGCCCAGCACCAGGTTGACGAGCTCAATCTCGATGGCTCGCCCTATGATCACATCCGCAAGCTGATGCCGGAGGCGCCGGAGAGCAAGGTGCGCGGCCGCGTCGGCGCGATCGGTTTCTCCGGCAAGGCCGGCGACACGCTGGTGAGGAGCCTGTCGGGCGGCGAGAAGGCGCGGCTGCTGCTGGGGCTTGCCACGTTCTTCGGCCCGAACATGATCATCCTGGACGAGCCGACCAACCATCTCGATATCGACAGCCGTGCGGCGCTGGCGGAGGCGATCAACGAATTCCCCGGCGCGGTCATGATGGTCTCGCACGATCGTTATCTGATCGAGGCCTGCGCCGACCGCTTGTGGGTCGTGGCAAACCAGACCGTGACGGCCTATGACGGCGATCTCGACGAGTATCGACGCATGATCCTGTCGGCCAATGACGGCCGGCCGGCCTCGCGCGAGCGCGTCAAGGAGCCCGCCAAGCTGGAGCGCGCCCGCAATGAGAAGCGTGCTTCACCCAGGCAGCGGGTCACGCAAGCCGAGGCCGAGATCGAGCGCATCAACGGCATCATCGCCAAGATCGATACCGCGCTCGCATTGCCCGATATTTTTACGCGCGATCCTAAGCAGGCGGCGCAACTGACCAAGGCGCGCGCCGGCGCCGAGAGCGCGCTACAGCGCGCCGAGGAAGACTGGCTGGAAGCCAGCGCCGAGCTCGACGAGGCCGCGAATTAGATTTGACCCACCGGAGCCGCATATTCGATGTCGTCCCTGCGAAAGCAGGGACCCATAACCACAGCTAGTTATTGTTGCACGATGGTGGAACGACGAGCCCCGTTCACAACACGGGCCGCGGAGTATGGGTCCCTGCTTTCGCAGGGACGACGGTGGAGGGAGCGCCAGGGCTCTGTCCGGTGTGATGCCAGCGCAAGCAGGCATCGACCTGCCGCTGCGGCGAAAATACCCTAACCCTGCGAGGTCTTTTTCTTCTTCGGCTTGGCCTGCTTCGGCTCCGGCACAGGGTCCGCACCGCGCTCGACGGACGACAGGCGCCCTGAGGAGAAGGTGTAGATGCCGGCGCGCGCGCCACGCGACCAGGTCACGACCGCAACACGCTCGCCGCCCGGCCCATTGGACAGGTTCACACTGTCGGGAGCACCGATGCCGCGCACGACGTCGCATTCAGTGTGGCCGAGTGCAACGCTGCCGCCCGTTGGTTGCGGCGGCGGTGCACCGCCGGCCTGTGCGTTGGCATCGGCGGCGCCCGGCGGCGGTGCCATGCCTGGACAGCTGCCGTCGGCACTGACGAGATCGTCGTTCGTCACCGGCTTGTCCGGCGTCAGCGGCGGCGATTCGATCGAGATGTTGCGGATGAACACCCGCCCGGGACGCGAGAACCATTCCGCATCGCGCGAAAACAAGTCGGATCCGGCGCCCGAACAGCCGGCAAGTCCCGGTGCAAGCACCAGCAAGGCCATCAACGACTTCCGACTGAATGTTCCGTCCCGCACGATCGACAAAGCTCCTACCCCTTCACCTAAGGGTTTGTCCGAACATCACTTTGCGGCATGACCGTGGCCCGCCCCAAGAAACGTCGAATTATCATTAATTAGTAGCTATCGCTATTGGCGCCGCTGCCAGCGTCCCCGCTCGTCGGTCTGCCAATAGGTGACCTCGAAGCCGCGCGCCTTGCAAGCAGTCCAGCTTTCCCGGGCCGAGGCCACCGCGTCGGGATCGTCGCCATTGAACACGAGGACCACCCGCTCGTAGCTGTCGCAGTCGGCCGGCAGCGCCGCATTGTCGACCAGGAAGCGGACATTGGCCCGATTCGGGTTGCCCTCCTCGATCGACAGGATGATCGGCTGGTCCTGCGCGTCGGCAACGCGCGAGGTCGCGTGCGGCAGGAATGAATCGTCGCTGTAGGTCCACAGATGCGCGTCGAGCGTCTCGGTGCGCTCCTGCGACGTCGATTGCACGACCACGCGCCAACCGCGCTCGAGCGACTTCTCGAGCAGCGGCGGCAGCACGCTCTCCAGCGTCATGTTCTGCAGATGGTAGAACAGAACCTCGGTCATGCGCCGGCCGACACTCTATTTCCTGGCTTCATAATAGTCGGAGACCAGCCGCTCGAGCAGCCGGACGCCATAACCCGAACCCCAGCTCTGATTGATCTCGGTCTTCGGCGCGCCCATCGCGGTGCCGGCGATGTCGAGATGCGCCCACGGCGTGCCGTCGACGAAACGCTGCAGGAATTGCGCTGCCGTGATCGAGCCGCCGTTGCGCCCGCCGGTGTTCTTCATGTCGGCGAATTGCGAATCGATCTGCTTGTCGTATTCGGGACCGAGCGGCATGCGCCACACCTTCTCACCGGTCTCGAGGCCGACCTTGGCCAGGCGCTCGGCGAGTTCGTCATTGTTGGAGAACATGCCGGCGTGATCGGTGCCGAGCGCGACCATGATCGCGCCGGTCAGCGTGGCCAGATCGACCATGAATTTCGGCTTGAACTTCTTGGCAACGTACCAGAGCACGTCGGCGAGCACGAGGCGTCCCTCGGCGTCGGTGTTGATGATTTCGATGGTCTGGCCGGACATCGAGGTGACGATGTCGCCCGGACGCTGCGCATTGCCGTCGGGCATGTTCTCGACAAGGCCGATGGCGCCGACCACATTGACGCGGGCCTTGCGCGCCGCGAGCGCGTGCATCAGCCCGACCACGCAGGCCGCACCGCCCATGTCACCCTTCATATCCTCCATGCCGCCGGCCGACTTGATGGAGATGCCGCCGGTGTCGAAGCAGACGCCCTTGCCGACGAACGCGACCGGCGCCTCGCTCTTCTTGCCGCCGTTCCAGCGCATGATCACGGTGCGGCCGGGCCGCGCCGATCCCTGCGCGACGCCGAGCAGCGCGCCCATGCCGAGCTTGGTCATCGCCTTGACGTCGAGCACCTCGACACTGGCGCCGAGCTTGCGAAGCTGGCTGGCGCGGCGTGCGAATTCCTCGGGATACAGCACATTCGGCGGCTCGTTGACGAGCTCACGCGCCAAATTCACACCGTCGACGACGGACGCTTCGGGCGCATAGGCCTTCCTGGTGGCGGCAACATCGTCGACGGCGATCGAGACGTCGGCCCGCAGGGCGCCGTCCTCGCCGTCCTTCTTCTTGGTCTTGTAGCGGTCGAACTTGTAGGCGCGCAGACGGATGCCGGTGGCGATCGCGGCGGCCTGGCCGGCGGCCATCGCGGCATCGGGCAATTCCGCGATCACGGTCATCGAACCGCTGCCGGCATTGAGCTTGCCGGCCACCGCGCCGCCAAACTTGAGAAAATCCTTCTCCTTGAGATCGGCTGCCTTGCCGGTGCCGATCACGATCAGCCGCTCGACCTTGATTCCCTCCGGCGCCAGGATGTCGAGGATCGCCCCGCTCTTCCCCTTGAACTGGTTGGCGGCCGCGGCCCGCTTGACCGTCTCGGCTGCGGCTCCCAGCGCCTTCCGGGTGGCGGCTCCCAGCTTCAATTGCTCGTCGCAAAAGGCGACCAGAATACCGCGAGCGGACGCGGAGAATGGGACAAAGCCGACCTTGACGGCGTCGGACATAGGAAAATCCTCCAGAACTCAGGGTGTTGCTCGGACCTGAGGCGGTCCTTCCGGCACGCGGGGTGAGCATTGCGATGGCGGTCCGGAACCAGCCCGGACCGGGCTTGTCACGCACTATGACCCGTCGGCTGCGTCGCTGCCAAGCGCCGGAGTGGCCGGAAGGCCACAAAAGCGATTAATTAACCATAAATTAAGCGTGCCTTGGCCCGGCCATTTTGTTGACGGATCAAAGGGATGGTAGTGAGAGAGTGACTAGAGAGTGAGCCGGACGGGTCCGCGGCTCGACCATAGGGGAACCCGGGTTGACGGGGATGGTCGAAAGCCGTGCGTTTGGTTGCGTGCAGGGGGCCTTGGGGGTCGTGCGGTAGCGATGGGGTCGATCGACAAGTACATTTTTAAAACGACGCTGGCGTCGTTTGCGCTTGTCCTGGTCAGCCTCACCGGCGTGATCTGGATTACGCAGGCGCTGCGCGGCATCGACCTGATGACCAGCCAGGGTCAGACCATCCTCACCTTCCTTGGCATCACCGGTCTCGTGATTCCCGCCCTGGTGCTGATCATCGCCCCGATCGCGCTGATGATCGCGATCTCCCACACACTGAACAAGCTCGCGACCGATTCCGAAATCATCGTCATGAACGCGGCGGGCTTCTCGCCGATCCGGCTGTTCCGGCCGTTCTTCCTTGCCACCTGCGTGGTGGCGGCGCTGGTCGCCTTCATCGGCGCCTATCTCGCCCCCGACGGCATGCGCCGAATCAAGCAGTGGGACGCCGAGATCACCGCCGACGTGCTGACCAACATCCTGCAGCCCGGCCGCTTCGCCCAGCTCGACCAGAACTTGACGATTCGCATCCGCGAGCGCCTGCCCGGCGGCGTGCTCGGCGGCGTCTTCGTCGACGATCGCCGCGATCCGCAGGAGCGCGTCACCATCATCGCCGACCACGGCACCGTGCAGAAGACCGATCGAGGTTCGTACCTCGTGCTCTATGACGGCAATCTGCAACGGTTCGAGGTTGGCAAGCGCGATCCGGCGCTGGTCGCATTCGCCCGTTACGCCTTCGACATGTCGAAATTCTCGCAGGGCCGCGACGTCACCCTCGGGATTCGCGAGCGCTATCTCTGGGAGCTGATGTGGCCGGACGAGGAAGACAAGACCTATCAGCAGCTGTCGGGCCAGTTCTTCGCGGAGCTGCATGATCGCTTCATGGCGCCGATCTATCCATTTGCGTTCGCGGCCCTCACCTTCGCCTTCCTCGGCGCGCCGCGCACCACGCGCCAAAGCCGCAATTTCTCGATCGGCGGCTCGGTATTTGCGGTGTTCGGCCTGCGCATGGTCGGGTTCGCCTGCTCCGTCATGGCGGTGAAGACGCCGCTCGCGGCGCTGGTGCAGTATCTGATGCTGTTCGGCGGCATCGGCATCGGCATCTGGATGATCGTCGGCGGCGTGGTCGTCGAACCGCCGCCGCGGCTGATGGAAGCGATCAACAGGAACAACGAGCGCATTGCGCGCCTCTTCCGGAGGCCGGCAACCGCATGAGCATGGTCACAAACACGCTCGGGCGTTATTTCGCCGGCCGCTTCGTGGTCGCGGCGGTGGGCGTGTTCGCGGGCATCTTCGTGCTGCTCGTGCTGGTCGACTACATCGAGATGGTGCGCAAGACGTCGGGCCTCGTCTCGGCCTCCGCGATCACGGTCGCGGAGACTTCGCTATTCCGGGTGCCGCAGCTGCTCGAGAAGCTGATGCCGTTCTGCGTGCTGATCGGCGCCATGACCTGCTACCTCGCTTTGTCGCGGCGGCTGGAGCTCGTCGTGGCCCGCGCCGCCGGCGTCTCGGCCTGGCAATTCATCTCGCCGGCGCTGGCCAGCGCGATCATGCTCGGCATCTTCGCGACCACCGCCTACAATCCGGTATCGGCCAATCTGCGCGAGCTCTCCAAACGCATGGAAGCCGAACTGTTCGGCTCGGCGCCCGGCGGCGGCATTCAGGACGCGTCCGGCTTCTGGCTGAACCAGATCAACGACGAGGGTCAGGCGATCATCAATGCGGCCCGCAGCGAGCAGCAGGGCGTCCGGCTGACCGGTCTCACCGTGTTCCGATTCGATACGGCGCTCCAGTTCAAGGAGCGAATCGAAGCGCGCGAAGCGGCGCTCGAAGACGGCCGTTGGGCTGTCTCTTATACACATCTGACGCTGCCGACGAACT
>NZ_JADFUD010000022.1:0-129683 GCF_054820065.1 Bradyrhizobium sp. UFLA06-06
CCTCCCTGCGTCACGAGCCCGGCGTAGCCCTCTCATCATGGTCGACGCTCCACTTCCATCCTGTTCGCCGCGCGGCAGGACGGGATTACCTTCTATCTCTTTGTGAACTTGATCTCGATGCGCGACGAGACTCGCTCTTAGAGCTCGGTCATAGGGCCGCAGGCCCGACCAGGCGTGCGCCAGGGCGCATCGCCTTAAAGAGAAATGGCACCCGCAGGAGCGTGAGCATAGCGACGCCGAAGGCGGCACGCGGGACCGAGTGCAGCGACGAGACCGGTTAAAAGGGCACCCGGGAACGGGGCAGTGATAGCGACGCCGGCATACTTCATGACGGCGGGCCCCTTTCCCGCGTGCCCCCGGCGAGGAGCACCGAAGCTCTGGCGCGAGGGATCGAAGCCGCACGGCCGAGACGCTGCGCGGCTCGGTTCACGAGAGCCCGGTGCGGCTCCGGCCGCACGCGCAGACACTGAAAGACCTGAGTGCACGTGATGCAGGCAACCCTGCGAGAACCGCCTGGCATTTTTCACAGTGGTCTCAGAACGGGGAAAACGTTGTCCCTCTGCTGACTGGGAATCCCAGCCTTGTGCTAGCAGCCGGAACAAACGAGCGGTTACAGGATTCGTCTTATTCGGAGTCTACTTCAATGCTGATGACCATTGAGCGAAGGCCGGCGATACGGACGCTGCGGGGATGGGCTATCGACGTGCTCCAGGAAGCGGGCGCCATCCGCGAGTGCGAGGAGCACGGTTGGATGCAGGACCGCGCCGATCCGCATGCACGAGAGCGCGCCTTCGATATCGCGCGTCTTCACCCGCCAGCAGACGTCTCCCCTCAGGCAGCGGAGGCCGCGGTTCGCGACGTGCTGGACTCGATTGGTGATACCTGCCCAGAATGCCCCTCTGACGAGGAGGACTGGCGCTAAGCTTCGACGCCAGCCCGTCTCCGACCTCAGCGGCCGAGCCGTTTCTCCACGCGCTTGCGCGCGTTGCCGACCTTTTTGACAGCCTTCTTCACCGCCGGCGCCGACTTTCGTGTCTTCTTCGCCTCGTACTGCACTTCGTAGTCCTGCCCGCCGGCCACCCGAGCCCGGTCCTGCTTTCGCCCGCGCGCCGTCTTCGACTTCTTTGCTGCCGCCATGGATACCTCCTGTTCGTGGCGTCGAGGCAACGCAACAAGGATTCCGCGGTTCCGGAACGATTCGAACTGTGCCAATTTGAATCGGCTGTAGCGTGGAGTTCTTCAGTGGCGTTTCAGCGTCAAAAACCGGCGAATATTGGCGTCAAGGCGCCTTTGCCCGGCTTCATCGAGCCGGCCCTGGCCACCTCGATCGAGAAGGTGCCATCCGGAGAGCGCTGGATTCACGAAATCAAGTTCGACGGCTACCGTGTTCAGGTCCATCTGGCCAACGAGACGGCGAAGATCTTCACCCGGCGCGGCCACGATTGGACGCATCGCTTCAAGAAGGTCGCTCACGATGCCTGGCGGATCAAGGCGAGCTCGGCGGTGGTGGACGGCGAGATCGTGGTACCGGCTGCCGACGGTACGACCGATTTCTCGGTCCTGCAGAACGAGCTCAAGGGCAAATCGAAGAGCATCGTGCTCGTCGCGTTCGATCTGCTCTACCTGAACGGCCGAGATATCCGGAAGCTACCGCTCCTTCAGCGCAAAGCCGAACTCAGGAAGATCCTAAGCGGCACCGACATCCAGTTCAGCGAAAGCTTCGAGATAGACGGCCGCGAGATGTTCGCGCACGCCTGCAAGCTCGGCCTCGAAGGCGTCGTCTCGAAGGTCCGGGGCAGCGGCCTATCCAACGGGACGCACGAATGATTGGGTCAAAAAGACCTGCGAACAGCGTGAGACGTTGACCATTGCCGGCTTCGCACTCGATGGGACGAAGTGGGACGGCATCTACGTTGGCCGGCGCAAGGGTGATGATCTGGTCTACGCTGGCAAGGTCGACCACGGCTTCGACAAGGTCTCGGCCGCCGATCTGCAGAGACGGCTTAGACCCCTCATCCGAAAGACCCAGCCTTACACCAAGCGCATCGGTCACAAGGGCATCTGGGTCGAACCCAAGCTTCTGGCCGAGATCGAGTATCGCGCGAAGTCGGCCGAGGGAAAGGTTCGCCACCCATTTTTCCGGGGCCTGCGGGAGGACCTGTGATGGATGCGTTCGATCGCTTCTGGCAGTGGGCGAACAAGCCCCCCGAAAGTCCGCTGACGATTCCGGCCGAGCTGCATCAAGCGGTCATGGAGCTCGCTCCCGAGGACCGAGCGGACCGCACCACGGTGAACCGAGCCGCAGCGCGCGCAACAGCCCCCGAACGATGATCGCTTGACGGCAACCCTTTGGCTTCCCTCGGTGCCGCCGAGCAAGAACTGCCAAGAAACTAACTCCGCGCACGCTGCAGCGCAGCTTCCAATCGCTCCCTCTCCTTATTCCAACGATCGTCTTCGGTTTGCGATCTCTTCGCGAGAGCCTCAACCTCGGCCTGGATGGCGGCAGCCCGCTTCGCGTGCTCCTGCTCCGCCTTGTCCAGCGCAGCCTGCGCCTTGTCGACCGCCTGCTGACGGCGCTCACGTTCTCTCTGCCTGGCGGCCTTCTCCCTCGCCCGTTCACTCTCCCGGCGCCTCTCCTCCCGTTCGTAGGCAAGCGCAGCCTTCCGCTCGGCCGTCTTGTCGACGGGACGTGAGGAAGGCTTCTTCACAATTTGGCCCCTCGATCTGTGCGGGGCGTTCGTCGATCTTCTGTCCCCGCCGAGATCGGAGGGCAGTTCGGCTTGCTCGCTGAAGGATCGGCTGGATCCGACCGGGCGCCTGAGAACGACGCCCGGCTTCTTCATGGCCGCAGCGATGACGTCCGGATCGTCGCTTTCCTTCGCCGCGCCCTGGTGGAAGAGATTGCTGTTGGCGCCCCAGGCTTCGAGGGCCGCTTTCATGGAAGGAGCGGCGATCGCCAGATCGAAGAAGCCCAGCGAAGTCTGAAAGGTCTTCAGTTTTCTCGCCATCGGTCTGATCCGCCCTCCTCAATCGAGCGTCAACGTCGCATGCCACGGAGCCTGCGGAACACGACGCGGCCCCGAAGCGTTCCCTAATCCTTGAAGGACGTCCACGCATTTGGCAACGTGCTCTTAAGGATTGGCCTCGAATGAGCCGGACGTCGACCCTGCCCAAGCGCCTGCAGCCGATGCTCGCTACGCTCACCGACGCGCCGTTCGACGATCCCGGCTGGGTTTTCGAGGACAAGTATGACGGCTTCCGGATGATCGCGAAAATCCGGCGAGGCAAGGTTGCGCTCTACAGCCGAAATGGCAAGATCATCAGCCGCAGCTATATCGAGGTCGCCAAAGCGCTGGAGGGCGTGAAGGGCGATGCCGTGATCGACGGGGAGCTCGTCGCGATCGGAAAGGACGGCGTCTCGCATTTCCAGTTGCTTCAAAACGCGCTGCGCCATGAGGCGAAGCTCCTGTATTGCGCCTTCGACCTCATGTTCGCAGACGGTGAGGACCTGCGTGCGCTGCCGCTCCTCGAGCGCAAGAAGCGGCTCAAGGCCATCCTTCCGCGCCACAAGCTCGTCGCGTTCAGCAACCACCGCAAAGGCAAGGGAACGAAGTTCTTCGCAGATGCGGAGCGGAGACATCTCGAAGGCATCATGGCCAAGCGCGCCGATAGCCCGTACGCGTCCGGACGCCGGACCGCCGACTGGCTGAAGGTGAAGACCGCGCAGCGACAAGAGGTCGTGATCGCCGGCTTCACGGCGCCGAGGCGAACCCGGCCTTTCTTCGGCGCCCTCGTCCTCGCGGTACGCGAAGGGGATGCATGGCGGTACATAGGCCACGTTGGCACCGGCTTCAGCCACCAAGTTCTCGAAGAGCTTCACGGCAGGCTCATGAAGCTCAAAACCGCCAAGTCACCGTTCCCTGCCAAGGTGAAGGATGAGCAGGTCACGACCTGGGTGCGTCCTGCGTTGGTCGCAGAAGTGAAGTTCGCGGAGTGGACCAGCAACGGCGAGCTGCGCCAGCCGGTCTATCTCGGGCTGCGGTCGGACAAAAACGCGAAGAACGTCGTACGCGAAAAGAAGCGGTCGCGAAAATAGCGCCGCCGAGACGAAGCGTAGACCTGTTCAGCCGGCGTCGCGCTCAGATGCCGAAGGCCATGGCGGCAAGGGCGGCAACCCGAGAGCCTTACGTACCGGTCCGAACGACCGCCGGTGAGCGGCGCATGCGCCGAGTCTGGCGAGCGCTTCATAATGAGCCGGCACCGGGTAGCCCTTGTGATCCGCGAAGCCGTAGCCGGGGTGTCGCAGGTCCAGCGCCCGCATGACGGCGTCGCGCTCGACTTTCGCGAGGATGGAGGCGGCCGCGATGCTGGCGGACCTGGCGTCGCCTTTGATGATGGCCTGCTGAGGAATATCGATTTCCTTCAACCGCTTCGCATCGATCAGCAAGTGCTGCGGCGTCAAGCCTAGCCCCCGGACCGCACGCTGCATGGCCTGGATGCCCGCCCAATAGATGTTGATCGCGTCGATCTCCTCGACCTCGACGAACGCCACAGACCAACACTCCGCCTTTTCCTTGATCTCCTTCGCGAGTTCTTCGCGAGCCGCGGCGTCGAGTTTTTTCGAGTCGTCGATTCCGACTATCCGCGTGCCCGGTTTCAGGATCACGGCGCCAGCGGAGACCGGCCCGGCGAGAGGGCTCATTCCGGCCTCATCCACGCCTGCCACGGCATGATGGCCTGTTTCCCACAGAGAGGTCTCGAAGCGGAGCATCTTGCGGAGGCGCTGCCCTTCCGACCTATTTTCGAAGCGGCGTTTGTCGATTGAAGCCAGAATGGCCCGCGCTCCGGCGCGGGTGTCGGCCCGCAAGATCTGCTCGACGCTGGCCTCGAGCGGTCTTTTCTCAACGACATAGCGCTGACGCAATACATCGAGTGAGTACTGGGACATTATGGCCTTCGTGAAGATTGACTGTTGGGGAGCATGTCAGTGAACTTTATGGCGATTGTCTGAAGTAGCTCGCCTCACCGACCGCGCAACGCCCTTTCAAAAGGAACCCGGCCAGCTCTTCCGCGCGGGTTCGGCCTCCATTTCCTCGCCATATTGTCGCTCGCCGGCTCGGTAGAAGGACCCGTGCTCAGTCGCCGTCCCGAGTAGATCGGGGCCGGCATGGCCGCAAACAAGGTAACGGCGGTACGCTTGGGGCTGGGGAGGCAAATCGACAGTCCGGGACTATCAAACCGCTGCTCCCATTTGGCGGATTTTTCTTCCCTCAGTCGTTACCTCAAGAGGCGTTTGCTCTTGCCCGTTCGCGCGCCTCGCGCCGACGTTGACGTCTTTCGCGCCGTCGCTTGGCACGATCCGGCGGGCTGCCGCAGCGGAGGAACAGGCGCCGGCGAGGTCGCACTCGTCTCCAAAACTGGGGGCGCCTCGGCCCTTTCCAAGGCCGTTGGCCGCGCTTCCATCAATTCGAGCAACGCCCGTCCTTTGGACGTGATCTTCCATCCTCCGCTTATCCGTTTGACCAATCCTTGTGAGAAGATGTCGAGATCGGGCACTCTCGCCGCGAGGGCGCCTGGTCCGGTCCGCCCAGTCGCGGCCACTCGTTGCCAGGATGGCCATATCCCTCTTGAGGTCCTCCATCACGGCAAAGCCGTCCGGATAAGCTACCAAATCTTCAGGACGGTGACTTGAAAGTTCACGCCCGCCCCGCGATCAGCGCCACATCGTCGGCGCGTGCGAGAGGGCGTCGCGACCAACCTGTTTGAGACCTTCGGGAGAAATCTCGCCTCTCGTCGCAGCCTCTAG
Source organism: Bradyrhizobium sp. UFLA06-06 (assembly GCF_054820065.1). Classification (NCBI taxonomy): domain Bacteria; kingdom Pseudomonadati; phylum Pseudomonadota; class Alphaproteobacteria; order Hyphomicrobiales; family Nitrobacteraceae; genus Bradyrhizobium; species Bradyrhizobium sp. UFLA06-06. The sequence continues at coordinate 5,807 of NZ_JADFUD010000022.1, forward strand.
GATTTTCGACGCGACGTGGGTACGTGCCCCGATCTCGCGGTGCGAGACGCTTTCACAGACTTCATCGAGAATCGCGCGCAAAAGCGCGGTGGTTGCCGTGTCGAACATAGCAGCCCCCCAAGGGAAAATCTAATCCTAGCGCGGTTTCGCCCGCTTGGGGATTCAAGCATGTTAAACTTTGCGGACGGTGCACTGCACCCATAGCTGCGTCTCGCCCCCAATGGATCGCCTCTCTCCCAAAACCAAACTGATTAGGCTGAAAGACTACGCTGCCCAAACACTCCCCCCAGGGCAAATCACGCAACTTGATAAACTTCCGCAGTGGCGCGGCCTGCAGCGCGCAAAGTGTCCCCTCTCATTGCGAATCGCGAGGTTGACGGCTCTATGCGCCGTTGGTTCGGCCTCGCGGCTGTCACCTATCTGCCGGTCAGCGCGATAGTCTCACGCGACCTCGTCGAGATGGGATTTACGGTCTGCCAGAGCCTGCGCGGATGACGAAGGAGTGACCGTCTGGCGTGACCGGTGCTTCACGATAGGCTAGGCCGACTTTCGCTGCGGCTTCGCGGCGGGCTTTTTCGCCGCACCCTCCTTGGCCGCTTTCTTGCCGGTGATCGGCATCAGCATTTCCCTCTGCGCAGCGGCCGCCTTGCGCGGCTTCTTGGCCGGCTTCTTCGGCGCCTCAGTCGGGGCCGTCGCCTCTCGTCCGATGCTCTTGCGCAACGCGTCCATCAGGTCCACGACGTTCTCACCTCGAGGACGCGCTTTCGCGGTGATGGGCTTGCCCGCGCGCTTCTGATTGATGAGATCGATGAGGGCGGTTTCGTACTGGTCTTCGAACTTGTTCGGCTCGAAGTGGCCCGCCTTCTGATTGACGATGTGCTTGGCGAGATCAAGCATGTCCTTGGTAACTTTGACATCCTGAATGCCATCGAAATACTCGTCCGCGGAACGGACTTCGTAGGGATAGCGCAGCAGCGTGCCCATCAGCCCCTTATCGAGCGGCTCGAGCGCGATGATATGTTCGCGATTGGTCAGCACCACACGGCCGATTGCGACCTTGTTCATCTCGCGGATGGTTTCCCGAATGACGGCGAACGCATCATGCCCGACTTTACCGTCGGGACGCAGGTAGTAAGGACGAATGAGATATCGCGGATCAATCTCGCTGCGGTCGACGAACTCGTCGATCTCGATCGTTCGCGTCGATTCCAACGCGACGTTCTCAAGCTCCTCCTTGGTCACCTCGATGAAGGTGTCAGTATCGACCTTGTAGCCCTTGACGATGTCTTCGTTGTCGACCTCCTCGCCGGTGTCGGCGTCGACCTTGGCGTACTTGATCCGATGGCCGGTCTTTCGGTTCAGCTGGTTGAAGGAGACTTTTTCGGATTCCGAGGTGGCCGGATAGAGCGCGACCGGACAGGTGACGAGGGAGAGACGCAAGAAGCCTTTCCAGTTGGCGCGGGGGGCCATCGCGGGAACTCCATTACTGATGCCGGATTCAAGACGAACCAACCGGCTTGGTTCCGACATCGCTGCCCGCTCGATAGGAGGATTTTTCTCAGCAGCTGCCCTGGTCGGACTCGACATTTGTTCTTGTTATGTTCTAATTCAGGCATGACCGACCGACCCGCGAGCTGGCGCATGCCGACCCCGAAGCAGATGGAAAAGCTGGCCGCCGAAGCCGCCCGTAGGCCGAGCCCTTCCACTGCGGCTCCAGAGGCGCCGCTTCCAGCCGAATACTGGGAATCGGTCCTCAGAGACCCTCGCGCCGGCACGACCGGGGCTCAAATGCGGCAGCGGTGTCTTTCCGAAATTCAGCGCCACGTGCTCCGCGTCTCCTGCCGCCGCTGCGAACGTACCTTAGAAATCCAGACGGCCGATGCTGTCCGATTGTATGGCCGCAACGCAGTTTGGAAGGACGTGGCGCAGCGATTGCTCGACAACACCTGCCAGCAGCGTACCGGCAGGCATGAAGAAGACGGGTGCTGGCCAGCGTTCGAGACGCCGTAGTCGCTCAGCATTTGCCGATCCGATCTCTTTGCGCCTGGATGTCCGGATGGCCCCGAAGTATCACCCTACGCCCCTGTCGGGCGGCGATCGCAAGGCTCTGGCGAAAGAGCTCGGCAAGGCACGCGCGATGGCTAACATCCTGGCTACCCAATCGGCAGAGATGCGGGCCAAAGGCGAGGCGATGATCCAGCAAGCCGATAGGCTGCTTTGCGAAAGCTGGAACGAGCGCATGTGGAGTGACGGCGAACCGATCGATCCGTCGCCGACCATCGATCAGGCCGTGAACGGTGGCTTCCCCTGGCTGGAGATCAGGTGCGCGCGCTGCAAGACGCCAAGCGACGTGGACCTCGCGGCGATGAAGCACCCGCCGACCACCTTCGTGCACGATCTCGCCAGCCGGCTGCGCTGCCGCAAATGCGCCAAGGCCGGCCGGCGTCCATCCGCGACTCTGTTACAGTTGACGTGGCAGCCGCGCCACCCTCGAACCGAACCCTGACCAATGTGCAATCTCTATTCCATCACGACCAACCAAGCGGCTATCAGCGCGCTGTTTCGTGTCGTGAACCGATACGTTGGCAACCTGGCGCCGATGCCGGGAGTTTTTCCAGACTACCAGGCACCGATCGTGCGCAATGGGGCGGAGGGCCGCGAACTCGCGACGGCGCGCTGGGGGATGCCGTCGTCGTCAAAGGCACTGATGGACGCCACCAAGAAGCGAGCCGAGAAGCTGCAAGCCAAGGGCAAGACGGTGGATTTCAAGGAATTGCTCAGAATGGAGCCGGACGGCGGCACGACCAACATCCGCAACGTGAAAAGCAAGCACTGGACGCGATGGCTCGGGACCGAAAGCCGCTGCGTGGTGCCCTTTAACTCCTTCAGCGAGTTCAACAAGGCCGAGGGCGGTGATATCTGGTTCGCGCTCGACGAGACCCGCCCACTCTCCTGCTTCGCCGGCATCTGGACCAATTGGACGTCCGTCAGGAAGGTCAAGGAAGGCGAGACGACCAACGACATCTTCGCGTTCCTGACGACGGAGCCGAACGCCGAAGTAGGCGCGATCCATCCGAAGGCGATGCCCGTGATCCTGACGACGCCGGACGAGGTCGAGACCTGGATGACGGCTCCTTTAGACGAGGCCCTGAAGCTACAGCGGCCGCTTCCGGACGGAAGCCTCCGGATCGTCGCCCGCGGCGTCAAGGAAGATCCGGCCGCACCGTCATGACGACCGCAGCACAATATCCAGGACGACCAGAACCGTGCGACTGAAAGATGCCGAGATCCGCGCGCCGTCCGTGGACATGATGACCATGAGCGCCCGGATTACCCCTGTGAGGGGCGGTGCTCCTTAGATTTCGACCGTGAGCATGCAGGAAGCACCGAAGAGGTGAAGACAGTTCGCAAGAGTGGGAGAATCAAAGAGGCACCCGCAGGAGGGTCAGCATAGCGCCGACGCGCAGCGGCGGGACCCGAGACCGAGTGCAGTCGCGAGACCGGTTAAGAAGGCACCCGACCCGAAGGGCAGTGATAGCGACGCCGGCATGCGATGACGGCGGGCCCGAGGGCGAGTGCCTCCGGCGAGCGACACATTGCGCTTGCCCTTATGCAGATGTTTGCGGCAACGATCGTCACCCGAAGGGCGGAGACGCTCTTGCGGTTCCGCTCGCAGGCGTGTGCCTGTGAGTAGAGCGTGACCGGCCGCGGGCCGGTGCCGCCCTGACGACCGTCACAGCGGCTACTTCTCTGCGACGGGAAAGGCGGCGGACTCGAATGCTTCGTCCGTGTCGCGAGACCGCCTCGGTAGAAAGGCCCTCATCTCTCCCTCGTCCAATGGGTACTTTTTCAGATTGAAGGTCCCGTGGAGCTCGGACATTTCATAGAAGCGCACGGATCGGCTCCGGCCATCCAAGGCGGCGATGACGGCATATTTCACTGCCTCGGTGCAACGCATCCCGAAGATGATCTCTTCGAGCTCGAGCGGGGAATTCTGCAGACCTCGCTCTCCGATCAAACGCCATTCCTGCTCGTACCGCCAACTCGCCGCTCTTCGCAACAAAACTGCCTCGTCGACCTGAAGACCAGCATCCTTGTCGCCATCGAGCATTGCCAGGACCTTGCTGGCGTCAACAAGCCGCTTGCCGCCGTACTTGACCTTATGGAGATCATGTTGCGCATTGGGCGGTACCGAATAGCCAATGCAAACACCCCGATGCTGGTCGCCATAGTGGCTCCACATCAGCGGGCAGGTCACGCGCTGAGCCAGAGATACAATGCCCTTGTCATATTGCAGCAGCAGTTCTTTTTCGAGCTGGCGACCAAGGAGATATTGATGAGGATCCGCCATCTCGTAACTTGGATCGCCGGCGTTATAGTTGACCTCTGAAATGACCTGATCAGCCTGCAACCGGCTCAACCGGCTGATGTGATCCAGGGTTTTCGGACCTTTGTATCTAGTCGGCTGTGAACAAGCCTGTAAGCGGTTGAGCAGGAGTCTGTTTTTGGGATTTGATGGCGTTTGAGATTGCAGGGATTTGAGGCTTGATGGCCGCAAACCCTGCAAATTCGTTTTGTGGATTCCTGTCCACTGTGAACCGTGCTTCTGTGGTGCACCGGAGGGACGATGCGGCCGAAGAAGCACAAGACGACAGGATCGAACGATCTGTTCCGGGCACGGCTGGACCAGATCATCAACATGAAGCACGAGCTGGTTCTGCTTGCCGGCAAGATCGACTGGGACTGGATCGACAGCGAGATCGCCCCGCTCTACAGCGAGAATGGCAGGCCGGGGATCGAGACCCGCTTCATGATCGGGCTGCTGTTGCTCAAGCACATTTACGGGCTGTCCGATGAGGGGGTGTGCGAGCGCTGGGTGCACGATCCGTACTTCCAGTTCTTCACCGGCGAAGAATTTTTCCAGCACGTTTTCCCGCACGAGCGCTCGGACCTGAGCCATTGGCGCAAGCGGCTCGGTGACAAGCTGGAGCGGTTGTTGGCCGAGAGCCTTCGGGTGGCGCACGAGACCGGTGCGTTACGCAGCCAGGACCTCAAGCGGGTCACGGTCGACACCACAGTGCAACCGAAGGCCATCAGCTTCCCGACCGATGCCAAACTGCTGCATGCAGCGATCCGGGGGCTGAACCGCCTGGCGAGGAAACACGGGGTCAGGCTGCGGCAATCCTATTGTCGCGTGGCCAAAAGCGCGGCGATGATGGCGGGCCGTTACGCTCATGCCAAACAGTTCAACCGGCATCAGCGGCAGCTGCGTATCCTGCGCAGCCGGCTGGGGAGGATCATCCGCGACATCCGCCGCAAGATCGAAGGCCAGGCGACGCTGGAGGAGGCGTTCGCCCTCCCGCTTGGCCGGGCCACGCAGATCCGCTCGCAGCAGCAGCGCCAGCGCGGCTTCAAGCTTTATTCTTTCCATGCCCCGGAGGTGGAGTGCATCGGCAAGGGCAAGGCCGCCGCGCCTTACGAGTTCGGCGTGAAGGCCTCCATCGTTACCAACAATCGCCGCGCCCCCGGTGGCCTGTTCGTGCTGCATGCCAGGTCGCTGCCCGACAACCCTTACGACGGTCACACGTTGCGGGACGTTATGGACCGCACCGAGACACTTACCGGCTGTGCGATCGAGCGGGCCTATGTCGACAAGGGCTACCGCGGCCACGACGCGCAAAATCCCCGTCGCGTCTTCATCTCCGGCCAGAAGCGCGGTGTCTTCGGCGCCATCAAGCGTGAGCTGCGCCGCCGCTCCGCCATTGAGCCCATCATCGGACACCTCAAAGCCGAAGGACACCTCGGCCGGTGCTACCTCAAGGGCCGCGCCGGCGATGCGGCAAACGTCGTCCTCTCCGCCGTCGGACACAACCTCCGTCGCATCCTCGCCTGGTTCAGAGAACTTTTGCGCCTATTGTTGGTCTCGCTCTGGCGCACGCTCAACTCTCCAGCTCAGCTCAATCCGGCTTCTTAACGGTCGACTATCTAATGGTTTTGGCGGCGGCTTTCATCTCCGCGCCGACGCGGCGCTCGACGAACTTGCGCAACGCACGTTCAAGGTCTGGGGTGGGAAGATCCGTGTTGAGCGAGGGCCGTGTATCGAGCGGATCGTTGAACGTGCTTGGATCGGCATAGAACAGATTATCGGCAATGATGATATCCAGCGTGAGATTGTTGAACACGCGGTATTTGAACAGCCGCCTCGGAATGCTTAGTTTCCTTGCCATTGCAGTTTGAGTCCGGAGGTTTGTGTTACGAATCGATGACGGGCGATATGGCTGGTTCTACACCGGCCCTTCCGACATGGTCGCCGAAATCGATATTCAAAGTCGGGGTGGACAGCTTATTGTGGCTCTCGCGGTAACGATGACGGTTCGATTGCGCAACGAATGGACGCGGGCGTTCTCATGACGAATTCGGATGAAGCGTTACCCTCGGACCCTCGCGAGAATGCTGTTGTCTGGGCACGGATCAGAAATTGGAGGTTCGCATTCCTGGCTTGCGGTGTCGCCGGCATAGGCCTGTCCTTGGCGCTAACTGCGGCCCTGACGGTGACGCGTAGCGCATACCTGACCGATGGCATTCAGATCTGGGACGCGACGTTAGGGCCGCTAAGCGGACACGGCGGGAGCCCCGAGAAAGCCTATAAGCTCACTGTCAATCATCCCGCGCAGCTGTATCTTGGCGACGATCTACCGATATCGGTTTCGCTCTCGGACGTAGCGAGCACCTATCAGCACGATCCAAACGCTCGGGTGCACATCGCGATTGATGGGCCCTCTTTAAAGATAGTCCCGGCCGACGGCATCGATTTGACGCTCAAGGACGGTAGTTCGACGACCTTCCTGGTGACTGCCTCGGCCGTAGGGAATAAGAGCGTAAGGATCGTCGATCAGTTCTGGATCACGGATGCGCCGACCGTGCGCGAAAAGCCGTTGCCATCCTCCAAGGCCGGCGAGCTATTTCCGAGAAAACCCGATGCCGAGGACGCGCGCATCATCAACCTCGTCGTCCTGGATCGGCCTGTGTTCATGGCTTTCAGCCGGAACGTGACGAGCGACTTACAGGTCATTGCCTCCATCATCGGAATTCCCGGCCTGCTTGTGTTCCTGCTGTCGGGCTGGCGAGAGCGGAGGAAAGCAGCCGCCGAAAAGCGAAAGGACGATGCTGCGCATCGAGTGATCAAAGCTCCGGCTGACTTGCAGAAGCCGCGCAAGATCGAGCGCTAGACGGCCGGTGCGGATCGACTATTCCGGTATTTAAGCACTTGCGTAAATTACAGCAATGTTGTATATTACAGCAATGTTGGAGATCGATGTGTGACCGAATATTCGACGAGTGATCTGTCCCGAAAATCGGGAGACATCATTGCTGAGGCGCTGCGCCGGCCCGTCACCATTACCCAGCGGAATAAGCCGCGCCTGGTGCTGCTCAGCATCGAAGACTATCGCAGGCTTAAGGCCAGAGCCGACACCAGGATGGCCGGCCGGCTTGAGACGATGCCGGACGAGCTGTTTGAGGACGTTAAGAATGCGGTCGATGCCTATGAGCGGGACGGTGACGATCCGTGAGCCAGCACGAGCTTCGCACCGGATGTGTCATCCGCTTTCCTTATCTGTGGGTACGTGAGGCCGAGCGAGGGGAGACCGAAGGTCGCAAGCACCGTCCGGTCGCTGTGGGTGTGCGGATTGCACGGCCCAAGGGCGAGGATATCCTGGTGCTGTTTCCAATCACCAGCCAGCCGCCCTCTTCCGATCGTTTTGCCGCCGAAATTCCAGAAATGGAAAAGCGACGCGCAGGGCTTGATGCCACGCTGCGGCTCTGGATCATTCTTGACGAGTACAATCAGGATATCATCGGCCAGTCGTTCTACCTTGAACCGGAGCCGCTGCTTGGCCATTTCAGCAAGGCTTTTTTTCTGCCCTTGATGAGGGAATTCATTTCCCGCCGCGCCAAGACGCGGGGCGTTAACCGACAGCGTTAGATGAACGAGCCCACCAAGAGAGGCGACCTCTCACCAGAGCAGCAAAATACGGCGACGCTGATGCGGCAAATGCTCGGCAAGAGTATTGCCGATCGCTACGTCGACTTTTGCCGCGTGGCTTCGGGCGCGATCCCGCTTCGCGTATCCGTTCCGGTAGCTGGCCATGCCATACGGGAGCTCGATTCAGTCCTGCGGCAGACGCTGGCAGGGCCAATAGGTGTCGCTCTTGAGGCGACGACCGAGGATAAAGCGCGACTCAAGGCGGCCAGGAAGCAACTGCGCGCGCTCGGCTTCAAGGATGACGCCGTCAACCGCGCCGTCGAAAAATTGCGGCCGCGCCGCAGCCATAAGGAGGAGATTCAGGCGATCGTGACGCGTCTCGGGCTTGGCGCTGACGGCGATATCGCCAGGGCATGGATCTCGATTGCTCAGGCCCATGGCGAGGCCCACCGCCGCGATTTTTATCGGTCTCTAGTCGTCGATGAAGAGTTTCGGCTCGAATGGCAGCAACCGTTCGACACGGTCGTCCGCGGGCTGATGATCGCGCTTCAAGGAAAGTATGCCGCCTTCATGCAACGCGTTGACCAGCTCGTCGCGATGGCGGATCGCGCGGCGGCGGTGAAGATTTTCGTCAAAGAAATACCTGGTGCGTTACCGCTGCTGTGGCATTTCTTCAATCAACTCCAGACCGCGGACTGGCTCCCTCATTTGGCGGCCGAGAATCTCTTGGTGGGGCCGACCTTGCCCGCCGACGACGACGCGGGTGATGGGCTGCTGCTGCGCCAGTGGCCTGCGGGCCGCTATCTAGTGCGCATGGCGGGCTCGGAGGACCCGGAGGTCCGCAGCCAGGTCGTTCAGGCGCTGCGTGGTGTCGGCACTTCACAGCACGTCGATGTGCAACAGCTGGGCATTGAAGTGTTGGCGGCACTCCCTGCCGATGATGCGGCGCCATTGGTCGACCTCGCCGAGACGTGGCTGACGCGCAATGCCCGGTTCGTTATGGCGCAAGCGCCACATGACCTGTTACGACGGCTGGCGCAAGCTGGCCACGGAGCTGCGGCGCTGCGCGTGGCGCGCGTGCTGTTTCAGGTCTTCGACAACGGCGGGCGCCTTGCCACGTTGTTCAGCCAGCACATGTACGAGCACTTCCTGCCGGACACGGTGAAGGCATTGGCTCCGGCGTGCGGCGTTGAAGCCGTTGGTCTGTTGTGCAGCCTTCTAGACCGAGCGGTGCGAATTAGCGGCAAGTTCAGCGAAGACCCGCCGTCTGACTACACCTACTACCTGTCGGGACAGATCTCCGAGCACGGCGTCAAGCATGACGTCATTGACGCCCTGGTCGGCGGAATTATCCAGGCGGCGAAGCTTGCGATCAAGACCGCCCCTTCGTGCACGCAGCAGGTCATGCTCGAAATCACCAGCCATCCCGCGAAGATATTCGTGCGGCTGGCGCTTCACGTGCTGTCGTTTTATCCCGGTCACGCGCCCGAACTGGCCGAAGGGTATCTCACCAAAACCGATTTGATCGAAGCAAGCTGGTGCAGCACGGAATATGCCGCGCTGGCACAAGCGTGGTTTCCTTCGCTGCCGCCGGCGATGCAGCAGCGTGTGCTGGCATGTGTGGACAGCGTTCCGGATAAGTACATCGGAGGATGGAAGCAGCGATTTGAGGCCCACAGCAAGAGGCCGGTCACGGCCAAAGACGAGCGGTTGTTTCGGCTTTCGGCGGTGCGTGACATTCTGTGGGGCTGGCGCTCGGTGCTGCCCGAGGACCGGCAAGCGCAAGTGACGGCGGCCGTCAAGGAGCTTGGCGATCCCGACGCGTGGCGGCGGGGATTTGACGAGCCGGAGGCGCCACCGCCCGAGGCTCCCGATTTTCAGGCAGCGCCCATCGATAAGATCATCGCCTTTCTGCAGGCATGGCGTCCGTCACCAGAAGAGAAGCGTCAGACCATGACCGCGCTGGCGCAGGGACTGCGGCTGGCTGCTGGCGAAAATCCGGAGCTGTATTCGGCAAACGCGCCGCGCTTTGCCGGGCTTCCATTGCTTTATGTTCGCAGAGTATTGGAAGGGTTAGAGAACGCATCCAATAACCGGAAGTCGTTGGACTGGGACGGCGCAGTGTCGCTGGTCGCAAGCGTCATTCAATCAACGGAGCACGTGCCAAGCGGCATTGAAGGCGACGATGCGGATACCTCGTGGTGCCTGAAAGCCGGAGCCGCTCTCCTCGCATCGGGATTGCGGCAGGGCGCGCGGGGCATCCCATTCAAGCATGCGGAGCTGGTCACACGGCTGGTATCCGCGTTTTATCGCCAGGCGCCGCGGCTGTCGGAGAGCACGTCATTCGAGGAGAGCTATCGGAGTTCGCCGTTTTTCGCAGCGCAAGGCACAGCGCGCGGCATGACGGTCGAGCTTGTCGTCCTCGTGCTGTTCTGGCTCAGCAAGGACGATAGCAGCCCGATCGGACAAGCGCCGCGAGCAGCGCTCGAAAGACTTCCGGCATTGCGAACGATCCTGGAAGCCGAATTGGCCGACGACACGCCGACTGGCCGCATTCCCCGCGCTGTGGTCGGACGCTATCTTAACTGGCTGTTCTTTTTTGACGAGGCCTGGTTCCGCCGACACATCACTGAAATATTGCCTGCGAGTGATTTGTCGCTGCGTGATGCGGGCTGGATCTCGCATCTCGCCAACGATAGCGGCCCTATTAAGGATCTGGCCGCGGATATGCGCGATTGTTACGTCGCCGAAATCAACCGCCTCAGCGCCGATGACGGCCCGGACGATCGCACCCATGTCGAAGAACGTTTAGCGCATTACCTCGTCGTTCTTTACATTTGGTCAGCGCTGCCAGACGAGGTGTTCCAATTGTTCTGGGACACTGCACCGGCCAGCGCACGAAAAAGCGCGATGTGGTTTCTCGGGACGCAGCTTGGACAGCCGCCGGATCAATTTCCCGAGCCATTCCGGGCGCGCGCGTATTCTTACTGGGACCGAAGGCTCGCGGCCGCCAAGGCGTCGTCGAACCCCGACTACTTTCGCGAGGAGATCGGGACGATCGGGCAGTTCTTCCTCAATGGCAAGATCGACGGCCCTTGGCTGATGAACCAGGTGTTGGCGATGGCGGCAATCGGGTTTGCGCCCTCGGAGCCCTATAGCGTGCTGCGGCATCTAGCGAAGCTCTCCGCGGAGCATCGGATACACGCCGTCGAGGTCCTCGCGGCTCTCGCCAAAAGCCCTCGCTTTGATCGATGGGTCTATATGACCCAGCAGGCGGAGGTTCGTCTCATCCTGGCAAACGGGATCGCGAGCGGCTCCGGCAGGGGGCGTTCGCTGGCTGCGGAGACGATCAGCTATATGGCGGCGTTGGGTGATGGCGGTTATCTGGACCTGCTCCCGAAACCGGAATGAGATCGCGTCATTCGCCCTCGCGATGACGTTCGATCGGCGGCTCGCAAGGTGCGGATAATTGAGTGCCGCCTCGTAGCAGGTTTCAGGGATGCGCGTTGGCGTCATCTGAGCAGGCGGATGGCCTTCCGTTGGCGCGAGTGCAGGCGCGATAGCGCCAGGGCTCGACGTAACTGCCCTTCCAGAGTCCGCGGCCGGCGCGCTCGGCGTCACGCTGGGCCGCGTCATATCGTCCCCCGGAGTATTGCGGCCAGTCCAATGCTAGACCGTTGCGCACGAGCCATTCGCCGAGATCAATGCCGCCGATCGAACACGTGGCAACAGTGCGTCCATATTGATCCAGGTTGAGAGGAACATAGTTGACCGGACGCCGGCCGATGTAGCTGTCGAGATCATTCGCCGCCTCCGCGCCGCAACGAATTGCAAGCTGTCCTCGCCGCGGCAGAGCTGACTGCTTTCCGGCGCATCGACGCCCCACAGCCGAATGCGCGTGCCGTAAATTTCCAGTGTGTCGCCATCGACGACGCTGGCCTGACCAACGAAATTGTCGGCCACGGCGCCGCCTGACAGCAAAACAAGCAGCAAGAGCAATCCGAGGCGTTCGATCATGAGGGGACACCAGCAGTCAGCGCAGATTTCGCGGATTGAACTTGGGCCAGTTTGTGAGCGGCTTGAGCGACGGTAGATTCTCGGGCAACTCGGGAAAATGAAACTCCGTTCCGCGCAGCCAGCGTCCCTCGAAGCGTGCCCAGAACAGGATGGCATCCATCTGCCAAGTAAACTCGTGGACTCTCCAGACGCCACCATTCTCGATGACTTCACCGGTTGCGTTGAAAGGCAGGCTGTTGAGCTTGCAAAGGGCGTCGATCTCGTCCCAGTGCTCCCGGATATAGCGATCCTCCAGCGCGACATGGTACGGCCGGTCGGCCCGCCAGCGCGGCCCGCCACCGCGCGGATAAAAGCCCTGGCGCGGCATCATGAATTCCGGGATGTGCGCGAACGCCCTGCCGACGCGGCGCGCTTCATCTGACGACAGCTTGCTGACACCGAAGCTGTACCGCTGCTTGTCGTCACCGCAATAGACCCAGCCGAGGGTCACGCCATTGGTTCCCTGACCACGTAGCACTCGGAATTTTCCCGGACCACAGTCCAGGGCGGCTTGAAACGGCGGGCTGCCTCCGTTAGAACAAAATAAGAACAACAAGCTGGTCGGGTCAATCTGGACCGAGGCCAGCCGCCAGAGGCAAGGTCCGAAATTCGCAAGGCAGGGCGCCAGTATGACATCCGATATTAGTGAACACTTTCAGGGCATTTGGCGTCGCGCGCTGAACGCGCCATCGCTCGCTGCCCTGACTCCTGAATTGATCGAGAGCTGGGCTCGGGAGCGCGGACTTAATGTAACCGGCGTCGAGGAACGCGAAGTCGGAGCTTTTGCCACGATCCCGGCAATCATACTGAGCGTCGGCGACGCAAAAGCATGTTTTCCGAAGAGTCCAACGGAGGACGACCCGAGTTGGTCGTCCCGGCGCGCGCTAGCGGACGCCGAGGCCGCGCTGTGGGAGAAGATGGAGTGGTTCTCGCCGCTGTGGGTTCCCAAGCGCGACGTCGCCAAAATTCTTGCCACGGCAAGACACAGTTCGCGGCAGCAAGCTCTGCAGTGGTTTCAGTATCACACCTCCACTTTGTACACGCTTTCGTTTCAGGCAATTTGCATCGCGCAAATTTTGCCCCAAGCCCGCAGTCTCAGTGAGTTATGTCCCCTGGCGCGGGAAGCGTACCTCGCCTTTTATAATGGCTATCGTGCGTCGAGCATTGCAGCACTCATACCCGCGATCGAAGGCAGCCTGAGCCGGATCGCGTCACCTTCAGAACAGGATGTTTCGATCCCGACGAAAGTTGACCGTGTGGTCGATCGCGCCATCGCAACGGCCGCAAAGCGTCACTTTGAGAAAATGTGGGTGCCAGCTGATTATCTCAGCAAAGACTATTTGTTTGGTCAGGACGAGCGCGTCTTTGCGTTTGAGACGTTCCGCCGCTGGCTGCACAATTCCTTCTTCAGGAAGACCGACGAGTATGACGGCGGCACATGGTTGAACCGCCACATGTTCGCGCACGGCACACATTCGCTTTGGCAACAATCATCCAATTTCGAGCGCCTGGTCGTTGTCTTGGCGACCTTGGCGCTGATCGAATCCTGGCATGACGATACGCACAATGTGTCGCTGATTTTCCCCGTGATGGATGAGGACAGCAAGCTGCTTTGGCAGCAAGCCTTGGCGCGCGGGTTTGGGCAGATGGGACTAAAGCGGCGCGAGCAGCGGCGTTTCCAAAAACATGGACGTCTGGTGCCGGTGATGCCCACGGATGACGGCGGTCTTTTGCGAAGAGCGCTTCTAGCGGATGACTGCATCAACGAACTGGTTCGACCGCTGCGCGATTCCGGCTGGAGTGTTGAAATTGGAGAGCCAGACGAAAAGGCGCTGTACGTAACTGTCGTAGCTACCGCCGGCGATGAGCGCATGACGATCGCACTTCTGTCCGGATGCGCGACCGATAACGCTTTGTACCGGAAGTTGGCAGAAACCTGTGCTGCGATCTTGTATCGTGGCGCGCCCTACAATCAGCAACAATTTGCCTACGGTATCAATGTTCATGTTGGGCCAGCGGCGGCGTGGCTGCCGCCCGTACCGCGCAACGGTAAGCGCCGCTTTCGATCGCATCCAATCTGGCGACGCTTGCAGCGGCTCAAGGGGCGGGTTGCGTTTGCCGCCAAGGCCATCAAATACGACATTCGGCGCCGACGGCAGCGTCCCGCACAACAACTTTAGACTAGGGAAGAACGCGAAGGCTCACCAGTTTGTGCAACCTCTACAGCATCACCACTAATCAAGCGGCGATCGCCGCTTTGTTCAGCCGCATGAATCGTTATGTCGGCAATCTGGCGCCGATGCCTGGCGTATTTTCGGATTTATCCAGCCCCGGTAATCCGGAATGCCGGCGATGCCGGAGAGATGGTGATGATGCGCTGGGGCATGCCACCCCCACCCAGGACGGGGGCCCACCTGTCACCAACATCCGCAATACGTCGTCACCGCATTGGCGCGGCTGGTTGAAGCCGGAGAACCGCTGCGTCGTGCCCGCAAACAGCTTTGCCGAGTATGCTCGCGAGCCGAGTCCCGAGACAAAGAAGAAAGACGTCGTGTGGTTTGCGCTGAGCAACGACCGCCCGCTTTTTTGTTTCGCCGGCATCTGGACTGAATTCAAGGGCGATCGCGGCACAAAGTCCAAACCAATCCCCGGTCCTCACCTGGTGTACGGATTCCTGACCACATCGCCGAATGCGGTGGTCGAGCCGATTCATCCGAAGGCGATGCCCGTGATACTGACCACGGAGGAGGAGCGCGAGGTCTGGATGCGCTCCTCCTGGGACGAGGCAAAGGCGCTGCAGCGCCCTCTGGCTGACGACGCGCTGAAGATCGTCATGCGCGGCGCCGACAAGGAGGACAAGGCGACGGTGTAGCCTCGGCTCGACGACCGTGTGCCGTCGCGCAGGGGACGAAGGCCGAATTTGCCATTCGCTCCAAAGGGCAGTGGCAGGATGGTCGACCGTGTTGCGGTTCCAGCGGAAATCATCGAGCGTTGAATTTCAGCGGGGAAACTGATTCATGCTCGCTTCGGCTGCAGCATCCAGCGTCGAGCTGTCGAACACGGCGTCCCGGATAGCATTCACGTCGGAGCACCGCTGTTCGTGACAGCAGGAGCGGGATCCGGCAAGACGAACACCCTCGCACACCGTTTGGCGCATCTGATTGTAAGTGGAGCGGATCCGCGCCGCATCCTGCCGATGACATTCTCGCGCGGCGTCAGGCGAACTGCAGATCACGCAGTACATGAAAAACCGGGACACGAACCTAGGCTACCTATTGGTGTTTGACGGCCGCACGATTTCCAACGGAAAGCGCGTCCTGTCAAAGCACGGCGGTCGCGAGACCATCCTCGAATTCGGCGTCGATGTGAGTCCAGAAGTAAAGCCGCCTGCGAAGGCCCGAAAGTTGAAACGAAAAGCAGGCACAGCGCGCCGCGCGGGCGTGAAATCCTCCAAACGCTGATCCAGTGAGGTCGAGCCTATTGACCGGGGGCTTCGGCTGCCGGATAGACCGGCTGGCTTCGGCAAATCATGCCGGCTTTGCACATTCAGCCGCAGCAAGACGCTGCATCAAGACGGCTTTGTACCGATCATTGGTGCAGCTTGCGGCCGCTTCGCGAAGGTCGTCAATCGCCCCTGAGTCACCGAGGTCCACGCGGATATCATATCGAAGTGCTTTGAATGTGCTCAAATACTGACTGGACGAATCGAGCTTCTGGAGCCCGGCGTCCACGGCCTGCAGCGCATCCTGAGCCTTTCCGGCTCCGAGTCTTGCCTTCGCGAGCCAATAGCTGCGCCAAGGCTCCTGCTTGGCCTCCAGCGGCAGCAGCACCGCTTCGGCATCGGCCCATTTTGACAGCTTGACGAGCACTTCGCCCATTTTGCGCAGTTGGAATGGTGAAGGCTTCTCGATCGCCTCGAAGAATCCAAGCGAGTCCTCCAGCATGATCTGACGCTCTTGCTGAGGGATATCTGTATCGCCACCGATTTCGAGCAGGATTTCTCCATAAGCGGAGCGGTCATAGTCCCGCGTCACGTCGGCCACAGAGCGGCGCGGCAGCGAGTTGAATACGCTTTTGAATCGCTGCGGCTCGTTCCATGCCCAGTAGCGGCCGATGACCGCAAATGCCTGATAGGCTTGATCCGCTCCTACCATCGCTGATGTCAGTATCCGCTCCTCGATCATGTCGCCATGGTCGGCGTAAATTAGCCTTTGGCGATCGGGCGGCACTGCGCCGGACAGCGACTCAATGCTGCCGAGCACGATCGAACTCGCAACCTCCTGCGGCTTCTGTTGCGCGGTCTTCAATATCTCCGACACGAGCTGCTGCGCACGATCCGCGTGCTTTCGCTCTCTCGCATACATGCGGACCAGTTGCAGACGCGCGGCCTGAAGCGGAACCGGTCCGGCCAATACGGCCTCGAACACCTTTATCGCTTCGGTGGTCTCGCCAACGAGTTTCAGCGCCTTGCCGCGGTGATGCTGAATTTCGGTCTGCGAACGATCCGTCAATCCGGTCAATGCGGCCAGTTCGTCGAAAATCGGCAGAGCGGAAAGCAAATTGGCTTTGGCGGTATCATACGACGACGGCCGCTCGTGGCGGTAACGAGCCTCGATAGCTTCAAGCGCGACGCTAATAGCGATAGGCTCGGGCGATTGCACGCCGCCCAGGCTTTTCGCATAGGCATGGATGTCGCCCATCAAGGCAGGGTCCACCTCGGCAGGGTCCCAGCCCATTAGCAGGCAATAAAGAAAAGCAGGACGGCGATCGCCCGCGCGAACGAGGCGTTCGAGTACGGCTTTCATTCCGTAGCAGACAGCCACAAGCTCCAAGTCGAGACTGTAGACCGAGCGGATATAGGCCTCGAATGCGTCGCCGAGCTCGCGTTGGCGCGCGTCAGTGAGCAGTTCCGGCGTCGAGCCAAGGCACGAATAGACGATGTCGTGTATCCGCACGCTGGCGCCAGCGTCGGGCGTCGTCAGGCAATAGGTTTGCAGCTTGCGCAGTCCAACGGGCTGGATGGCATGCCTGGCAAATCCGCGATCGCACGTCGGCTGTCCCGCCCAGGCAAATAGCGAAAGTTCGCGATTGAGCGCCGGCATCAACCGGCGAAGGATCCGATCGGCGATGCGCTCCTGGCGGTCGTCAACAAATTCCGCCACGGCCTGGCAGTCGGCAACCAGTTCCTGCCAGCTCGCGGTTCGATCTGAGACTGCGGCATTCATCAACCGCAAGGTCAGTGGATGACCGCCGATCGTCGACCATACCGCGTCGAATACCTCTGCGGGACAGCCGCCATCAATGCCACTGCCCAGCATTTCGCGCGCGTCTTCCGGTTCGAGCGGCGGGATCAAATAGGCATCGGCATCCGCCTGCCGCGTTGTAATGAGGACCTTCGAACCAGTTCCGCACATGCCGACGACGCGCGCCCGGTCGAACACGACCCGAGCATCGTCGAGAACGAGCAGGCATCGCATCGTTCGGAGCAAGGCGACGACGTTCCGGCTGACACCCGACCGCGCCACAGGTAGGCTTGCGAGTTGCTCCAAATGCCTGAGCTGGCTTGCGTCGCACCAAATGATCAGATCGTATTGCTGCCGTTGAGCCGCCGCGACCGCGGCTGCACATTGCGATTTACCGCTGCCACCCATCCCAGCGACCTTGACGCAAGACGAGGCGGCAAGCGCATCCGCGACAGCTTTCTCCACCGCGGGACGCGCCAGATAGCCGTTACCCGGATCGGGCACGAGGTTGCTGGCTTCGTATTCGTCGCGAATCTGCCCCAACGCGGGCAAATATTCGCCGAGCCGCTCGACGACAGCGTCGTTTCCCAGCAGCCGGTCGACGATCGTCTCTGCAATGCGCCTTCCATCATGAAGGTGAATGCTTACGCCATGTTTCGCCCTGTACTTGGCGGCCTCTTCGACCATTTCGCTGTATCGCTTTGGCCCCGCAGTCTCGGTGCATAAGAGGAAAACGTCCTTCGCGTTCGGATGCTTTTTGCGCGCATGCTCGAAATCGTTCCGCGCCTTGTCCATATCGCCATCGAAGTATTTCTTGTCGATCGTATATTCGGCAGCCACATGCCCCTGATCGGATACGGTATCGACCGTGTGTCCGACCGGATTGCCGAGCGCATTGAGCCCGCGATGGCCCAAGGGAACCCCCAAATAGAAGTCGACATAAGCGTTGCCGAACCGCTCGAAGCGCGGCCCCGGCGCGATGACCTCGATGTTTTCGATCAGCCGCTTGACGAATAGATTACGAAGCGTCTCGTTCATGTCAGCAACCCGACATTCGTTCCGTTTGCGTCAGCCACGCCATGCAACGCTCGAACTCCTCAAACCCGGCCATGCTCCCCCATTCAACCGAAGCGCTTTTTCCGCTCGATATTTACCTTCTGAAAGTTCTCTATGAGGCTCATGCCCTCCGCCAGAGCGGACTCGCCGATCTTGATCGCGGCTTCCAGCTCCGAGTAAGGCACGCGCTTTGCGACCGGCTCGTTCAACTGCAAGCCCTTCAGCAATTTGGCCGCCGCAGTCGGCACGAACACCGCGCCGTGCTTCTCGTCCGGAATCATCGGCGTGTGGCAGGCGATGTTCCTCCACTTGTATACGCGCTCGACCTTCTCGACATACATCCGCACCGGCTTTTGCCAGCGTGTTTGCGCGATAAACGTCGACCGCTCCTTCAGCATCTCGATCTTGCGCACCGTATCCAGCGTAGCGATCACGGCCTCGAGCATGGGCGACTCGACAAGATGGAGCAGTTGTATAAGTACGTGATTGAGCTGGCTGTCGATCGCGCTTGCGAGCAAGACCACTTCGCCGACGGTGCCATAGGCTGCGCGGAATCCCGCGGCCTGATATTCAGCGGACGCCGCCTTGTCATTACCGTCGTCAGTGCGCGCTTTCTGGAACACCGGGGCACCGGTCAGCCGGCCGACGCGAACCAGTTCAATCGCATCATCGCGAACGGATGACGGTGCCAGCATGGGCTCCTTTCGGTCCGCCGCGATCATGAGCGCGACTCGCTCAGCCGCCAGTCGATGAATAAACCGATACTCAGACTCTCCCGACTCGATGCTTTGATAAGCGCGCAGCGCCATGCCGAGGGCGTCGGCCATCTGTTGCTGCGTAAGCCTCATCTCCTTACGGAGGTTGGCAAGGTCTTCCTTCAAGAACGTATCTTGGCTCATTCGCCTCCGGCACCTACTAAAATCCAGCGCGGACCGGAGCGAGTTTGGACCTCGCCCCGGCCTGTTGCGATATCGCGCCGGCAATATCGACTTATGCATAAATTGCGCTACTGGTCAACTGATACGCTGTTTCCGCGTACTCCAGTCCACCGCAAGAATTACGATTGGCCGCGCACGTTCACCACTACAGCGGCACAACGGGCAACCATCGCATCAAGCCAGCCGCGAGATCGCGGACGCGCTTAGATGGTAGAGTCTGGCGCCTTCGCAGCTACTTCTCGACAGGTATGTTTTTCACGTTATCCCGACTGCTCGCCGCTGCGCGTTGACGGTTATCATGCGGCGTGGGCCCCGTCGTAGAAGCGCAGGAATAGGTCCAATTTGTCGAGATCGTGCAGGCTCGAGACATGATTCAGAAAGGCTATGTTGGCCACGTGCGAAGCAGAAATCAGATCGCGCAGCAGCTCGGCATTCTGCAAGCTGGTGCCGGCTAGACCGGCGCGATCCGCCGCAATCTCCTCCGCAGCCGTTTCCGTGAAATAGGTGTGCATCTTGCCTAGCACGCCCACGACGATATCGGAGAGCTGGATGCCGGGTTCGGCCTTGGAATCCGCGAAGCGATAGTGAGTGACCGGCTTGCCACCGCTGGTGAGCGGCGTGCGTTCAAAACGGTCGCGGATCGACTCCTCCATGTCGAGGACGTGTGCGGAATTTTTGAATATGGCAATCCTGCCCATGTAGAAGGTACTGAAGTCATCGATGAGCAGATGGGGCGGATAGCCTTCGATGAAATCAAGACTCTCCAGGCTCCGGCCGGCCTTGAGCACGTTCTTTAACATGCGTGCATTGACCGGTGACAGCACGTCAACGCTATGGTTCAGCAGATCGACGAGTTCATTCAGGAACGGCTTGCGATGTTCCGGGACCAGGTCGGGATAATTATAGCGATAGAACAGATTGATCGTTGCCGCGAGATAGCTTCTCAGGACCGCGGCCAGGTCGCTCTTCAGCAGCGCATGATATTGGATCAGCACAGGATCGCGGAGTTCGGACAAAATAGAATCGATGATATCGACGATCGACCAATAGAGCGGGTCGAGGTCATGATAGTGGATCATCAAACCGTTGTCGGCAATCCAGCGCAAAACCGTCGTCAGCTTGGCAGAGCGCAACACCGCAAGAAAGTCGCCCTTCGCAACGTGCTTAAGCTTGATTTCGGGCGCCGACTTTTGAACGCGCATGGCCGCACGCAAGGGCTCGATGTCGATGGCACGAGGCGCCCCTTCGTGCACGACACCGCCCAGAACGAAGACCTTCAGTTCGGCGACGTTCAAGCCTTGGACGCCGACATGCAGCTTGATGATATTGTTGGTCTCGTCGTGATAGAACGTATAGCTCTCATCGGCCTTAGTGAGCCCGTACAGCCGCATCTGGGAATTTCTGAACTCGTCGATATCCACCGCCAAACGCCTCCGAGCTTCGGCCAGTTTCAAATATAGCGAGCGACTCGGTCCCAAGCGAGAACGACAGCATCAGCCGATGCGCGCGCAATCGCCTTGCGAAAGTCAGCGCAGGCTGCGATCTTCAGCCATGGACATGAACAAACAAGACACTTGGCCTGACGAGCTGCTCGATCATCTCCGGCGGCATCAGGCCGTTTTTCGCGCCTGGGAGCTTCAAAAGATCGGTGCGCAAGGCGGCGAGTCGGTGTCCGGCCCCGACTATGATCGCGCGCTGGGCGAGCTGCGCAAGGTCCTCAACAACTACACCCTCCACGGCTATCATTGCACCCGGCTGATCCGACCAGAAATCGCACGGATACGATCGTCAGGCATGCAGTTGCCGAACGAGGCGATGCTTCACCAACGCATCGAGAGTTTGCGCGACGGCGGCCTGCTGGATGCCGCGAACGCGGCCGAGCTGATAGCCGACAATGAGGCCGCCGAGAAGAACCGGGCCGGCCGCATCTGGTTCTGCTTCTTCCCGCCGAACCTGGACAGCGAGACCGGGCTTTCGGATCTTCTGAGTTACTGGGGTGGCGAGTCTCTTTATAATTCGCACGATACGCATGCCGTTCGTGGCCCGCTCCTTGCCGGCATCGGCACGCCTTGCCTGGTTGAGGCCGAGGTGCCGATCTCAAGTCTCCGAGGGCCGTCATTTTTGGACATGAAAGTGGCGCGGCAATTCCTGATCTGGAACGGTTTGCAGACGAGTGAACCTGTTCTGCACACCGACTGCGCCATAGAGCCGCTGCCGGCGCGAAGTATTTTGCGCATTATCGAATTCCCGGGCTCGGATTTCACCGCCCTCACCGGCTGCGACGCCTGGCAAAAGCAATTGACGGTTGGCCGCGGCTGAAATTCAACGACGCAGCCGAGATCAAGGCCCTCACCCGTCGCATCGGCGCGCTTGACGCTGCGCGCAACACCGCGGCGGTCGAACAAGAGCGCCGAAACGTCGGACAAGGCCTTCGTCCGGATAACATAATACTCGGAATTTTCCCGGATCAGGCTCCAGGGCGGGGTGAAACGGCAGCTTGACTTCATGAGAACAAAATAAGAACATAGGGCCAGCCCGGTCAATCAGGGACGGCGCCATGTCCTCGGAATCTCAGCCGAACGCACAAGGCGCGGATGATCTCGAGGCTGCCGTCGACGAGGCGATCGACACATGCGGCAGCGATCTGCGCGCGACCATTCGCGCGCTCATCGTTGCGAACAGCTATTTGGAATCCGAGAACGAGGCATTGAACAAGGCGGTCTCGCACGCCTTCATCCGCGGGCGATTTCGCACATATTCCGGCTAGGAGCATACCATGACGCAAGTGACCTACTTCGTGGCATTGCCCTTCGTCGCTGCCGACGACGGCATCGTGGCCGGCGAGCCAACCGAATGCTTCAACTCGACGGCGGTCGTCATGCGCGCGGAAGCTTTGTCGCGCAAACCGGGACATGTCGGAGCTGTCGCCTTCAGCCGTACAGGTGATCCCGCCACCGGCGACTTCGGCGATGCAAAGATCATCAGGAAGTTCGGCGACGTACCGGACGATCTCAGCGCATTGTAGGCAGCGAGAGGTTCACACGAAGCGAGCTACTGATAAGAATTGCTTTGTTTTTTCGATCCTGCTGAAGGCATTATTGAGTTGGTGAGGACTTCTCTTTAGTTTGATATACTTCTCACTCTAGTAACTTCGAGTAGTCGCATGGCCGAGACGCATATTGAATGGACCGATGCAACGTGGAATCCCGTCGCGGGCTGCTCCATCGTCACGGCCGGTTGCACGAATTGCTATGCAATGCAGATGGCCAAGCGTCTCGAAGCCATGGGCGTCGAGAAGTACGAGGGTCTAACGCGGCGCAGCGGCAAGCGGACCGTCTGGAACGGCGTGGTCAGGGAGGATCGAGCGGCGCTCGACATACCTTACGGGTGGAAGAAGCCGAAGAAGATATTCGTCAACTCAATGAGCGATCTGTTCCACGAGCAGGTCACGGATCAGTTCATTTTGGATGTTTGGAAGGTTATGCGGGCGACCCCGCAGCACAACTATCAGATTCTCACCAAGCGCCCGCGGCGCATGGCTCAACTTGTCGCCGATCGGGTGGACACGATTCTCCCGAACGTCTGGCTTGGGACCAGTATTGAGAACGCGGAAGTGCGCGATCGTGCCGACGATCTTCGCGCCGTACCGGCCGCAATCCGCTTCATTTCATTCGAACCCCTGATCGGACCGGTCGGCCCGATTGATTTAAAGGACATCGATTGGGCCATCGTCGGCGGAGAAAGCGGCAGTGCGGCAAGGCCGATCAGGGAAGAGTGGATCGACGAAATCTATGCGCAGTGCGTGCGGCAACGAACGGCCTTCTTCTTCAAGCAGTGGGGAACATGGGGCAAAGACAACAAGCGCCGCTCAAAAAAGGCGAATGGACGCGAATATCGCGGTCAATTTTGGGATCAGATGCCAGAACACGCCATGGGCGCCGGCTAGTGGGGGAGAATGGTTGAAAAGCCTTATCAGTGGCCTGACGGTGCAAAGCTTGAAGAGCATTCAAAGCGCAAACACAAAATACTTAGAGAATATTTCTCTCGCTACCTGACCGTTCGCTGCCAACTGCCTCAACAGGAGAAATTCCGGCTGGCCATCGTCGAAGGATTCGCCGGCGCCGGAAAATATAGCTGCGGCGCCCCCGGCTCGCCGTTGATCTTCCTCGAGGAGCTGAAGGCCGCGGTGGAGCGGTTCAACATCTACAGATCCGCCAACGGTCTGAAACCCCTTGAAATCGAGTGCTTGCTCATTCTCAACGACGCCAGTCTGCAAGCGATCGAGATTCTGAAGACCCATGTCGCCCCGCTTCTTGCCGAAGTGAGGCAACATCATCCCAAGCTGCACATCAGCGTCGAATACAGAAGCGACGAATTCGAGACGGCTTATCCCGGCATCAAGCAGTCGCTGCAACAGGGCCGATTTCGCAACGTCGTATTCAATCTCGACCAATGCGGACACAGTCGCGTCAATCGCTCGACGCTGATTGACATCATGCGCTCCTATCCGTCGGCCGAAATCTTTTACACTTTTGCAATCGAGTCTCTGCTCGCGTTTTTGCGGGCAAAAGAGCCGACGGCACTGGCGTCGCAACTCGCCGCCATCGACCTGAGCGAAGCCGACTTAAAGAACCTCGAAGGCGGCATGAACAAGAAGACCTGGCTTGGCGTTGCCGAGAAGTTGGTCTTCGGCGCATTCTGGAGCTGTGCCCCCTTCGTCAGCCCGTTCTCGATCAACAACCCGGATGGCTGGCGATATTGGCTGATCCATTTCGCGAACTCGTACAGGGCACGGCAATGGTACAATGACATACTCCATGCAAATAGCAGCTTTCAGGCGCATTACGGACGGTCAGGCCTGGATATGCTTTCTTACGATCCCACTCACGACAGCGGTGCTCTCTACCTTTTCGATATGTCTGGACGAGCCTCCGCCAAAGATCAGCTCACGGCAGACATTCCGCGTCTTGTATCGGAATTCGGCGACGCGATAGAGGTCGGCACGTTTTATGAGAGCATCTACAACGCCACGCCTGCCCATACCGACGACATCCATTCGGCAATCATCGATAACCCGGACCTCGAAGTCATCACCGAGGCCGGCGGCGAGCGCCGAAAGGCGAATACGATCATCGCCAGCGATGTTATTCGTATCAAAACCCAGAGAAGCTTCTTTCCTATGTTCTCAATCCCGCCGAAGCCGCGCTCGTAGCGGCATCACCGGTGCGGCGGGACGTTCGTCGATCAAGCGCCAGTTCGTGGGCTAGATCTTTCTTACGACGCGCGCGCCGATTGCGGCCAACGGACACGACGAGATTGTGCTATAATTCATACCCCCTCTTGATTCGGAGGGGCATCGTTGCTCGGAGCCGCACTCATGCCAACACTCCAAGTACATCCGATCGTGCGTTCTTTGCCCACAATGAGCGGCGCTCTCTATGGCGTCCTGAGACAAGACATGAGCGCGCGTGGCCAGCGGCTTCCAATCGTTCTTTATGAAGGGATGATTTGGGACGGGCGGGCTCGCTATGCCGCCTGTCGGACGCTCGGGGTCAAGCCTTGGCTGGTGCCGCTGCGGCGCGAAGACCCGATGCCGCACTATGTCAAGGCCAACTACCAGCGGTGCGGTGAGCCCAACTCCGCGGAGCGCAACGCGGTTGTCGAAACCTTGATGCCCGCCGGCAGTCCTGAAGGGCGGGCCTAATTCAATGCCCGACGAAAGGCCTGGCTTCAGACGGCCCGAGCTGAATTCCGGGACTTCATACGCGAACGGCCGCAGCCATGTGTGATATGCGGATCCGGAAGTTACTCACGCGCATCATTCGTTTCCGCTCGCGCTTCAGTTCGAATGCGGCGTCGACGATGCCATCCATGATTATCAGTGGCTTTGTCCCAAACATCATAATCGCGTGCATGTTCTTTTAGGTGGCTACCTGCTCGAAACCCGCGATCTGTCGTTCCTTGACTGCATCCCCGACCGCGACGCCACGGAATGGGTTGCGATCGAGAACTCGGCCCGAAAAGGAATCGATCTTTGCTGCGAGGCGCTTGGACGGACACCTGGCGAAACCGTCCGGCGAAGATACGATCCGCCCTATGCGTGGTTCATGCTTCGAAACTACGCGGCGATGTTTCCGGCAGAGGACTGGAGACGATTGGCGGCGTAGACGGCGGGCGAACCATGAAACGATGCTTCCTGCACGGCCATGGCGCTTGCGAAGGCAAGATTTCCAGCGAGCACTATATCTCGCGCACCGTTCTTGACGCGATCGGCGGCGGCGGTGCCGTTCATGTTGGAGGACTTCTGTGGCAGCCGCCGGATACGTTTCAGAGCATCGGGATCAACGCGCTTGTCGCAAAGGTCTTGTGCGAAAAGCACAACGCCGGACTGAGCCAACTGGACAAGGCGGCCGGCAGATTGTTTCGCGCGATCGACGGCGTAGATAAGCGTCCGGAAGCCACACATCCTCTGACACAGGTCGACGGCAATCTGATCGAACGATGGTTTTTGAAGCTCTACTGCGGCCTCGCGGCCGCCAAAAGCAGCGACACGGCTATTCCGGACACATTGCTGCGTCTGTTGACTGGCGAGCGGTGGCCCGAAGGATGGGGACTGTACGTCCCCTTTCCGGCCGCCCCTCTGACGCTCGCAACGGAGTTCTACTATGAGGCGCTAAACGCCCCGACAGGCGAAATCAAGGGCATCAAGCTTCGCGTCGCGGGCGTCCACTTTAACCTTTTGCTGGGACGGCCCGACAATCCGACCGCGTGGGGATTGCATCGACCGCGCGGATTGATCTTCAACAACGGCTCCTACGAAAAGCGCATCGAACTCTTATGGCCTGTCGTGAACGACCGGGCTGTCATCTATACGCGGACAGGTCAGAGCAGCGACCGCCCGCCCCAGTGGAGCGGCTGGCGTGAGACCTGCGCATAGCGATCCACTGTTAGCGCCTTATTCAACGCGGCTGGAAATGTATTTGGCGTTGCGTCTTGCAGCTATGATGGCGCGACTGATATCGCCTTCGTAACGCCAGCCACGGCACTGTTCGAGATCGAAATTCCCGAACATATAACCGATGGCCTCAAACAGGGCCGACCGTAACTCTTTGAGAGCTGGCGGCACGGGGACAGATCGCAGTGGACCGTCGCCCCCGGAATAGAGAAGCATCTGAGCTTGCGCGACGATTGGCTTAGTCGCGCGGATTCTTGTCTCGACGGCGCCAGGCTTCAAGAAACTCGTGGATCGCTGCGCCGTCATCGTCCGTTGCGTTGCGCGCATCCAGCTCCTCAACGCGGGATCTGAAAGCCGCCAGATCAAGAACTTTATCGAGGGAATCGACACCCGCCCGCGTATGACGCTTGGCTACAATGTCACCAAGACCGGACATGCCCATACCCTGGCTCCACGAATAGGTCGTGAACGCCCGCGCGAAGGTGACGATTGCAGCATCATTTTTGAATTGCTCCGCGGTCCATGCTTTGACCTCTGCGCCGTCATCCTTTGCCAGGTCGCGCCAGTCGAATAGCAACCGCGCCAATCGCCTGGCCTTCAGCAATTCGCCGGATTGGCTTGCAGCCCGTATGCGGTTGAGCGTCAAGGCTTCCAGCGCAACGGCGTCTGCCTCCGTCGTGAGACAATTTGATTCAGGTTCGGGCGCCCTGCCGTTGACCGGATAGTAATCGCGATAGGCGGAGCTGGAAAAATCGGCGAGCCAAGCCAACCCGGCTTTAGAACAAGCCTCGACAAAAATGGCGGAACGCGTTGCTAGATCGAAGCGCTCCAAGGTCAACCGACGCAGCAGCCAGTGAGTGCGGAGCACATTGTCGGCGACCGAAAAGGCCTTCGCCCGGTCTCCCGGAACATCGACTTCGTCCCCAAGCTCGAACACCGCCGTTAAAAGTGGACCGACATCCTTGTCGGCGACATCGCCAGCATGGATAGTCATTTCGTCCAGCAGGAGCTGGGCCTTCGTGGTCCCATCTTTGCGCGCGACGGACAAAGCCGCTCGAAGGGTAGCTTGCACGAAAGCAGCATCGGATGCCCTGGCGATGATACTTTTTATCTCCTCCCGAGGAAGAACGTCGTCTCCCACGGAGAAGCGGAAATAAGAACCGAAATGCTCCTTCGTGCATACGCGGCGCTCGCGCACCCATTCGCTGTCCGAACCCTCACCGTAGTGAAGGTTATTCCACACGCTTTCGAGACGCGGAAAAAGCCGCATCAGCACTCGTCGCAAGCGCGGGCGGTCGATCTCCTTTACCGAGCCGAGCAGCAGGCTATCGATCTCACTTGCTCTACCCCGTCCGTCTCCCGTGCCTCGCGGCGCCAAACCGCAGAGTTCGCCTTTGTTTGCGCGAATGACACGGTAGACTTCGCCCCGAAGAAGCCGCAGCGTTTCGAGGGCGACAAAGTCCGCAAGATCGACCTCGCTGCCGACGGCAGCCCAAGTGACGGCCAGCGCATTCATCAGACGAATGAGATCGCGCGGCGTGCGGATTTCCGGCGCGATGACTTCGTAGAACACATTCATAAAGCGCTTGAGCTGCTCCTCAGGGGGAGAGCCGCATAGGGTGCCAATCTGGCGCAGCAGTTCCTGATTGAGATCGGCGGCTTGAGGCAGCGGTAGATCAAAGCCCGCCTGAATGATCTTTTCGAGATAATGCGGCCCCTCTGAAGGAAACCGCTCCGAAACGATCCCCTCGGCAAGCTCGCGATCGAAGACAAGCAGGTAGATGACGTTTGGTAAACGGCCCACTGACTTCACGAGACGAAAGATCAGAAGAGCCTCGTCCGGTGACAGGCGGTCGATGTCGTCGATTACGATGAGGAAGCGCTTCTTCTGGGCCCCCAGCGCGGCAGTCAACTCGGCATGAAGTTTTTCAACCGTGTCCTCGGTATGAATCAGATCGGCGAGCCACGCAAGGCCCGCTTCGGCGGCCTTGCCGGCTCCCTTGTATCCCGCAAGATCAGCAGCAGCACCGACAAGGGCGCCGGTTCGCAGCAACTGAGCCCCGATCTTTGGCAGAGCTTTCTTGAAGCGGTCGCCGAGCGATGGGCCGAGGCCCGCGTAAAGCTCGCGAAAGAAAGCCAGCGCCAAGGCCTCCTCGCCACGAAACCACCAGCAGGCGAAGTTCACGATGGCGATTTCGTCCGCGGCAACGGCGTCTTTCAAATGATGCAGGATAAGATTTACGGCACTGCTTTTGCCCGATCCCCAAGGACCATTAAGCGCGATCACCGTGCCTTCCGGCGCTTTGATCTTGCGAATGGATGATGCAAGCGCCTGCGCAAAAGGATCGATACCGAACCTGTCTTCGGCGGGTTGCTTGATCGGCGCATCGTTAGGCGATGGATTGAATTCGGACATGTTCACCGCGAGCAACGAATAGTCGCAGCGCCAACTCTGGCTGGCGCTGACCGCGATCCGCTTTGTGCGTCACGTTGGTACCAACTATGGCAGAGAGCTAGGCGATCGCATCACTGAATTAGTGTGGCGGAGTTCGCCAACGTTCGTCGGCGCTTATTCAACGGATATTCGACGAGTTTTCGATGAAAGCTCTAAGGCATTGAAATGATTGGCGCTCCCTAGGGGAATCGAACCCCTGTTTCAGCCTTGAGAGGGCCGCGTCCTAACCGCTAGACGAAGGGAGCGTTGAGAGGGAAGGCAATAGCCTCGAAATCCGGCGGCCGCAAGATGCCTTGTGCGCTGCGGCGGGGATTTTGTCGGCCATGCTTTACGAACGCCCCCGGGGCATCCGGCGCCATACCTTCGGATTCCGGGTTCATCGCTGCGCGATGCCCCCAGGTGCGCAATTGCGCACAGGGGAATGACGGTGTCAGACGAGACGGTGCCGGGCAAGATGCCGCGCTTGCTTGCCCGAGCGCATCGCACCTGCACGCTACAGTGGCACCGCCCTCGCGATTGCATGATGGCCACCCTGAGATGTCATGTCATCGTCGTGCACGGCCCTGCTTTCGCCAAATGGCAATGCAAAACACCTGTCTGTGAAGTCATCCGACGCCGAGCTCTGCTAACATCGCAGCCCTTCACCATGCTGCGCCCCGCACGGCGCCGGACAAGCAAGAGGAGTGCTTGGAACAAAGCGCAAGCGCTTGACGGCCTTGGCGCACGGCAAATTTGGCTCACGAATATCTTGGCACAACAAACATCAGCGCGGTCGCAGGCGATGGAAGACGTTCCACACCTCGCGCCGCACAGGTCAATAGCTTAGGCAGAGCGAGGACAGACCATGATCAAACTAAAAATCAACGGCCAGGAACAGAATTGGGACGGCGACCCGGATCTTTCGCTGCTCTGGTATCTCCGTGACGAAGCAGGCCTCACGGGTACCAAGTTCGGCTGCGGCCAGGCGCTGTGCGGCGCCTGCACCGTGATCGTCGACAAGGAGGCGGTCCGCGCCTGCATCACCTCGGTGTCCGACGTCGTCGGCCGCGAGGTCACCACCATCGAGGGGCTGCATCCGACCGGCGACCACCCGGTGCAGAAGGCCTGGCGCCAGGTCAACGTGCCGCAGTGCGGCTACTGCCAGGCCGGCCAGATCATGCAGGCCGCGGCGCTGCTGGACCAGAACCCGAAGCCGAGCCACGACCAGATCCGCGAAGCCATGGCGGGCAATATCTGCCGCTGCGGCTGCTACCAGCGGATCGAGAATGCCGTCCATCTCGCATCGACGGGGGTGTGACATGAACATCCGCACCAATCCCAGCAAGCTTCGCGGCTTCGAGAAGCACGTGAAGGTCGAGAACGTTTCGCGCCGCAGCATCCTCAAGGGGCTCGGCATCGCCGGCTCTTTCGTGCTCGCCGCGCCCGTGATGACGCGCCAGGCGTTCGCCTATGAGACCGGCGCCGGCAAGATGCCGCACGGCGTCGTGGTCGATCCGCGCGTGTTCGTCGCGATCGCCCCCGACGGCATCGTCACCATCCTGGCGCACCGCTCCGAGATGGGCACCGGCGTGCGCACCAGCCTGCCCTTGATCGTCGCCGAGGAAATGGAGGCCGACTGGTCGCGCGTCCATGTCCAGCAGGCGCATGGCGACGAGGTCAAGTTCGGCAACCAGGACACCGACGGCTCGCGCAGCACGCGGCATTATCTGATCCCGATGCGCCAGATCGGCGCCTCGGCGCGCTCGATGCTGGAAGCCGCCGCCGCCAAGAAATGGGGCGTGCCGGTGACCGAGGTGAAGGCGCAGAACCACGAGGTGGTGCACAGCGCGAGCGGCCGGAAGGCTGGCTTCGGCGAACTCGCGGCCGACGCCGCGAAAGAGTCGGTGCCGAGCGTCGAGGGCCTCAAGCTGAAGGACCCCAAGGACTTCCGCTATCTCGGCAAGGGCCAGGTCTCGATCGTCGACCTGCACGACATCACCACCGGCAAGGCGCATTACGGCGCCGATGTCCGGCTGCCCGGCCTGAAATACGCCGTGATCGCGCGTCCGCCGGTCACCGGCGGCAAGCTCAAGTCGTTCGACGACAGCGCGGCCAAGAAGGTGCCGGGCGTCGAGAAGGTGATGGAGGTCAAGGGCTGGCCCTGGCCGTCCAAGTTCCAGCCGCTCGGCGGCGTGGCCGTGATCGCGCGCAACACCGGAGCCGCGATCAAGGGCCGCGACGCGCTGAAGATCGTCTGGGACGACGGCGCCAACGCCAAATACGACTCCGTCACCTATCGTGCCTCGCTCGAGGAAGCCGCGCGAAAGCCCGGCCTCGTGGTGCGCAAGGAAGGCGACGCCGATGCGGCCCTGAAGAGCGCCGACAAGGTGATAACCGGCGAATATTACCTGCCGCATCTCGCCCATGTCAGCATGGAGCCGCCGGTCGCGGTTGCCGACGTCAAGGGCGACAAGGCCACGATCTGGGCGCCGGTGCAGAGCCCCGGCGGCACCCGCGAGGATGTCGCCAAGACGCTCGGCATCCCCGAGGACAATGTCACCGTCGACGTGACGCTGCTCGGCGGCGGCTTCGGCCGCAAGTCGAAATGCGACTTCGCGCTCGAGGCGGCATTGCTGTCGAAGGAGCTCGGCGCGCCGGTCAAGGTGCAGTGGACCCGTGAGGACGACGTGCATCACGACTTCCTGCATACGGTATCGGTGGAACGGATCGAGGCCGGTCTCGACAAGAGCGGCAAGGTGATTGCGTGGCGGCACCGCAGCGTGGCGCCAACGATCGCCTCGACCTTCGCCGCCGGCGCCAATCACGAGGCGCCGTTCGAGCTCGGCATGGGCCTGATCGACAACCCGTTCGAGATCGCCAATTTGCAGTGCGAGAACCCGGAAGCGGCCGCGTTCACGCGGATCGGCTGGTTCCGCTCGGTCTCCAACATCCCGCGCGCCTTCGCGGTGCAATCCATGGTCGGGGAAATCGCGCATGCAACGGGCCGCGACCAGAAGGAGATGCTGCTGGAGCTGATCGGAAGCCCGCGGATCGTCAACCTGTCCTCGGTGAAGGATCCCTGGAACTACGGCGAGCCCTATGACAGCTACCCGATCGACACCGCGCGCTTACGCAAGGTCGTCGAGCTGGTCGCCGAAAAGGGCGAGTGGGGCCGAAAGGTGCCGAAGGGCCACGGCCTCGGCATCGCGGTGCATCGCTCCTTCGTCAGCTACATCGCGACCATCGTCGAGGTGGCGGTCGACGACAAGGGCAAGTTCTCGGTGCCGCGGGTCGATACCGCTATCGATTGCGGCACTTACGTCAATCCGGAGCGGATCCACTCGCAGATCGAAGGCGCTGCGATCATGGGGCTGAGTCTCGCCAAATACGGCGAGATCAGCTTCAAGGACGGCAAGGTGCAGCAGGGCAATTTCGACGACTTCCCGGTGATCCGGATGGACGAGTCGCCCATAATCACCAACGTCTACATCGTGGCGCCCGGCGCCGACACCCCGCCGAGCGGCGTCGGCGAGCCCGGCGTGCCGCCGTTTGCGCCGGCATTGATCAACGCGATCTTTGCCGCGACCGGAAAGCGCATCCGCGCCCTTCCGATCGGCAAGCAGCTGGAGACGTGAGGCTGGAACGTTAGGCGAGACGGGCCGTTCTCATCGATCGCGCTTTAGAGAGAGCAGATCGATGAGAACCCCGCCTCAGACATTCGGGACGCTCGCGGCCGCCTTGTCCGCGGGCGTCTTTCTTTTTGCGACACAGGCTGCGCTCGCACAGTCGGACTCGCCGCCGAAAGCGACCGCGACGCGCCCGGCCAAGGTGCTGCCCGACCAGACGTCAGTTCCGAGCAGCGGCCCGCCGTCGACCACAGGTCAGACCACCGGCGAAGCCAGCCGCGACCCCACGATCAGGCAGATGAACGACGACGAAAAGCGGAAGGTCGACACCAAGGGCAAATAAAGCAAGCGCCGACCGGGAAGCGGCGGTCTCCCCAGCCGCCGCTTCCCGATCGCATCGCCCCCTGTCGCTGAGTCCGACAAAAGCTTGGGAGCATGATCCGATTCAATCGGATCACGCTCCTGATTGCGCGCTTACTTCTTGTCGAGCGCGAACACCCAGATTACGCCGCCTTGCGGGACGTTGTTCTCGAAGCCCTTGACCTTGCCGGCCAGTGCATCCTGGATGCGTTGCGCGTCGACGCCCCAGCCCGACTGGACCGCGATGTATTGCGTTCCGTCGACCTCATAGGACATCGGCATCGCCATGATGCCGGAGTTGGTCTTCTGCTCCCACAACAGCTCGCCGGTCTTGGCGTTGAAGATGCGGAACATCCGGTCGTTGGTGCCGCCGGCGAGAACCAGGTCGCCCGCGGTCGCCGTCACCGAGCCGAACAGCTGCGAGGTCTTGAAGTCGTGCTGCCAGACCTTCTTGCCGGTGGCCGGGTCCCACGCCTGCAACTCGCCGAAATGATCGGCGTTCGGTGCCGGCGTCAGTCCGATGTCCTCCGGCTTGGTGCCGAGCCAGAGCTGGCCGGGCACCAGCGGCTGCTTCTCGCCCGTGAAGCCGCCGCAGAAATTCTCGTTGGCGGGAACGTAGACGAGCTTGGTGCTCTGGCTGTACGCCGCCGACGGCCAATCCTTGCCGCCCCATAGCGACGGGCAGAACTCGACGCGCTTGCCGATCACCGGCTTGTGCTCGGGATCGACGATCGGCCGGCCGGTCTCGGCCTCGATGCCCTTCCAGACATTGGTCTTCACGAACGGCCAGCCGGACACGTAGTTGATCTTGTCGGGCTTGTTCTCGAGCACCCAGAAGATCGCGTCGCGTCCCGGGTGGATCAGGCTCTTGAACGTACGTCCGTCGCGCTGCAGGTCGACCAGCATCGGGGCGTCGACCTCGTCCCAGTCCCAGGAATCGTTCTGGTGATACTGGAAGTGCTTCTTGATCTTGCCCGTCTCGGGATCGAGGCCGATCACCGAGCTGGTGTAGAGGTTGTCGCCGGCGTGGGCCGAGCCCGGCCACGGCGCAGCGTTGCCGACGCCCCAGAGGATCGTCTTGTTGTCCTTGTCGTAGGTGCCGGTCATCCAGGCCGATCCGCCGCCCGACTTCCAGTCGTCGCCGCTCCAGGTCTCGTGCCCGGGCTCGCCTTCGCCGGGGATGGTGAAGGTGCGCCAGAGCTCCTTGCCGCTCTCGGCATCGTAGGCGACGACATAGCCGCGCACGCCGAACTCGCCGCCGGAGCCGCCGACGATCACCTTGCCGTCGATCACCAGCGGCATCAGCGTCAGATACTGGCCCTTCTTGTAGTCCTGGACCTTGGTGTCCCAGACCACCTTGCCGGTCTTGGCGTCGAGCGCGACGACATGGTCGTCGGTGGTGGCGAAATAGACCTTGTCCTGCCACAGGCCGACGCCACGGCTGGTCGGGTGCAGCTGGAACAGATCGTCGGGAAGCTGCCGCTTGTAGCGCCAATACTCCTCGCCGGTCTTGGCGTTGAGCGCGATCACCTGCCCCATCGGGGTCGCGGCGAACATCACGCCGTTGTTGACGATCGGCGGCGCCTCATGCCCCTCGATGACGCCGGTCGAGAAGGTCCAGACCGGCTTGAGGTCCTTGACGTTGGAGGTGTTGATCTGGTTGAGCGGACTGTAGCCCTGTCCGTCATAGGTCCGGCGATACAGCATCCAGTTGCCGGGTTCGGGATTTTCGAGACGCGCCGAGGTCACCGAACTGTAGTTTTCGATCGGCCCCGCGACGGCATAGGTCGAAATGAGGCACGTGAATGCGACACAACTCGACAGTAACCACTGCTTGCTTGTCATGAGATGCTACCTCCCTGCTCTGTTTTGATTTTTTCAGTTTAGGTCATGCAGAAATCCCGATGTGGCCTCATCCTCCCTGCTGAGCACCCACCTTTCCGACGAATGGCGCTGCGACCGTGATCGCGCCGTCGGCAACCGTCAGCGGCAATGCCGCGAGGCGACGTGGCGCCGGCCCGAACACGACCTGCGCATTCTGCCGCGGATCGTATTCGGAGTTGTGACAGAGGCATTTCAGAACGTTCTTGTCGCCCTGCTCTTCCTTCAACCACGCGGTGATCGGACATCCGGCATGCGTGCAGATGACCGAGTAGCAGACGATGCCGTCGGGGGCGCGGGCGCGCGTGGCATCGTCGAGTTCGCTCGGATCGAGCTTGACCAGCACGACCTCGTTCAGCCGCGAGCCCTTGCGGACGACCGAGGTGTTCGGGTCCTGCGGCCAGGCGCGAATCGGCGGGCCGCCCAAGGTGAGATCTTCCGGCTTGATGACCTGGCCCGCCTTGTCGCCTTCGGCGCGCACGAGCCGATCGGCTTTTTGCGGCCGCTCATTGGCGCCGGGCTGTTCGTCATCGTCGGCGGCCGCAGGCTCGATCGCGGCGAGGCAGGCGCAGCTCGCGAGCGCGCTCAACACCGCGCGGCGCGTCGGGTCGGCGCACGAGCCCGACGCATCGGACTCACCAGACTGTTCGATGGAAGAGCTCGGGTTGGATCGCGACATGGCGCAAGCTGAACGTGCAACTCGGCCGAAAAGATGGCGGCACACCTTCTCGATGCACGAACGCATGCGCAAAAAATACGCTGCAGCTTTTGGTTGATCGACGGCGCGGCTTCGCGATTGCTGCGATCAGGGTTCGTTGACGAAGCTCAGCCTGCCGACAGGTTTCAGCGTCTTTGCATCAAATGTGCGGATCTCTGTTGCACCGCCCACATCAAGCGTGAGGATCAATCGCTCGCCGGCGACACCGGTGGCGACGATGCGAGCGCCTTTCGGCAGCGCAGCAGTGACGTCGGAAACGGAAACGGGGCTTCCCTCGCTGCGATAAAGGCGGTAGCCGATGGCAATCAATACGACGGCCACGGCCAGTGCCGAGGTCAGGCCCGCGATCAGCATCATGCGCCGCACCCGCGCGATCAGCGCGGCCTGGTCGGGGGTCGGTTCGGTCACAGCGGTGTCGGTCATCACAAGGCTCTATCTTTGCAAGTGTCTTCGCAACAAGTCTCTTCGAATGGCGGTCGGAAGCTGGCGGTCGTCGTCGCCGGCGACGAGGGCTCGGCCAGGCTTGACCGCGTGCTCGCACAGCGCAGTCCCGAGCTGTCGCGGTCCCGGCTGAAGGCGCTGATCCTCGCCGGTTCCGTGACCGTCAAGGACGCCGTCGTCCGCGACCCCGCTTATCATGTCGCCAAGGGCGATACGATCATAATCGACGTGCCGGAGGCCGCGCCCGCCGAACCCCAAGGCGAAGACATCGCGCTCGATATCGTGTTCGAGGACGACGACATCATCGTCATCGACAAGCCGAGGGGCCTCGTGGTGCATCCCGCCGCCGGCCACGCCAGCGGAACGCTGGTCAACGCGCTGATCGCGCATTGCGGCTCGAGCCTGTCCGGCATCGGCGGGGTCAAGCGGCCGGGCATCGTGCACCGCCTCGACAAGGACACCACCGGACTGATGGTGGTCGCCAAGAACGACCACGCCCACCAGTCGCTGACCGCGCAGTTCGCCGACCATGGCCGCACCGGGCCGATGGAGCGCGGCTACATGGCGTTCGTCTGGGGCGTCCCGAACCGGCCCCACGGCACGATCGACGCGCCGATCGACCGCCACCCGCACGCCCGCGAGAAGATGGCGGTGCGCCAGGGCGGCCGCGAGGCGATCACCCATTTCGAGGTGCTCTCGAGCTTTGCCGGCCGCGACGGCAAGCCGGTCGCCTCGCTGCTGGCGTGCCGGCTCGAGACCGGGCGGACCCATCAGATCCGGGTGCACCTCGCCCATCTCGGCCATCCCCTGCTCGGCGACAGCGTCTACGGCGCCCACTTCAAGACCAAGGCTGGGCAGCTCGGCGCGGAAGGTAAGGACGCACTCACCGCGCTCGGCCGGCAGGCCCTGCACGCCTATCTGCTGGCATTGGAGCACCCCCGGACCGGAGAACTTTTGCACTGGGAGGCGCCTTTGCCGGAGGATTTGCTTCTTCTGCAACGGGCGCTGGAAGCGGCGGTATGACGCACCCCTCCCCGAAAAGCCGCGTTATGACAACAGGTTATACCTGCCACACGGGGACGTGACGTCAGCAATCCTTCCCTATCACGGACAGTTTGGTGTATGTTGCACCTGCGCTGAATATCCAGCGCGGAACATCGCAGCATGGCCGGCTTTAACCCAGCGGCCACCTGCCGGGCCCGCCGCTATCGGGGGCCTGAACCACTGGAGGGCGCTCAAATGGCCCGTACAGCTACGTTGCCGGTCCTCAATGGAGAATCCGGCCTTTCACGTTACCTCGCCGAGATCCGCAAGTTCCCGATGCTGGAACCCCAGCAGGAGTACATGCTCGCCAAACGTTGGCGCGAGCATGACGATCGCGACGCGGCGCATAAGCTCGTCACCAGCCATCTCAGGCTCGTGGCCAAGATCGCCATGGGCTATCGCGGCTACGGCTTGCCGATCTCCGAGGTCGTCTCGGAAGGCAATGTCGGCCTGATGCAGGCGGTGAAGCGATTCGAGCCCGAGAAGGGCTTCCGTCTCGCCACTTACGCCATGTGGTGGATCAAGGCGTCAATACAAGAGTACATTCTGCGTTCCTGGTCGCTCGTGAAGATGGGCACCACCGCGAACCAGAAGAAGCTCTTCTTCAACCTGCGCAAGGCGAAGAGCAAGATCTCCGCTCTGGAAGAGGGTGATCTCCACCCCGACCAGGTCAAGCTGATTGCCAAGCGCCTCGGCGTGACCGATCAGGACGTGATCGACATGAACCGCCGCCTCGGCGGTGACGCGTCGCTCAACGCCCCGATCCGCGACGACGGCGAAGCCGGCGAATGGCAGGACTGGCTGGTCGACAACTCGCCCAACGCCGAAGCCCTGATGGCCGAGAGCGAGGAGTTCGATCATCGCCGCCAGGCCCTGAACGGTGCGATCGGCGTGCTCAACCCGCGCGAACGCCGCATCTTCGAGGCGCGGCGTCTGGCGGACGAGCCGATGACGCTGGAAGACCTCGCCGCCGAGTTCGGCGTGTCGCGCGAGCGCGTGCGGCAGATCGAGGTCCGCGCGTTCGAGAAGGTGCAGTCGGCCGTCAAGGGCACGATCGCCCGGCAGGAAGCCGCCGCTCTCGAAGCCGCGCACTGATCGCGCAGCAGCGAGCCAACAGACACGAAAGCCGGCGGCAACGCCGGCTTTTTTGTTGTTTGCAACGTGGTGCTCGGCACGCACTTCGATCCGGGGCGTGTGGCCATCAATCCGCCTGCCGGCGAATGTCCGCATGAGCCTCGGGTGCGGACACGCGAGGCGCACTTGGTCATGTCAGCTTGTGGCCCACAAGCTGACATCGCTAGTTCGCTGGGTACGCTTCGGGAACGCTCCACCTCACCTATTCGAATGCGAAGATCCGCTTCCAATCCTTCTTCATGTCGACCACGGTCCACCTGTTCACCGCCGCGGCGTCGAGCGCTATTTCGAGTTTGCCAAAATGTGACTGGCGGTCGTAGGCATATTCGCGCTCGGCGTCGGTATGATGGACGATCAGACCAAACCGTGCGCCGCTGGAGCCGAGCGTCGCCCATTGCAGCATTTCGAAATCGCCGTCGGAGTTTCCAAATGCTGCGATCGGACGCCGGCCGATGTGCTCGTTGATACCGATCGGCTTTCCTGCTTTGTCATCGATGAAGTTGACTTCGGGCAGCCGGAAAAGCGTTGGCGCGCCGTCTTTCATTTCGAACCGGGTCTTGATCGACGACCCAATGACGTGCTCCGGCGGCACTCCGTAAATCCTCTCAGTCCACGGACGCATGAACTCGATGCCGCCGCCTGACGCGATGAAGGTCTTGAAGCCGTTGGACCGAAGGTAGGCCAGCAATTCCAGCATCGGCTGATAGATCAGTTCAGTATAGGGCCGCTTGAAGCGCTGATCTCGCGCGGTCGCGAGCCAATCGGTGACGATCCTCTCGAATTCTGCCGTCGTCATGCCGGCATGCGTGACGGCGATGATTTCGACCGACCCTTTTTCGCCGGAAGCCGCCAACGCCTTCAGGTCACCGTCCAGCACCGCTGCGAACGGCTGCTTGGTCTTCCAGTCCGGGTGCATTGGCGCCAGCGCCTTCACTCGGTCGAGGGCGAAGGCCAATTGCACATACATCGGCTGCTCGACCCAAAGGGTGCCGTCGTTATCGAAGGTCGCGATGCGCTGCTCGACAGGAACGAAGAAGGGTCCGCCTTGCGTCGTGACGCGGGTGACAAAATCGAGGATCGAAGCCTTGGTCTCGCCCTCGTTCCATGACGGCAATGGATCGCGCTGCGCTTGCGCCACCGCGGGCGCGGAACGGAGTAAAGCAGAGAGCAAGGGGACGGTCGCCAGCGAGGAGAGGAGGACGCGGCGGTCCATGCGAGGAAACTGCGGATTCATGATCGCCTCCCCGGATAGTGCCGCTCGGTGCCACAGTTGAAGGCGCTGATGTTGCAACAGCCGATGTCGTCGCCCATGATGGCGAGAATGCTGGGCCAAGTGTTCGGGGTCGTACTCATCCTCGATCTCCATGGCGTTGAATTGCGTTGCTGCATGTCGCTGTTCAAAAGCGAGTCATGTTCGCGGCCGGCGGGTTCGGCGATTTCACAAGGCTTGCCTTGTATTCCTCGACCGTCTTCAGCGCCGGGCCGATCACCCATTCGTACATCTCTCCGATGTTGTGTTCTTCGTGGGGGTCCGCTTCGATATTGAACACCTTGGGATAGCCGTTCATCGGTGCCGCGCTGGCGC
Source organism: Bradyrhizobium sp. UFLA06-06 (assembly GCF_054820065.1). Lineage (NCBI taxonomy): Bacteria > Pseudomonadati > Pseudomonadota > Alphaproteobacteria > Hyphomicrobiales > Nitrobacteraceae > Bradyrhizobium > Bradyrhizobium sp. UFLA06-06. The sequence continues at coordinate 45,262 of NZ_JADFUD010000022.1, forward strand.
CGACTCCGCCCAAGAGGGTCGCGCCGCCGGGGCCGCTACGGCCCGGCGCCACGTCGACAAAATAGATGCGGAACTGCTTCCAGCGCACCGCAACGAGAGACGGGCCGACGAAGGTTAGGAGGTGTTCGCGACGCCCGTTGTCGTTCCCGCCAAGCAGCAGGTCGGTCTGATCGATGCCGTCGATCGGGCGATCATCCGGCACCTTGCCGCCGGCTATCCGCGCGAAGGTCGGGAAGAAATCCATGATCGAAAACATGGCGTTGGACGATCGAGGCCTTACTCGCTCCGGCCAGCGAATGATGGCGGCGGTGCGGATCGATCCTTCACTTATGTCACCCAGCGCCCCGCGCCACGGCCCGGACGAGCCCATGTCCGGCATGTCGCCGCCGAATGGGCGCGAGACGGGACCGTCAGGGCCATTGTCGGACGCGAACACCACGATGGTGTCGCGCGCGAGACCGAGCTGATCGAGTGCATCGAGCATTCTGCCGACGATGGCGTCGCCTTCCATCAGGGAATCACCGAACTGGCCGACGCGGGATTGGCCCTCGAACCGCTTTGACGGCAGGTTCGGAAAGTGCGTCCGCGACATCGGCAGATAGAGGAAGAACGGTTTGCCGACGGCCTTCTGGCGCCGCATGAAATCGACGCCGCGCTCCGCCAGCTCCCAGTCGATCTCGCGCCGCACGTCCGCCGTGTAGGGTTTCACCGCTTTAAGCGGCTCCCCACGCGCGGCCTCCACGATCTGTGGCCCCTTATCGATCGGGATATCGAGCGTCTTGGTTTGCCGAGCCTGCTCGATCATGAGGAAGGCATCCCAGGTGTCGCCGGGTGGGATGCCGTAGAATTCGTCGAAACCCTTGTTCTGCGGCTGGCTGTAAGGCTGGGCACCGAGATGCCATTTGCCAAAGATCGCCGTGGCGTAACCTGCCTCGCGTAGCATTCCAGCTATGGTGATTTCTGTTGCCGGCAGCGAGATTGGAGTGCCCTCGACAGCAACCAGCGACAGACCGGAGCGAATGGAATAGCGTCCGGTCATCAAGGCGGCGCGCGACGGGGTACAGGACGGCTCGACCAGGAACTGCGTCAGCCGCAAGCCTTCGGCGGCAAGCCGGTCGATGCGCGGCGTCGGCGCCCCGCGCAGTTCGCCGCCGCCGTAAGCTCCGATGTCGCCATAGCCGATGTTGTCGGCGAGAATGAGGAGAATGTTCGGCTTTTGCTGTTGTGCTGACGCGGGAGCGACCATCATGGCAACGAATGATGCCACCATGCCGAAACAGATGTGCCTGCGCCGAATCATCCTCGATCTCCGGCGGTCGCAGTCAGAGAGCTTCGGCCCAATCTTCGTTGAGAGCCTCATCTTGCACTTCTCGTGGAGTTTCTGGATGCCCGGGGACAGGCGGCCGGCGCTTACGCGCCGACCGCTTCTGTTGTTCTCAATCGCGGCCGGATGTTGCCATCAGTCGCTGCGGCCGGCCGTCTTCATGTCCTTCACTCGCTGCATGACCTGTTCCAGGTTGTAGCTGGCCGGGTCCTGCAGCGGCGGGAATTTGATGAAGGTCTCTAGGTGCCTCAGCCACAGCTGCTGGCCGATCGGCAGCATGTTCCAATCATAGACGTAGGCAGTAGACGGAGAAGCAATAGCCCCGGCCATGCCGAACAACGTCTTCAGCTGTGTACCAACGGAGGTTTCGAAAGGATCGCGCTTGATGTTGACGACCTGGGTCCAGGAGTAGGGCTGCACACCGGCAATGAAGCCAGCTGGTGAGTCCGACACCATCGCGAAGTACATCTTCCAGTTCTTGTAGCGGACCGCCGACGGCTCCTTGCCGGAGTAATACAGGAAGTGGTCGCGGGCCGACTTGTCGGACTTGCCGCTCAGATAGTCGATCTGATTAACACCGTCGAGGGTGGTCTTGACCATATTAGGATAGCCGGCCTCGACCTGTTGCTTCAGTGCGTCGCCCTTGGGCCCGCCGGCGATCTCGACGAGGGTCGGGAGCCAGTCGAGGGCGGAAAACATTTCGTTCTTGACCGTGCCGGGCTTGATCACGCCGGGCCAGCGAATCACCATCGGAGCGCGCATGCCGCCCTCCCAGGTGCTGAGCTTGCCGCCCTTGAACGGTGTGACGCCGCCGTCCGGGAAGGTGATGGTCTCGGCGCCGTTGTCGGTGGTGAAGACGACGATCGTGTTGTCGAGTTGGCCCATGTCTTCGAGCTTCTTCAGCACCACGCCGATGTTGTCATCCATCTGCTTCATGCCGGCTTCGTTGACGCCCCAATCCTTGCCGCCAGGCTCGCCCACCATGTTCAGATACTTGTCCGGCAGCACGGTCGTGATGTGCATGCGCGCCGGGTTGTACCAGGCGAAGAACGGCTTGTTGGTCTTCTTCGGGTCGTTGCGATCGAGGAAGTCAACGACCTTGGCCGAGATTTCTTCGTCCACGGTCTTGGATCGCTCGAGAGTCAGCGGGCCCTCATCCTTGCAGGTCATGTTCTTTGCGGTGCCGTCCGAGGACTTGCAGGCGAGCATCGGACGCGGCGGCGTCAGGCAAACCGTGGTCCTGGGATCTACAGCGCCGGGGACCTCAGCCACGCCGGGGATCGGCGTGTTCTTGCATGGCGGCGCAAGGGTCTGCTGGGTCGCGGTTTTGTTGATGTCGGGGAAGCTCACCCCTTGCATGGCGTCGAGGTGATAGAGATAGCCCCAGTATTCCTGGAAGCCTTGCGCAGCCGGCAGCGACTCGGTGTGGTCGCCGAGATGGTTCTTGCCGAACTCGCCGGTGGTGTAGCCGAGATCGAGCAGGAACTTGGCAAGCGTCGGCGTCCCCGTCCGCAGATAGGATGGGCTACCGGGAATTTCCGGCAAGACCATGCCGACGCGAACGGGCTGCATGCCGGTTAAGAAGGCCGTACGCCCGGCCGTGCAACTCTGCTCGGCGTAGTAGTGCGTGAACATCGCGCCTTCGTTGCCGATGCGATCGATATTCGGCGTCTCCCCGACCATCAATCCGCGATGGTAGATGCTCGGCTGCATCCAGCCGATGTCGTCACCCATGATGAAGAGAATGTTTGGTTTTTGCTGGTTTTGCGCCAAGGCCGGTGTACTGACCGGACCGGACAAGGCCATCAGCATCGTCGTGCTGAGCAGCGAGGCGCAGGTCCCCTTGAGCCAGCCAGATGTCTTGCGGGGTGGCGTTCCAGTAGGGGGCGACGGCTCGTCGGGCAATATAGAACTCAACATGGCTACGCTCTCCTGTTTATGATGCATTGGGAACTCCCCGACTGATGCATCGAAAGCCAAGATGATTCGTGGAAGTATCAACCGGCTCCGCGTGACGCGCTGCCGGCCGGTAGCGTCGGCAGTAATTCGGCGCGCACAAATGCGAGCCGCCTTTGATGACCTTCCGTGGAATCTTCACGTTGGTTGTTCTTGGGTCGTAGCTGTCGGTCTCACGCCCGCCGCGCGGATTCTCCGGGATGCAGCAGGCCTTCGTCACATCCGCCTCATGCCTGGGGGAATACCAGTCGGCTGTCCATTCCCAGACGTTGCCGATCATGTCGTAAAGGCCGTAGCCGTTCGGCGGGAATGCGGTGACTGGCGAGGTGCGTTCGAAACCGTCGGCATTGGTGTTTTGGTGCGGAAAATCACCCTGCCAGGTGTTAGCCATGTGACGGCCGCGCGGCATGAATTCGTCACCCCACGCATACTCGGCGTCATCGAGCCCGCCGCGTGCCGCAATCTCCCACTCCGCTTCGGTCGGCAGTTCCTTGCCAGCCCATTGCGCGTACGCAAGCGCGTCGTTGAAAGCCACGTGCACGACGGGATGATGATCGAGCGCATCGATGTTGCTATTCGGTCCGTAGGGATGCCGCCAGTCAGCCCCCCTCGCGAAGGTCCACCACTGGCTGAAGTCGCGCAGGCCGACCGGGTGCCGTGGCGGCAAGAACATCAGGGAGCCCGCATAAATCATGTGCGGTAGGATCCCGGGATAGTCTCTCGGGTCGGGCGCAATCTCGGCCACGGTAACGTGACCTGTAGCCTTGACGAACTTTCCGAACTGCCTGTTTGTGACAGGATGGCGATCCATCCAGAAGCCATCGACACTCACCCGATGTGCCGGCGCCTCCTCCGGATAATGCTTGTCCGACCCCATGCGGAATGTCCCGCCGGGTATGAAGATCATCTGGTCGATATCTGACGGACCATCGCAAATGGCGATATCGCGCGCGCGCCTGGACTTCGCTCGCAAGGGGTCACCTCCCAGCCGGTCTTTTCCGCGCTACGAGGCAAAACCCTCGCGTGATATCGGACCGTGGTCCAATATCTGCGCGCGCGGCCTCTGTTCGACCCACGGATGCCGCGGTGCCGCACTGGCCGCCCTGAAGCTGATACAGGTGACACTCACTCGCTTAAGGCGATCTTGATCTAGATCAAGGTGGGACTGCCTTCGGGAGCAGCATTCCGGGAAGCACTGGACGTATGCCCATCAATCCGCCTGCCGACGAATGTCCGCATCAGCCTCGGGTGCGGACAAACGAAGCGCACTTGGTCATGTCGGCTAAGGGGCCAATTTCGGACATTCCCGACAGGCCGCAGTGTCTTCGTGCAACGCCACCTGTTCCCCGGATGCGTCAGGTGGCGTAGAATGTCACGGCCCTTGAAACGGGACGCGCCGAAATCACCGTCCGGGCAAACGAGCAGCACTGGTGCCATCGGCAGGCACGCTCTCCTAGAGGCCGTTCTTTTTTCGGTTTCGCACCACCGTTCACCACGAACCTTGCGCGCTGCGTTTGCGGCGGCTCGTTCGGTAACGTCGGGAGAAAAGCGATGAGGAAGGTCGATCGAAGGTCCGCACTGGGAATCGCGTTGGCAGCGGTTTCGACTGCCATGATCAAGCCCGCCGAGGCTCAAGCCACGGGCTACAAGGATACGGCACCTTGGCCAGGTGTCGTGGTGCGTGAATATGAAGGCGAGACACCATCCCTGATCCCAGGATTCAAGACAGTCTCAATGCGCGATGTCATTATGCAGCCGGGATCGAAGACCATGGGTCCCCCGATGATGAATGCCATGATCTGCCATATCACCGAAGGGGAGCTTCGGCTTGATCAGGAGGGAAAGACCTTTACGGGCAAGAAGAATTTTGTCTGGACCTGTAACAAGGAAACAAAAGAACAGGCGTACAATGACGGGAATGTGGTCGCGATCATGCGGATCACGGACCTGAAGGCCTAAGGCTCTTGTTTCTTCGCAAGAGATCGATTGCAGGGGCAGATGGCGCACGCGACGACGCGCCATCCGCCGGCAGGACCGCTTCGGGTCGGAAGGCGTAACGCGCGCAGCACAAGGTTGATGGGTATCGCTCCACCCATCCTACGAAGCTGGTTCTTGGCACGATGCTTCGGCACGCGCCTCGATCCAAGACGTAGGCGCATAGATCCGCCTGCCGACGAATGTCCGCATCAGCCTCGGGTGCGGACAAACGAGGCGCTCTTGGCTGTGTCGGCCAAGGGCCGGGAGCGGTAGCAGCCGATCCGAAAGTGCCACGACACCTAGCGTGTATCCATTGGTTGGGTCTGATCCCTCAGCAAGAGAAGTCCATCAGGAAAGCGAACCCATTCAAGTTTTGACTCGCACCAGGCAGCTACCTTGGGCGCAGGGAAAGCTGGATCGGCGAAGCATCCAACCGGAATGCCGATGACGTCGGGCAAAAGTTCAAGACTTGTGCTCACTGTCGAACCACACACGGGACAAAACTCGAATAGGACGTTCCCGCCTGACGCACCCTTGCGACTATAAGTTAGGCCCTTGCCCGAACGATCCCTCACCTGGTTAGAGTTCCATCGGGATGAAAGTGCGAATGCAGATCCCGAACGCTTCTGGCATCGCGTACAGTTACAGGCTGAAACCAAGGCGGGTTCGCCTTCAACCGTGAGACTTAGCTGTCCGCACTGGCAGCTGGCCATTCGCGTCATGTTGTCCCCCTCTGCGATTAGAGATGATACGACATTTCACCTGACACAACCTTAGATTACTATTGCGTCGATTCCATTGCGAACGCGTTCAGTTTGTTGCCGTCCAAATCGCGGAAATAGAAGGCCGCGGCTCTCGGCAAATCGTTAGTCCCCAGCGTCACATAGCCAATCATTCATTATTCCTCCGGCTGTGGCTGCGACAATTCGATGCGCCCTTCGAGTATACTTAAACTTATGGTTGCGTCCAGAATCTGACGAATCTTCGACAACACGAGTTTAGGCTCGCAAGGTTGTAATCGGCGCGGATCGGAAGCTGCGCAACAGGCCCTGAGATGGTGCATTCAACCCAGGTCATCAAAGCTGGGCTGCCTATCATGGGTGAGGGCCAATGTCTCTTGCGGGTCACAAGCCGACCATGGCGGCCCGCTTGGCCCCGGTCGGCTTGCCTCCCGAAAGCGGATATTTCTGCCTTCAAGGTCGGCTAAGGGCCAGAAGCGGATAAGGCCGCTTTGACTGGACGACCGAAATGATGCGTTCGATATCCATCGGGCCATGCAGCGTGCTCAAGTGCGCGAGCACTGGCTCAACCATGGGCCTGAGTTACTGCTGGTTCGGCTGAATGAAAGACGCCACCAGTTAAAGCAGCCCTAAACAAGAACCGGCCCACCGCCAACCGCGCGATCGACGATGGGCCGTTCCGGGTGGATGGCACGGGCTCGGTGTTTCAAGCGTCGCACCACAGACCCTACTCTCAATATCTGTACTTGGAGGTGGTTCCTACGGATTGGGCTGGCGGCCTTGCTCTTTAGGGTCCGGCTTTTCGTCCTGCTCAACCTCTTGCAGCACTCTATCAACAACGGCTTGAGTGCGTGTGTCATGCAGCTCTTCGGCGTACGCCGAAGCTACCTCTAAGTGAAAGCGCATTTGAGTGCGCAACGCTTGTTCGGGACCGGCCATGCCATAGGATCGCAGGATCGGTCGATAAATCCATTCACATAGGTAAGAAAGCCAAGGTGCCCTTATTTGGCACTGACGTTCAAGCGCACAGCGCGACCAAGCTGTATAAGACTTGGCGACGCTGGCACTCGAACTGGAAAATGCAATCCTCCAGCAGGAGAGATACGGCTGAGCGAGCGGAAGGTTGCTAAGGTCGGCGGTCCAGCTCCGCTATTTGCTCTTCGATGTCCTTGATTATGTCCATGAGCAAAAACCGCAGAACGTCATCGGCGAAACGCTCCGAAAGCCCACGATAGCCGCGCAGCTTCTGTTCGAGTTCTTGCTTCGCCTCCTCTCGATTCACGTCGGCCCGGGAGAGCGTAGCCACTCGCTCACGTGCGCGCCGGTCTCGGCTTGCCTGGCGCGCTTCAACAGCGCCTCCTTCTCAACACCTGGCGGCATCGACTTGGCCCGTTCGCGCATCTCTTCGGCCTGTCCGGCAAGCCGCTGTTCCAGCGTCTCAGTTTGAATGCTCCGGCGTCTAATTGGTCCCATGCGAATTTCCTCATTGGGTTCCTGCCCGGAACGAGGGACTCAAGTCGGGAAGCCGCGCAACGTTCCTCGGACCCGCCAACTGAGGCAGCCGGCGAGGTTCATTGCGATGCCGCTCCCTTTTCCTCAAACAGGATAATGCTGACCTCTCCGCACGCCTCGCAGCGTTGCGTCAGGAAGCGCGTTCCAGTCTGCGTGTCGGGAAAGCTGCGGAGGTTGGTCAGCTCTCGCCCGCACTTGCAGCGACGGAAAGCTTCTTCTGCTTTGAGCATCGCATGATCTCCACCGATCATGCTGACCCAACAGACCGGAGTTAAGTCCGTTCCGGACTTAATTAGGGAAACTCGGTTCACCCATGGAGGCCCGTGGTAACACCTGTCTCTTATACACATGTTCGTCGGCAGCGTCAGATGTGTATAAGAGACAGCCAGAGACGGCGCGGTGAGGCGGCCCCAGTGTTCGTTCCAACGTGCTGGGGCCGTTTCTTGTCACCGTGTTTCTACGGAATCTGCTTTGGCGCAGAAGGGGCCTAGGGTCCTAATACCGGGCTATTTCATAAAGATCATTTTTTTGGTTATCCGGCAGGGGTCGCTTGCGTTGGCGGCCCCTATTTTATGTGAGTTGCGCCCTGCGCCGGTGCCTAAGACGGACAGCACTCTACCGTCCTGTCAGAACGGATGGTGATACCAGACCAATCCGGGAACATGGCAGTTGGCCGGGAGTCCGCTTCGGGTCAAAAGCCGCCTATGGTGGCTAAACCGGGCGGCAATAGAAACTCGTATATTAGTGCCGCAACTGTCGCGTCCGCATTATCGACCTCGAAGCTTACGGCTCAGACTTGAAAGCGATCATCGAACAAGGGCCACGCAAGTCCTGCTTTGAGTTACTGGGCGTCGGCCATCTTCGGTCGAGACGACTGCGGTTGCGCGTTGACTGCCGAGGGCCGGCTCGACGGCGACGCCGGTTCCGGCGATGAGACGCCAGCATCGGGCGGCGAGCCCTGGGATGGTCGATGGGCAGCTTGTGCCGGAAGCACGATCACTTTCGCTCCGACTTTCACCCGATCATAAAGGTCCGTGACGTCGTCATTGGTCAGCCGGATGCAGCCGGACGAAACCCGCTTCCCGATCGTATCGGGCTTGTTGGTGCCGTGAATTCTATATTCGGTATCGCCCAGATACATCGCCCGGGCACCGAGCGGATTGCCGGGACCGCCCGCCATGAACCGCGGCAGATAAGGCTGGCGCGAAAGCATCTCTGCAGGCGGACGCCAATCCGGCCATTCCGTCTTGCGGGCCACGACCTGTTCACCGGACCATGTGAAACCTTCGCGGCCGACACCGATGCCGTAGCGCATCGCCTGCCCGCCGTTCAGAACGAGATAGAGAAATGTGTTTCCGGTATCGATGACGACGGTGCCCGGCGGCTGGTGACTGACGTAGTCAACCACCTGCCGAACAAATCTTCCGGGAGCATCAGCGGCTTTTGGTGTTTCGATCCGGGGTGCGGGGACCGGGATTGGAACCGGAACTGGCGCTGGAGCCTGAACCGGCGCTGCTACGTGAATGGGAGTCGACGGCGTCGGACTAGATGGCGCCGGCACCTGGTGCGCGGCTTGCTTCCGTATCGGTTGAACGCTCGCCGGCCGCCACAGCAAGCTGTACCCCAATGCGGCAGCGGCCACGACGCCAACTACAACTCTTCCGGCGATCGGCAGGGTGAGCGTTTCGATCTTTCCACGTTTGGCCCGCTTGCCCATACCTCTCCCCCGATCCCAAGCCCGGAAGAGGTACCCGGCAAATTTTAACAAGCCTCGAAGCGATTTCGCTCAGGCTGGAAATCGCCAAGCGTCGTTAACGGCGGCTCTGGTTCTGCAACACCCGTCGTCCACATTCGATCGCCGGTTCCGGAAATGCGCCGCGGCAAATCGCGCCCTATAGATCAGCCTGTCAATGCGGACGAGCGCGGCTCATTCGGGCAATCCCGCTTTGCGAAAACCCTCGATCATCAGCTTCGCATTGATTGATAGCCGGCTCCGGGCGATCCACGCCGATATTGTGAAAGTGGGGTCGAGCTCAAGCACGCCGGCCGCCGCTTCACGGGCCTCAGCGTCCCGTCCGAGATGAGCGAAAGCGGACGCGAGGCAGCGGTATGCGCCTGGATAGGAAGGGTTCTGACGCAGGGCTTTCCTCCCTGCAACGATAGCCTCGTCGAAGCGACGAAGCTCAATAAGGGCAAATCCCATCCCGGTTAACGCTGTGAATTGGAGCGGGTCCACCGGGCTCATTCGCATGGCGCGTTCGAGGCTCCGGATCGCTTCCTCCGGCTGCCCCGCAATCTTATAGACCCAGCCTCTGCGGTTCCATGTGTTATATGAATTCGGGTTGAGCGCGACCGCCCGATCGGCCATCTCAATCTCAGCCTCGCAATCGCCGACCAAAAGAGCCGAGATCAATGCGGCAGTTGCCAACGTGCCTGGATCATGATCGTCGAGGCTCAATGCCAGGCGCATAAGCCGGAGGGCCGCCTCGCGTTCGAATTGTTGGTCGGTCGCATAGCTCCTGAGCACGTTTTCCAAATGACAGGCACCTGCCAAAGCTGCCGCGGCAGCAAACCCAGGGTCAAGCTGCAGGGCGCGCTGCACCAGTCGGAGTGCCTCGGCCAGACTTTCGCGGGTCGATCGGACGGCTTGCTGTATTGCCCGGAGATAAAGATCATATGCGGTGAGGTCTTCCGGTCGCCGCCGCGACGCCATTGCGATTTCGGCTTGAAACAACTCTGGCTGAACAGCCGAGACAACAGCGAGCGTGATGTCGTCCTGCAGCGCGAAAACGTCCGTCAGGTCACGCTCGAACCTATCCGCCCAGATGTGTGCGCCCGTGGTCGCTTCAATCAACTGGCACGTGATGCGAACTTTCCCCGACGCCTTGCGCACGGCTCCCTCAAGGACATAGCGGACGCCAAGCCTGCGCCCGACGTCCTTGATGTCGACGGCTTTGCCCTTGAAGGTGAAACTCGAATTGCGAGCGATCACGAACAGCCATTTGAACCGCGAAAGCGCGGTCGTGATCTCCTCAACCATCCCGTCCGCGAAGTACTCCTGCTCGGGATCGTCAGACATGTTCGCGAACGGCAGCACGGCGATCGAGGGCTTGTCGGGTACCGCAGGGGCGCTCTCGGGCGTATCGCCCGGATCCGGACCTGCAACCTCTCGCGCCTCCTGCACCTGTCCGACGAAACGGAATCCCTTGCGTGGTAACGTCTTGATCAGTCGCTGTTCCTCCCCGGAATCGCCGATTGCGCTTCGGGCGACATTCAGCCGGGTCGTCAGTGCCGCATCCGAAACGCTGCGCCCATTCCAAACGGCATTGATGAGGTCGTCCTTGCTGACGACGCGCTCCCTGTTGCGGATCAGATAATCGAGCAGATCGAACACCTGCGGGGCGATGCGGACGACGTCCGCCCCGCGATACAACTCGCGCCGGTCAAGGTCGAATGCGTAATCCTCGAAGAGATAGCGCAAGATGCGAATCCCCCTGGAATCCCCTCGGATGAGAGCCCCCGATAACCGGGCAGCGCCTTGGGCCGGCTGGAAATCGCAAGAATAAGCTGCAGGTGAGGAAAATGTAAGCCGCCGGTCAAGCATACCCGCAGCTCTCGCGGCATCCTCGTGCCGGCTATGACGGCTCCTGACACCATGGTGGCAACAGGGGAGCGCTAAAGCCGTGGAAGAAACACCATCCTATGGAGACTGCGCGATGAGCTCGACGCACGGCACAACATGGCTGGAACGGACATCCGTATCGACCCGGCATGTCTCCAGCTTCATCTGGAAATATTGGGATGCCCTTCGGGAGCGCCGCGAACGCCAGGAATTGCGCGCCACCTTGTCCAACCTAAGCGACGCGGAGCTGATGGACATCGGTACCACGCGCGGAGAGATCGATTACGTCGCCTCGCACCGAGACATTGACCCGCGAGGCATCCGATCCGGCGAATGGCTCCGATAACTGTCAGCGGTAGACGGCCGGGTTGGGCCCACCGACTTCCGAAAAGGTCAGGAGGCGATATCCCTGAGGCCGGATCGGGTTTCCGCTTCGTCCGCGCAAGCGGGTGTCCCGGATTTTAATGCGTATGCGCCCTACTCGGCCCATTGCCGCGCCATGGTCGCGAGCGCGCAGCCCTCGCAGTAGCGGGCGTCCTTGAAGTCGATCCAGTTGTGCGCGTAGACGCGCTCCGGCGGAATGCCGTAACGCGCGCGCAGCACCTTCACCAGCACCCGCCAGGCCGCGACCTGCGCGTCGGTCGGGCCGGTCGTGACGTCGGGGTAATTGCCGGCGAACTCGACGCCGATCGAGGTGTCCTTGTTCACCTGGTGATAGGTCTTGCTGTTGTCGATGTATTTGTTGTCGTTGCGATCGGCACCGTCGGTGTGGGTCGGAACGAGGTTGTCGGCGACCGACCAGTAAACCGTGCCGTCGGTTTCGACCCAGACCATGACGCCGCGCCGGGTCGGGTTCTTGTGCTGCGCCTCGGCGCCGTATCGCGCCGAGCCCTGCGGCCCCTCGGTCTGGTGCACGATGATGTTGCGCCAGGGATGCGATTTGGCGACGTCGCCCCAGGGCGCCAGCCAGACCATCTTCAAGCCGGGAATCTCGGGCGTGCCTTGCGATCGCGCGATGGCCGCGAGATCGGGGCTTTGGGCTGATACGGCGGAGGACAGGACCAGCGCAAGGAGCGCGGTGAGCAGGCGAGGCATCATCAGGGAATATCCGGTGTCGCTGCTCGTTAGGGCGTGGCCTCGTTAGCGCGTCTAGCCCAAATCCGCCGCCGCATCTGTCGAAAATGACCCCGGGCGGAGCTTCCCTCTGCTGCTCGAAATCCCGCGCCCAAAGTCCTGTATCCCACGGTCAGGTAGATGTGCCAATCTACCTTTAGTAGCGCCGGGTGGGGGAATCGACGGCATGAGCGATCTGCGCGACTGGTTGCGTGGGCAGAATCTCGAGCAATATGCCGACGCGTTTGAGGCGAATGACATCGACCTCGACATCCTGCCCGACCTCGATGACCATGATCTCGAGCAATTGGGCCTCTCACTGGGCAATCGCCGCCGGCTTTTGAAGGCGATCGCGGGCCGTAATATCGCAGCAAGCCCGATTTCCGGCCAGGACAAGGCTCCTTCGCCCGGCAAAGCTTCGTCCGCGGCTGGGGCGCCCGGCTCTGGCGACGCCGAGCGGCGGCAGGTATCGGTGATGTTCGCCGATATGGTCGGCTCCACGGCACTCTCAGCGAAGATTGATCCGGAGCTGCTCGGCGGCCTGATCCGGCGATACCAGGACGCGGTGGCCGGCGCGATCGGCCGTTACGGTGGATTTGTCGCCAAGTTCATGGGCGATGGTGTGTTGGCCTATTTCGGTTTTCCCCGCGCCTTCGAGGATGCGGCGGAACGTGCCGTTCGCGCCGCGATTGGAATTCTGTCGGAAGTCGGCGCAATCGAACTGCCCGACGGCACACGCGTGCAGACCCGGATCGGCATCGCCACTGGTCTTGTCGTGGTCGGCGAAATCATCGGCACCGGCTCGGCGCAGGAGCGGACCATCGTCGGTGAAACACCCAACCTCGCGGCGAGGCTGCAGGCGCTGGCCGGTGCAGACTGCATCCTTATCAGCGAGTCCACCCAGAAATTGTTGGGCGGCCTATTCGAACTCACCCATACCGGCGAGCACGAGCTCAAGGGCTTCTCCCGAGCGGTGCCAGCTTGGCGCGTGTGCGGCGAGGCCTCGGTCGAAAGCCGATTTGCCGCGATCCGCGCGAGACGCCTGCCGCTGGTCGGCCGAGCGCATGAAATGGGACTGCTGCGCGAACGCTGGCATCTGGCGCGGCAAGGCGACGGCCAGATCGTGACCGTGACCGGCGAAGCCGGAATCGGCAAATCGCGCGTGATCGAGGCGCTACAGCAAGAGCTTGCGGCCGACGCTCATGCGCGCATCAATCTGCAATGCTCTCCCTATCACAGCGATAGCGCGCTCTACCCGGCGATCCAGTATCTCAACCGGGTCGCGCGCCTCGCGCCTGCCGACCCGTCGGATGTGCGCACCGAGAAACTCCGTGCGCTTCTTGGCGCGCGGCACATCGCCGATCCGGCCGCGCTGCCGCTGTTGGCCGAGCTGTTGTCGATCCCGCTGGCTGAGGCGGCTCCCGCCGCGTCGCCGGCGCAGCGCAAGGCCGCGACGCTGGCGCTGATCGTCGAGATCATGACGCGGACCAGCGACAGCGATCCGGTGCTGACCGTGCTGGAAGATGCGCACTGGATCGATGCGACCACGATCGAACTGATGACGCGATTGGCCGACAGCATCGCCCGCGCGCGGGTTCTTGTTGTCGTGTCGGCGCGACCGGATTTCACGCCGCCCTGGCTGTCAAGGCCACACGCCACGCTGATCACGCTCGGACGCCTTGGCCGCCCCGAATGCGTGCAGGTGGTCGCAAGCGTCGCCGCCGCGCATGGACTGACGGCGGACACGATCGCCGCGATCATCGCCAAGACTGATGGCGTGCCGCTGTTCGTCGAAGAGCTGACCCGAAGCGTGATGGAATCGGCGGGCGAGGATTCGGTGCCGGCGACGCTGAAGGACTCCCTAATGGCCCGCCTCGACCGTCTCGGCGGCGCCCGCGAGGTGGCCCAAATTGCCGCGGTGATCGGCCGCCAATTTACCTTTGCCTTGCTGGAAGCGGTAGCAGGCAAGGACAACGACGAACTGGAAGACATGCTGGCAAAGCTGGTTGCCGCGGGAATTGTGTTTCCTGAGGAGCGTGGCCTCGAGCGGAGCTTCAACTTCAAGCACGCGCTGGTGCGCGACGCCGCCTACGAAAGCCTGTTGCTGATGCGCCGCCGAGAATGGCACGGGCGCGTCGGTTTCGCGCTGGAGCGTTTTGGCGATGTCGCTGCCAAGGAACCGGAGTTGCTGGCCTATCATTTCGGCGAAGCGGAGCAGCTCGCTCTCGCTTGCGATTACCGCATGCGCGCCGGCAATCAGGCCGTGAGCCGCTCGGCCTATGTGGAGGCGATCGCGCATTTCACGGCGGGTCTCAAGCTCGCCGAAACCATGCCGGCGCAAGACGGCCTGCGCCGGCAAGTGGAGTTCTGGCTCAAGCTCGGCGCGGCGTCGGTGGTCGCCCACGGCATGCAAAGCGCCGAGGCCGAAGCAGCCTATACCAAGGCTGGCGAGATCGGCGAGCAGATCGGCGACAGCACCGCTTCCTTCCAGGCCAAATGGGGCCTCTGGATCAACGCCAACCTCAGGCGCAAAACGGCCCTCGCCCGCGACCGCGCCGGCGAGCTGGTGTCGCTCGCGCAACAGTCAGGCGATCGCGAGTTGTTGCTGGAAGCCTATCATTGCCAGTTTTCAACGGCATATTTTCGTGGCGACGTCGGCGGCGCGCTAGAGGGCTGCCAGCACGTCATCGCGCTTTACGACATGAACCAGCATCGCCATCTTGCGCACGCGTTTGGAGGTCACGATCCCGCCGTCTGCGCTCATATCCAGTGCGGCAATTCATGGCGGCTATCGGGAGACGAACAACAGGCAAAGCCGCATTTCGCACAAGGCATTGCGCTGGCCGAAATGCTCGATCACCCGAACAGTCTCGCGCACGGGCTGCACAATGTCGGTATAGGCTATCAGCTCGGGGGAGACCGCGAAGCGACTTACGCTGTGGCACATCGCGCGGCAGCGCTGGCCGAGAAGTTCGCCCTGCCGCCATGGCGCGCCAGCAGCCTCATCCTGGCCGGGTGGGCCACCGCAAGTGGTGCAGGCGCCACCGACGCGGTGCGGCTGATCGATGCCGAGATCGCCAACGCCACCGCAGCCGGTCCGCTGCCGCAATATTATCTCGGCCTCGCAGCTGAAGTTCTGCTTTCCGCGGGCCGCCCCGCGGACGCGCTCGGTCATCTCGACCGCGCGATCGCAGGTATCGACGAGGCCGGCATCGGCATCTACCTACCCGAAATCTACCGCTTGCGCGGCGCGTGCCTGCTGGCGCTCGACCGCGGCAACAAGACGGAGGCACGATCGGCCTTCGCAACCGCTGCCGATATCGCCAAGCGCCAGGGTGCGGTCATCTTCGAGCGGCGCGCGCAGGCTTCATTGTCCGAGTTGGCGCAATAGCGATCGTTGGATTGCGACCGCGGAATGAGTACGGGCCCTGGCACGCTCAGGCGCGCTTGCGCAGGGTCGCCTCCAGCGGATCGGCCATCTCCGGCGCCTTCGGCTCGTAGGTCGCGTAGCCGTTCTTGCCGCCCTTCTTGGCGTCGTAGAGCGCGTGGTCGGCGGCGGCGACCAGGCGATCGGGATGCAGGCCGATCTCGCGGGTCCATTGCGCGACGCCGATCGAGACCGCGATCGGGATGTCCTTGCCGATGCACTGCTCGGCATCGGCGCGGCAGACCTCGAGCACGCGGCGCGCGATCATCGCGCCCTCGCGCAGTGTCGAGGACGGCAGCACGATGCAGAACTCGTCGCCGCCGGTGCGGGCCAGCATGTCGCCCGGCCGGAGCCGCGTCTGCGCCATCAGCGTGAAGTGCTGCAGGCAGGCGTCGCCGGCGGCGTGGCCATGGGTGTCGTTGATGCCCTTGAAGCCGTCGAGGTCGATCACCAGCAGCGCGAACGCCTCGCCGTTGCGGTCGGAGCGCGCGCATTCCTCGGTCAGCCGCTGCAAGAGATGGCGGCGGTTGCCGACGCCGGTGAGATCGTCGAGCAGCGCGAGGTCGGCGACCTCGTTGCGCAGCCGGTCGATCGCCATCAGCAGGAAGCCGAAATTGAGCGCCATCGACAGGAACACCATCAGCAGGATCACCAGCGACTGGCCCGCGGAGAAGCGGACGAAGGAGAACTCGCCGGGCTGCAGCAGCGCGCCGACCGCGCGCAGCGCGTAGATGCCGATCAGCACGGAGGCGACGATGCCGGCGAGCCGGGCGCCGGGGCTGACGCGGCCGTTCTCGGACGACAGCAACAGCTTCAGCGTCAGCGCGAACGGCGTGACCTGGGCGACGGTGTAGACCAGGATGCGCATCGGCATGCTGTCATAGGCAAAGATGAAGGTGCCGAGACCGGCGAGGGCCAGCGCCGTGGTCAGCAGGGTGGCGCGCCAGGTCGCGGGCTTGTCGTAGAACCGCTCGATGCCCATCGCGGCAAGGCCGGCGGCGAACACCATCAAGGTCCCCGCCGCGAGCAGCGGCAGCAGCGAGTCCGTCAGCATCACGCGAAGCATCGCGCAGGTGGCGCCGGCGGAGGCGACGAGCGCCGATGCGGTCCATAACCGCGCCGCGCCGAAAGCAGGATAGCTGCGCGCGACATAGGCCCAGATCAGCCCGAGCGCGAGAAAATTGATAATGAATACCGTCCAAAGCGTCGGAACGCTCAACATCGCCCCTGTTCGAGACCCGTATCGGCCTCGCCTCTCCTGAAATGACCGTCCGCCCCCCGGGCGCTTCCCCAAACGACAATCCCCGTTGTCTTACGGAACAGCATGCGGTCGCGGCACTTAACGGAGCGTCACCCGCAACGTGGCAATCCGTGCTGTGGTTTTGAATTGATGAAGATCTGCGCATCCGCCGTTTGCGCATCGTTAAGCATGACGGATGCGACGACGCGGCGACGCGCGACATGCCCGCGCTTTGCGAAAAAACTGGCGAAAACACGTAACAGCTGTGGATAACACGATGACGGCGCCGTGACAGCACGCGGCAGCAGCCTCCGAATCTGCTGAGTTTGATATCGAGGATGTTGCGAGGCTGGCCCTCCGCCAAGCATGCCTCGGAGTCGCGTTCAATCCATGAAACCCTGAGAGGATACTATGGCTAAGAAAGCGAAGAAGGCGAAGAAGGCGAAGGCGAAAAAGGCCACCAAGAAGAAGGCCGCCAAGAAGTAACGAATTCCAGCCCGGGTAGCGGCTCTTGCCCTGCCCGGGCACCCGGACCGGGACAGCCGGTCGCAGCGACAGCAACCTCGAATTCACCGGCCCTACATCGATGACCCCGAACCGACGGGGCGCAAGGCAGCAGGCGCAACGCCTGCTTTTTTATTGCCTGCGTCAGGGCGCGACGTCAGCGCTCCGCGAAGGCGAGCCTGGCGCCGAGCAGGGCAAAGCCCGCGGCAAAGCTTCGCCGCAGCCAGGCCATCACCTTCGGCCGGGTGATGACGCGGTCGCGCACCGAGGCGGCGAACAGCCCGTAGACCGCGAACACCGCAAAGGTCATCGCCATGAACACGCCGCTGAGCTCGACCATCCGCGCCAGCGGATGCGGCTCGTCGACCGCGATGAACTGCGGCAGGAAGGCCAGGAAGAAGATCGACAGCTTCGGGTTGAGGATGTTGATCAGGATCGCGGTCACGATCACCCGCCGGCGCGAGCGCGGCTTGATCTCGGTGTCGACGGTGAGCGCGCCGCGCTCGCGCAGCGCCTGCCAGGTCATGTAGAGCAGATAGACGACGCCGCCCCATTTCAGCGCCGCGAACGCCACGGCGCTGGTGTGCAGGATGGCCGCGAGCCCGAGCATCGCCGCGATCATCTGCGGCACGATCCCGAGCGTGCAGCCGAACGCCGCCGCGACGCTCGCCCGCGCTCCCCGGGTCAGCGCCACCGCCAACGTATAGAGCACGCCGGTGCCGGGCGAGGCCACCACGATCAGCGACGTCAGCAGAAAGGACCAGGTCACTGCAAAATCCGTCACTTCACTTCCTCGGCGGGCGGGACATCGTCCGCCAATATCACGGCGACGGGGACGGCGGAAGCGGCTGCCGGGCCTCCGCCCGGCGCCCGCGCCGACACCCTGTTATGACGACCTGCGCCATCCGCGATGCGAAAGCTCCGACGCCTTCATCTCGGCGACCCGGATCACGTCCAGCGGCGCCCAGGGCTTGGCCCAGAACAAGGCCCCTTCGGGCAGGCGCTGCCGCAGCGGCTTGCCCGAGGTGACGATCACGTCGAGATCGGGTCTGTATTTCTTCGCGGCATGGGCGAGCTCGACGCCGGTCATGTGTCCGGCCAATTCGACGTCGGTCATCATCAGCACGACGTTGTCGCCGTTGCCCTGCAACACCAGCTCGGCGGCCTCGGCGCTCTCGCAGGTGATGACGTCGAACTCGCTTTCCTCCAGCAGCAGCCCGATCATCTCGCGCTGCATCGGGTCGTCCTCAACCACCAGGGCCTTCGCACGATAGGGCTTGGACTGTCCCATGGGTGGCTCCCTTGGTTTGAATGCTTCGGTTCGAGCACGTAACATAGGTTAAATGCCTAAAATCACTGGATGGTTCAGTTCCAATTTGAGAAAAGTGCGGAAACGCCGTGTTCCCCGCTTGGCAACCACCACCCCCCGTTGAGATGGAGCTCACCTGACATGACCGCGATCTCTGGATCCGCCGCTGCCGTGACCGGAGCCGCCAGCGGCATCGGCCGCGCGCTCGCGCATGAACTGGCGCTGCGCGGCTGCGATCTGGCGATCGCCGACCGCGACGAGGCCGGCCTGCAGGCCGCCGCCGCGGAGATCGCGAAAGCGAGCCCGCGCAAGGTCACCGTGCATCGCCTCGACGTCAGCGAGCCGGACCAGATCACGGCGTTCGCGGAGGCCGCCGTTACAGCGCATCCCTCGCTCAACATCCTCGTCAACAATGCCGGCGTCGCGCTGCTCGGCGAGTTCGGCGAGTTCGATCAGGCGCAGATGGAGTGGCTGTTCAACATCAATTTCTGGGGCGTGGTGCACGGCACCCGCGCCTTCCTGCCGCAGCTTTCGCGGCAGCGCGAGGCGCATATCGTCAACATCTCCTCGATCTTCGGCATCATCGCCCCGCCCGGCCAGAGCGCCTATTGCGCGGCCAAGTTCGCGGTGCGCGGCTTCTCGGAAAGCCTGCGCCACGAGCTTGCGGTGGCGAACAGCCCGGTGCGTCTGTCCGTCGTGCATCCCGGCGGCGTCGCCACCAACATCGCGCGCAGCTCGCGCGCCGGCACCGGCGTCACCGACAATGCCCGCCGCGCCCAATCAATCGAGCGCTTCGACGCGCTGGCCAGGACCACGCCGACCGCGGCCGCGCAACGCATCATCGCTGGCATCGAGAAAAACCAGCCGCGCATCCTGATCGGCAAGGACGCATACTTCATGGATTTGCTGCAACGCTTCCGCCCGGCGACATATTGGAAGACGATGCAACGGATGATGGAGAAGACGGCGGCGAGGCGGATGGCGCGCGATGCCGCGAGAGCGAGCCAGTAGCGCGACGGCGCGGAATAACCCGCGCACCTCGACCGGCGTCGTCCCGGCGAAAGGCCCTGTGGCGCCGACGCGCATACACCCGTCGTCCCGGCGAAAGCCGGGACCCATAACCACATGATCGCGTTGGTGCGACACGTTGGGGCCACAGCGTCGCGCAACACGGACATTTGTGGTTATGGGTCCCGGTCAAGCCCGGGACGACACTGAGAATGTTGCACGGCCCGCGGGTCATGCATATGCCTGCGAGTGACACCTGCGCGTCGTCGCGACACGAGATCACCCGCCCAGCTGCTTCTTCACCCCGAGCGCCAGCCGGAACAGCGGATCGCTTTTCTCCGACGGATAGAGCGCGCTCTTCGCCACCTGCGGGAAATTGTCGTTCTTCCAGAACGACGCCGGCGCGAACGAGAATTTCGCCACCAGCCGCCGGCCGAAATCCATCTCGTAGGGAAAGTAGTTCTCCTTCTGCTCGGTGCCGGACATCTCCGGATACTCGCCGAGCAGATAACCCTCCTGGATGTGCGGGCGCACCGCCGACGGCGGGCAGACGCTGGCGAGGCGCACGATCTGCAGGCCGGCCTCGGCGCTCGCGGTGATCGCGCCGCTCAGATTCGGCACGCCGAGCACATAGAGGAAGGCGGTGCCGGTCTCCGCCAGCGAGGCAAAGGAGGCGGCGATCCGGATCGAATGGGTGACGTCGAGCAGCGGCGTGGTGCAGACCTCGTAATGCTGCAGGATCGACCAGCGCAGGATGCGATGCCGCTTCAACCGCTCGAGCCCGAGCAGCTTTTCCCTGGCGTATTCGGCGATCAGGATCCGCTCGGCGCGTTGCAGCGCGTCGAACCGCCCGACCAGCGTCGCCTGATCGGGATTGCCGCGGCCGCCACGAAACAGCGTCGGCTTCAGCGACGAGTTGCGCTTGATGTTCCTGTAGTCGGCGCCCTGGCCGCGAAACAGCAGCACATGGTCGCGGTTGAGGAATTGCAGCTCGGCGATCTTGGTGGCGAGTTCCAGATAAGAACCGACGCGATGGCCCGGCCCCTCCCGCACCGCCGCGTTCTTCGCGACCTGGCATCCGCGGCGGTCGAAGAACGACCAGATCTTTTGGCTGCCGATGGTTTCCATGGAGCGTCACTCATTCCGTCACTCCGGGGCTCGCGAAGCGAGAGCCCGGAATCCATTTCTCAGCACGTTATGCGGCCCGATGGAAACAATCGTCATTGCGAGGAGCTCGGCGACAAAATTGCGAAGCAATTTTGCGCTGAAGCGACGAAGCAATCCATCGTCCCGCTTGTGCCGAAAGATGGATTGCTTCGCTCCGCTCGCAATGACGGACAAGGCCGCCGCGCCCTTACCGCCCTATGAGCTGATCGGCAAAATACCCGATGGTCTTGCGATAGATCACCGCCCTGTTCCACTCGCGCATCGCCTCGAAATTCGCGGTGCCCTCGCCATAGGACGCGCCCATCTTGAAGCCGCTGGTGTGCAGGAGGTTCGCGGTCGAGGCCAGCACGTCGGCGACCGAGTGGCGCAGGTCGACATGGCCGTCGCCGTCGAAATCGACGCCGTACTTGATGTAGGACGACGGCAGGAACTGCGTCTGGCCGATCTCGCCGGCATAGGCGCCGATCATGTCGTTGAGACGGAGGTCGCCGCGCTGCACGATCTTGAGCGCGGCGAGCAGTTCGCCCTGGAACAGGTCGGTGCGGCGGCAATCATGCGCCAGCGTGGCGAGCACGCGGAACACCGGCAGCTTACCCATGTCGCCCTTGCCGAAATCGGTCTCCAGCCCCCAGATCGCGACCAGGATCTGGCGCGGCACACCATACTGCTGCTCGATCTTCGAGAGCAGCGCGGCGTGACGCTGCAGCATCGCGCGGCCGCCATTGATGCGCCCGGGCCCGACCCGGGTTGCGACATACTGCTCAAACGTCTTGTTGAAGGTGTAGCGCTGCCGCCGGTCGAACGCGAGCACCCCGCCATCCTGCTGCACCCCGCCGAGCGCCGCGGAGATCACGTCCTGCTGGATGCCGGCGCTCGCCGCCTCCTGCGAGAAGGACTGGACGAAGGCCGGAAAATTGCCGCCGCAGCGCGCGGCATAGGAGGGGGTGGCAAGCAGCAAGGCGCCGAACACAACCGCCAAACGACACCTGAGCATGCAAAAATCCCCCTGCTTCGAATGACCGATCATGCCATGGGAATATCGCGCGCGTCAAAATGACCGCCGTGGCAGAGGTCCATTACCAGGCCAGGGTCATGAGATAAAAATGACCATCAACCTTCCGGACCGAGACCGACACTTCCGGTGCGGGCTGAAGCAACGAACACAATGTCGTTCCTGAACACTGGCGGTTTACTCTGTCCCACCAAGTGCCGGAGCGCCGTGCCGGCGAGAGCGCGATCTCGTCAGATTCGTCGAAGACCAGGGTATAAATGGCGTTTGAAACACCAACGCCTCCGGTTTGTCCCCAATCAAACGTCGCGAGACGAGATTCGCCGGCCCTCGGAAGCTTTTCGACTTGATCGACGTAATAGCGCTTCCCGATTTCAAAGCGCATCAATTCGGAAGTTATGCCGGCGGCTTTTGCGCCTGCAAGAATGATCCATACCGCAATCGGCGCCGCGGCGATTGAAGCGAGGCGCCGCCAGCGCCGAAGCCACAGATTGCGTATCAATCCGACAGTCCAATAGATCGCTACCGCTAAAGCCGGCAGGAGAAGCAGCGGCACAAGCAGCAGCCAAAGATTCAATGCCCGATCCAAGTCGCTACCGAATACAAAGAGTAGCCCGATCAGCATTACCCACGCAAAATAGGAGAAGCTGAACTGGTCGGCGGCACCCGGGTTTTGGTTCGAGATGTTGGCCATGGGTTCATGACGGTCGGCTGGTCACGCCGGTGGTGATGCACGTCGCTGAGAATGGCAGCCGATCACGGCCGCAGCGCGGCGGAGTCGTGCAGATTTCCCTCAATCCCTCAGCTGCCGCTCCAACCCCACAAAATCGATCTCCGCCCAGCGCTCGAAAATCCTGCCGTCCTGTATCCGCCAGAACGTCATGCCGCGGAATTCGACGTGGCGGCCGGTTGGTTGAATGCCGCGCCAGGGGCTGCGGTGGCGGCCGCGCCAGACGAAGCGGCCGGCGACGATGTCGCGCTCGGCAACCAGGCATTCCGCCACCGCCGACAGGTCGGCGAAGGTCTCGTGCATCGCGGCCGAGTGCGCGATCACGTCCTCGGCGCTCAGCCGCTTGCCCGCCGCATGGTCGAAGAAGTCGGGCGCCAGCTGCGCGCGGATCGCATCGGGATCGTGGCGGTTGGTCACGGCGTCGTAATGCGCGAGCACGAGCGCCTTGTTGGCGTCGATTGTGGCTTGGGACATCGGCGATCGGTTCTCGAGGAAAGGTTGTAGAAAGAGAAGGATGCGCCTCATACGCGAATAGGACGGCATGGCGCAAGTGACGATGGTCAGAAAAAGCTCAGCTTTCGGCCGTCGTTCGTTTGCGCACCAATACGAAAGACGGCTGCCGGGAAAGTGCGCCGCCGTGCGCGGCTCCGCCGCCACCCATTCCCTCGGCTCGGCGCGAACGGCAGGCGGGCCGGCGCAACCGGCGGTAACATCATCCGATGGCTTGACTGGCGGTGGCCTGCAAGCGGCGGCCGGCGGCCGCGAGCGCCCCACCGCACGGCAGCATTTGCGGACGCGACGCATGAACGCCGAAGCCGCCGGCCACGACCAAGAAGCACGGGCTGGGCAAGCCGCTTCCGCCACGCGGCCGGCCGCGCTGTCTTGTTCATGCAAAGTCGCGCCGCTAAAGCCAGACACGCCGGCTGCAACGCCGCCGTCATTTGGGGACGCCATCCGATGACGCGTTTGGGGATGAGGATGTGCTGTTGATGACGATCGCCGGGGGTTCCGCACGCGCGCGCTGGGCCGCCGCATCGATCGGTGTCGTGCTCGCGCTCGGCGCTGTCTTGACCGCAACGATCGACACCGCCGCCGCGCAGAACGCCCCCGCCAAGCGTGCGCCGGCGCAAGGTGGCGGCAGCACGCAGGCGATCATCGCGCAAATCAAGAACGCCATCGCACTGACGCGCGGCGGCAAGATCGACGCCGGCTATGCACAGCTCCTTGCAGCACTGGACGCCGCCGACAAGCTCGACGACGCCCAGTTCGTCATGGAGCAGTATTTCGACGCGACCGCGACGCTGCGCACGGTCAAGCGCGACGACCTCGCCGAAAAGCTTTTCGCGCGCGCGTTCCAGAGCAAGGCGGCGGCGCAACGGCCACCCGGCAATGCCGACGTGCTCCTGATGTACGCGATCCTGCTGTCCGACCACGCCAGGATCGCCGAAGCCGTTCCGCTCTACATGAGGGCGATCGCGGCGTTCAACGCCTATTGGGGCGAAGGCTCCGAGGAATCGCTGATCGCGAGCGACAAGCTCGCGGTCGCGCTGTCCGCCAACGGCTCGGCGGCGTCGGCGACGAATCTGGGCCGGCACAATTTCGAGCGCGCGGAGAAGGCGCTGGGGCCCGACCATCGCACCACCTGGAAGCTCGCCAACAATTATGCCGACATGCTGCGCGAGATCGGCGCGCCGGCGAAGGCGCTCGAGCTCGATTTGTTCGCGATCGAGAAGCGCGCCAAACATTATGGCGAGAACCATCTCAACACGCTGGTGACGGTCAACAACGCCGGCCAGGATTTCCTCAATCTCGGCCGCTTCGACGACGCCCGCCGCTATTTCCGCCGCCACCGCGCGATCGCGGCCGCGATGGCGCCGAAGGATCCGAGCTTTGCCGGACAGGCCGACGCCTGGCTGTTCTACACCGACATGCTCGCCGCCGGCGACGCGGCGATCGCGCCGGCCGATCTGGGGCGGCTGGAGGCGATCGTCGCCAATGAGGCGAATTTTGCGGATTTCCTGCGCATCAAATCCGCGGTGCTGGCTGCCGGCCAACGCGAGCAGCGCGGCGAGCGGGACAAGGGGATGCGGCTGCGCGAGACCGCGCTGGCGATCTCGAGCCGCGCCTTCACGGCGCAGCATCCGATCAGCTTCGAGATCAAGCTCGGCATCGCGACCGCGCTGATCGCTGATGATCTGATCCGCGCGGTGCAGGCCTTCGCCGCGCTCGACCGCGAGATGTTCGACTGGATGAAGCGCGAGGTCGGCACGTCGGGCGATCGCGCCGTCGCCGAAGCGATCCGCGCCCATGCCGATCATCTCTTGTTCGCGTTCGGCCGCTTCACCACCGGCGCCGGCTCCGCCGTGGCGCAGCCGGCCTTTGCTGCCGCCGTGCTGCGCTGGAAGACGCTCGGCGGCGCCGACGCCACGGCGCTGCGCCAGCTCGAGACAGCGGTCGCCGGCAAGGACGAGGAGACCGCGACGCTGCTGCGCACCGCGCTCCGGCTCAACGGCGAGAAGCAGGAGCTGTTCTCGTCGGGCAATATCGACGACTGGGCGAGGTCGGTGTGGGGGCGGCAGGACGCGGCCGAGAAGGCGCTGCAGAAGCGGCTCGATGCGATCGGCGCGAAGCTGCCGCAAGACCCGATCCGTCCGTCACAGCTGCTCGGGCAGCAGGAAGCCGTGGTCAACTATTTCATCACGCGGCAATGGAAGGCGGATCGCCAGGCGAAGGCGCCGCTGGCGGCAACCGTGCTCTACGCCATCGTCGAGACCGCAACGAGCGAGCCGCGCGTGGTCGATCTCGGCGATCCCGGCCGGATGATCGACACCGGCGCGCGCACCGAGATCGCCCGGCTGCGCGCGACGCGGGCCACCGTGCCTGATCCCGACGCCGACGCGCCCGACATCAAGGGCCGCTTCCAGAACCTCCGGGCACGGCTGTTCGCGCCGCTCGAGCCGCTGCTGAAGGACAAGACCACGCTCTATGTCGTGCCTGACGGCTTCCTGTTTGCCGTGCCGTTCGCGCTGCTGCCCGGCAGTGGCGGCGGCCTGCTGGAGGACAAGTTCACGATCCGGATGCTGACCAGCCCCGACGCGCTGATCGCGATCCATGCGCGCGAGACGCTCGATCAGCGGGGCGCGATGCTGCTCGCCGGCGGCATCGAATATGGCGAGCCGGGGCCGATGCCCCTGCCCGCGACCCGGACCGAGATCGAGGCGATCGCAAAACTCGCCCGCACCCGCGGCGCGCCGGTCGAGATGCTGACCGGGCGCGGCGTCAGCGAAGGCACGCTGCGCGCGGCGATCGGCAAGGCGCGCATCGCGCATCTGGCGACGCACGGCTTCTATCGCGACGGCACGGCATCGGGCCTCGACACGCTGTGGCAGAGCGGCATCGTGCTGTCGGGCGCCGGCGACAGCCGATTTCCGCTGCGCGACGAGAACGACGGCTATCTCTATGCTTTCGAATTGATGGACTGGGACCTGTCCGGGCTCGATCTTTTGGTGCTGTCGGCCTGCGAGACCGGCCGCGGCGACGAGAGCTTCGTCAGCGGCCTGCGCGGCCTGCCGACCGCGCTCGGCATCGCCGGCGCGCGGCGCGCGCTGCTGACGCTGTGGCCGGTCGCCGACGAGGGGACCGCGAACTTCACCGTGCGGTTCTACCAGCACCTGGCGGAGGGGCTGACCTATTCGGATGCGCTGCGCCAGACCAGGCGCGATGCGCGTGACGGCAAGGTCGCGGGCGCGGGCGACGCGAGCGTGTGGGCGGCGTTCGTGCTGTTCGAGGGCTGAGGCATATATGTCGTTGATGTGATCGGACGGGCGCCGCGAGCGCGTGCCGGGCCGAACTGCGCCCGACGTTGCGCAAGGCCCGCACGCAACCCCATCGCGCAGGGCAGACCGGCGCGCGGGCGCGGGCGATTTGCTTTGACAGCGGCGGCCCGATCGAGGACAAGCCGCCCATGCCGAAAAAACCCGGGACCAATCCCAAAGGCGAATTCGCCTTCTTCAACGTCTTCTATGAAGACGGCTCGCAGCGCTCCAACCGCCGCGTGCCGTCGGAGCTCATTGGCGGGCTCGACGGCGACGAGCCGGTGCGCGCCTTCCTGCGCGAGCAGGACCGCGAGATCGCCGAAAAGGGCGGCCGCGCCCCGCTCGAGATCAAGTCCATCGAGCGCGTCGGCGCGAAGAAGAAGTAGCGTAGCCAGCAAGGCCGGTTATTACCCCGAGCGGCGCGTTCGCTGAGCGCTATTGTCCTCGCGGTCGATCAGCATCGGAGCAAGCGGTACCCCTCTCCCCGCCCCTCCCCCGCAAGGGGGGAGGGAGCCCTTCCGCCAGTGCGTCCCTCACGTCTGCAACCACCGTGCGGCGCGCAGCAGCGTGCAGCACGCGTTGTGGCACGACGTACAAAGGCCACAAGCAAAGTCAGGCGAGCACATTATTCAGGCTCCCTCCCCCCTTGCGGGGGAGGGTTGGGGAGAGGGGTGGCCGCGGGCGCTGGCACGCGAATTTTGCAACGGACGAATTATTGCGCCCCGGCGCGGAGACGGCTTGGCCAACCGACACGGACCAACGTTTCATCCGGGTCAGAGATCGCAAATTCGTACATCCCCCACGGCCTGTCTTCGGGTGATTGCTGAAATTCGCGCGCTGCGGCATCAACGCTCTCAAGGTAGAGATAAAGCCCAAAAGGGTTTCTGCCCGGCGTGAGCCACCCCTCGACCGCGTCCGTCAGATGTAAATATCCGCCCTTCCCGTTCGACAGCATGCGATAGGTGTCGGGCTCTCCAGGAGCAGGCCTTTCGCTGTCCGGGCGCGCAAAGCCCAGCCGATTGTAGAACCGCTCCGACGCATCAAGGTCATTACACGGCAGGATCGCGATCAAAGCTCCGGAAGGGCTCATTCGTGCACTCCAACTTCATGCAACAAATTTCGTCCGCTCTTCTCAATGTCTGAAAATTTGTCGCCTTTAAGGTGGGAAAATGAAAACGGCGGGCTCAGGCCCGCCGCTCTCGTTTCGATGGATACCGATAGAATTAGTTATCCAGGAAGCTCCGCAGCTTCCGCGACCGCGACGGGTGCTTCAGCTTGCGCAGCGCCTTGGCTTCGATCTGGCGGATGCGCTCGCGGGTGACCGAGAACTGCTGGCCGACCTCTTCCAGCGTGTGGTCGGTGTTCATGCCGATGCCGAAGCGCATGCGCAGCACGCGCTCCTCGCGCGGGGTGAGCGAGGCCAGGACGCGCGTCGTGGTCTCGCGCAGGTTGGACTGGATCGCAGCATCAATTGGCAGGATCGCGTTCTTGTCCTCGATGAAATCGCCGAGATGCGAATCCTCTTCATCGCCCACAGGCGTTTCGAGCGACAGCGGCTCCTTGGCGATCTTGAGGACCTTGCGGACCTTCTCGAGGGGCATGCCGAGCTTCTCGGCGAGCTCTTCCGGGGTCGGCTCGCGGCCGATCTCGTTCAGCATCTGGCGCGAGGTGCGGACGATCTTGTTGATCGTCTCGATCATGTGCACGGGGATGCGGATGGTTCGGGCCTGGTCGGCGATCGAGCGGGTGATCGCCTGCCGGATCCACCAGGTGGCGTAGGTCGAGAACTTGTAGCCGCGGCGATATTCGAACTTATCGACCGCCTTCATCAGGCCGATATTGCCTTCCTGGATCAGGTCGAGGAATTGCAGGCCGCGGTTGGTGTACTTCTTGGCGATCGAGATCACGAGACGGAGGTTGGCTTCCACCATCTCCTTCTTGGCCTGACGGGCCTCGCGCTCGCCCTTCTGCACGCCGTGCACGATCTTGCGGAATTCGCCGATCTCGAGCCCGGTGAGCGCCGCCAGCGACTGGATCTCGTGGCGCAGGTCCTTGATGCGGTCCTTCTCGTGATGGACGAAGTTCTTCCAGCCCTTGGCCGACAGCTTGGAAACGCGGTTGAGCCAGCGGGGGTCGAGCTCGGACCCCTGGTAGTTGCGCAGGAAGTCCTCGCGCGCGACGCCGTGGCTGTCGCCGAGGCGCAGCAGGCGGCCCTCGAACGAGACCAGCTTCTTGTTGATGTCGTAGAGCTGCTCGACCAGCGAATCGATGCGGGCCTGGTTGAGGCGCAGCGACTTCACCTCGACGATGATCTCGTCCTTCAGCTTCTTGTACTTGCGCTCCTGCGAGGGCGACAGCGACTCGCTCTGCAGCTGGTTGGCGATGTCCTGCTCCTGCAGGCGGCGCAGCTTCTTGTACTCGGACGCGATCTTGTCGAAGGTCTCGACCACCTTCGGCTTCAGCTCGGCCTCGATGGCGGCAAGCGACATCTGGTTCTCGAACTCGTCGTCGTCCATGTCGCCTTCGGCGGCGGCCTCGGCGGGATCCTTCTCCTCGGTGGCGGCTTCGCCACCGGCGGGCGCGGCGCGGAACGGGGTCGGCGACGGCGGCGCGGCCGGCGGCGCAACATGGGCCGGCGCTGCGCCTTGCGCATCGCCGCCATTGCCTTCAGGGGCGGCGCCCTCGGCGCCGTTGTTGCCGATCAGGTTCGGATTGATGCCGCCCTTCGACTCGGGGCCGGCATAGGTGGCTTCGAGATCGATGATGTCGCGGAGGAAGATCTTTCCTTCGTTGAGCTCGTCGCGCCAGATGATGATGGCCTGGAAGGTCAGCGGGCTTTCGCAGAGGCCCGCGATCATCGCCTCGCGGCCGGCCTCGATGCGCTTGGCAATCGCGATTTCGCCCTCGCGCGACAGCAGCTCGACGGTGCCCATCTCGCGCAGATACATGCGCACGGGATCGTCGGTGCGCTCGCCGGGCTCCGACTTCTTGACCTCGGTGACGGCCTTCTGCGTGACCTCGACGAGCTCGTTGTCGGTCTCGTCGTCGCCGTCGTCCTTCTCGTCCTCGCCTTCGCTGTCGTCGGCCTCGGTGACGTTGATGCCCATGTCTGACAGCATCGACATGATGTCTTCGATCTGTTCGGGCGAGGTCGTGTCGGAAGGCAGCACTTCGTTGAGCTGATCGAAGGTCACGAAGCCGCGCTTCTTGGCCTGCTTGATCATCTTCTTCACCGCGGCATCCGACAGGTCGAGCAACGGCGACGGCGCGTCAGCGGCATCCTTCTCAGGAGCATCCGCTGCCTTGTCGTCTTTTTCCTTGTCCTTAACCTGCAGCGTCTTTGCCTTGGTGGCCATTCACTAAGCTCCCGAAACGCGGTCATGCAAAATGGCGCCACGCACGCGCATCCGCACGAAATCTAGATTTACTCTCTCGACGCACAAAGGGCGGCGCAATATCTCGCCACCCCTGTCATCCGTCTCGACGGTTTCCATCTTGAAATAGCCCGTCGCGTCTTCCGTAAAAGTGGACACCGGTTTTACGATCGGAAGACGCGACAGATCTAGGTCTGACGCATTTTCTGACGGCGAACCGGGAACCACTTCGCCTGAAAATGCTACGGTAGCTATTAAGTTTCGCTTAACCCTGTTTTTGCAGCCAAACCATGGATTTGGCGAGTCTTTTTGCGGGTGCGGCCAGCGCCGTCCGCAGCATTTTTGTTATCAGACATTACGCTGGAACCGGCCCGATAATTCGCCGAACCCTTCAATCAGGGCTTCGGTCCCGTCGGCTTCTGCCATCCGGGCCTGGATATCCTGCAACCATGCCAGATTGGCCTCGCTGGAGTCTTCAGCCAAAGCCGCTTCCGCATCTTTTCTTTCCCTAAGTAAGGCGTGGGTTTTCTGATGCAAGGCAACGAGTTGACGCCAGGTTGATAAAACATCCTCGCGCGCCGCGCCGATCTGCGCACCCCACACCGCCTGGGTTGTGATCGCCCGCTCAACCCTTTGAAGAATCGGGAATAATCCGCCCACTTCGAGGTCGATCGGCTGAGCAG
The DNA here is from genome assembly GCF_054820065.1 of Bradyrhizobium sp. UFLA06-06. Lineage (NCBI taxonomy): Bacteria > Pseudomonadati > Pseudomonadota > Alphaproteobacteria > Hyphomicrobiales > Nitrobacteraceae > Bradyrhizobium > Bradyrhizobium sp. UFLA06-06. The sequence goes on from NZ_JADFUD010000022.1 coordinate 75,772, forward strand.
ACTGCTTCCCTTTTGGACGATTTGGTCCACAGACAAGGGCTAGCCGAAGACCGGCGCACCAGAATATTGCATTGCAGCATCGGGAGGTCTTGTAGGATTTGGGCCGGAAAGACGACGAATTTCTGCTGATTCTTCAGCTAGAGCGGCGCCCTCGACTTCAATATCCGCGTGTTCGTTTTGACGTTCCCTAACAAGGCTCAGCAGTTGATCGAACGCGTCGTCGTTATCCCCAGCCAAGTTTTTGGTTCGCTGGATGTCATGATCCAGCTCATCAAGATGAACTCGGCGGGCGAGATGATCGATACATCGTGCGACAAAGTCCCGGGGAGGGCTAAGCGCGAGGAGCGGAAACCGGGTGAAGAGGTTGTGCCCCCACGCGCGACCGTCGGTGCCTTTACCGTGTATGTCCTGCAACACATTATAAAAGCCATCCTCAAGGTGGCTATAAATCTGCTGCACAGACAATTCCTTCTCCACGACGAGCAATTTGTACAGAGCGGTACAAAATTTGTCCAACTCGGGCGTAAATTTCAACCGCAAAATGGTGTCCTGCTTGTCGTCTAGAAATTCTGGATAATGCACGAGCATCCCGAGCAAGATTTTTTGTAAGCCGTGCTCTCGGTAGTCCAACTCGCTTTTGAGCTCTTTGGATACGATGAGTTCTTTGGATATGAGGTGGTTGGGCTCATTCCTGACCTTGCCACCACGTCCCGTCCTGGCTTTAGGCTTAGGCATGACCTTGCCACCCCTCACGGCCTGCCAAAACAACTCGGCAAGTTGCAAACGACATGTACGTACATATGCAGTTTGAACCGATGAATCCTTTATTGTTCGAATAAGCGCGATCAGTTTCTTCTCCAAAGAAGCCTGGGTATCGGGGCTCTTGACGTTAACGCCCTCTGTTTCTCGCGCCCACAAGACATCCCACACAGGTTTCGAGCCTACGAGCACTTCTTTGAATGCCTCGACACCTTTTTCTCGAATGAGATCATCCGGATCTTTTTCTCCGACCATGAAAGCAAATCGAAATGACTTTCCAACCGCCAACAACGGCAAGATCCGATCGATAGACCGATGAGCCGCAGCGACACCGGCTCGATCAGCATCGAAACAAATCACCGGCTCGGAAGACAGTCTCCAAAGCGCCGCAATCTGCTCTTCCGTGAAGGCTGTTCCCATCGTTGCAACCACGCCTTTGATACCGGCTTGATAGATGGCGATGGCATCCATGTAACCTTCAACGGCGACAACAGAACCTGCCTTGTGCGCGGGTTCGCGAGCGCGATGAAAATTAAAGACGACCGAGCCCTTATGGAAAATTGAAGTCTCGGGAGAGTTCAAGTACTTCGGCTGCACGTCGCTCTTGAGAGCTCGACCTCCGAACCCAATGACTCGGCCGCGCTGATCGTGGATCGGAATAATCACTCGGTCGCGAAAGCGATCGTAAGGAACAGGAATATCTTCGCCAGCTATCAGCAGCCCAGTTTCAATCATGTCGGCAACCGACACGCCTTTTGATCCCAAATATTCCTTCAATCCAAACCGATTGGCCGGCGCATAACCAAGCCGAAATTCAAGGATCGTCGACGGGACGATGGCGCGATCGGATAGGTAGCCACGGGCTTGGGCACCAATGTTCGAGGCAAGATTCTGCTGGAAGTATTTGGTCGCCAATTCCATTACGTCGTGGAGGGACTTTTGACGTTCCTCCCTATGCTCTTCTTCCCTCGAAGTGCGCGGAAGTGGAAGTCCTGCCAAGGAGGCGAGTCGCTCCACGGCTTCGGGAAAGGAAACCCCCTCCGTCTCCATCACGAAGTCGAAAATGTTTCCGTGCTTACCGGTGGAGAAGTCGTGATAAAATTGCTTCTGATCGTTCACAGTGAACGATGGCGTTTTCTCTTGATGGAATGGAGACAGCCCTTTCCACTCGCGCCCAGCCTTCTTGAGCTTAACGCGACGTCCAACCACGTCTGAAACCTGCAGACGCGCTTTCAACTCGTCTAGAAAGCTAGGCGGGAAGCGCATGCTATCTCACTCACTACAATCGCGGGGGGAAGCGTGGCTGGCTACGCTCGCTATCCATGCTCGCGAATCGTGGGTAACAACGCTAGGGTAAAAACCTTAGCGTTCCATATATGTTCTAGTCAATATCCCCGCACTTTGGCTTGTCCACATACCCAACTAATAGACGAAAGCGCTTAGATGGCCCCTCCTATTGGTATTGGGAGCGCCTCAACGAGCATTTTAGCCACTTGCCCCCTTCCCGCTTCCGGGATTGGATAAGGCCATGTTCACGACGTTCAGAGGCGGGCAGAGCGGCGGCTGGCAGGTCACGTCCATCACGCGGGTGAAGGGCGAGACGCTGCCGAAGGTCGCGGCGCTGTCGATCGTTGCGAGCGAGTCGATCGCGCTGCCGCTGCTGCCGTCGCAGAACGCATGGCGACTTGCCGGCGTCACCAGCCATCTGCGCTACACCGAGAAGGAGGAGCGGGAGAAGCTCTTAGCCGTGCAGGCCGGGCTCGGCCGCAGCGAGGCAACCCACGCGGCGCTGATCCCGATCAGGAAATCCGCGGCGTGGTGGGAGCTCACGCAGGAGGAGCGCCGCCAGATCTTCGAGGACAAGTCGCACCACATCGCAGGCACCCTCAAATTCCTCCCCGCAATCGCCCGCCAGCTGTTTCATTCGCGCGACCTCGGCATGCCCTTCGACTTCCTGACCTGGTTCGAGTTCGCACCCGACCATATCACCCTGTTCGACGAACTGATCGGCATGCTGCGCGCGACCGAGGAATGGAATTTCGTCGAGCGCGAGGTCGATATCCGCGTGATCCGGGAAATCTGAAGTAGCTAATGCTCCAGGAACTTTCCTGACGCGATCCGCGGCAGCTCGGCGACCGGCCAGTTGTAGAGATAGGTCCACGCCTCGCGCACGCTGCCGTCGGCGAGCGTGACCTCGAGCAGCTCGCGGACATACTCGGTCGGCGGCGGAAAGCCTTCGCCGCAGGCCTCGTACATGTCGAATTCACGCAGCATGGCCTCGCGCTCACGCAGGCGGAACAGTTCGCCATGCACGATGTCGGCCGGATCGTCCGACACCACCAGGCCCGGATAATGCTTCACCAGATAGAGCCGGCCACGGCACTGCGCCGGCCCGAGGAATTCGGCATTGCCCGCAAGCAGCTTCGCCATCGGATGGTCGAAGCCGCGCATCAGCGTGCCGTAGACGAAAAGAAGATCGGGGGTCATGGGTTCAGTTGTCATTCCGGGATGGTCCGAAGGACCAGACCCGGAATCTCGAGATTCCGGGTTCGATGCTGCGCATCGCCCCGGAATGACAGAAAATGGCTGAAGAGGCTAGGCCACAGCCACCTCATCGGTCACGACGACGAACTTCGTCAGCGTCATGCGGCCGAAGCTCGTGGTGAGGGCGACGTCGGCGGCGTCGCGGCCGGTTGCCATCAGGATGCGGCCGATCCGCGGCGTGTTGTGGCGGGCATCGAAGGTGTACCACTGGCCGGACAGATAGACCTCGAACCAGCCGGAGAAATCCATCGGCGCCGGGTCCGGCGGCACGCCGATGTCGCCGAGATAGCCGGTGCAGTAGCGCGCCGGAATGCCCATGCAGCGGCAGAAGGTGAGCGCCAGATGCGCGAAGTCGCGGCAGACGCCGGCGCGGCTTTCATAGACGTCGTGCGCCGACTTCATGTGATGGGCGTGCTGGTAGCCGAACGTCACGTGGTTGTGCACGAAATCGGTGATCGCCTGCACCCGCGCCCAGCCCTGCGGTGTGTTGCCGAACAGCGACCAGGCAATGTCGGTCAGCTTGTCGGTCTCGCAATAGCGGCTCGGCATCAGATAGAGCAGCATATCGTCGGGCAATTGCTCGATCGGCAGCTGCTGCGCCGCCGGATTGACGATGTCAGGCAGTCCGGAATCGCGCACCAGCGCGCTGCCGCGGAAGGTGACGGCACCGCTTGGGGCAACCAGGCGCCCACACACATTGCCAAAGCCGTCGCGATAGAGGCCGATCGGCACGTCCGGTTCGGTCGAAAGATGCTCGGTGCCGACGATGTCGGCGTAGCGCGACGGATGGATCGACAGCATGATCACCATCGGGGTCGGCTGCGCCGCCGTGTAGGTGATCTCGAAGCCGACCTTGATCTGCATCGTCAGGCCGTCTCCTGCTCCGCATTCTCGCCGACCGAGACCACCTTGATGTCGACATCCATGCCGAGAAAGGTATCCGCCGCGCCGAGATAGACGCCGTGCAGCGGGATCGCCTGGCGCGGATCGCGCGCCACCGCGACGCGGATCAGATCGCGCGTGCCGACGATGCCGTTGGTCGGATCGAACTCGATCCAGCCCGCGCTCGGCAGATAGACCTGCACCCAGGCATGGGTCGAGCCGCCGCCGACATAGCCGTGCGCGCTGCCGGGCGGCATGGCAAGATAGCCGGAGACGAAGCGCGCGGCGATGCCGAGCCGGCGCAGCGCCTCGATCATGAACAGCGCATAGTCGCGGCAGGTGCCGGACTGCGTGCGCAGCGTGTCGAGCGGATGCTGGGTGCCCTGCTCATGGCGCTTGCGATAGCTGAACGCCTCGCGGATGCTATGCGTCATGCCGCTCAGGATCTTGAACGTCGGCGTCGGCGCCTCGACATCGAGAAAGCGCCGCGCCCAGGCCGACAGCTCGCCGTTCGGGTCGCCATATTGCGGCGTGATGAACTGCTGCAGATCGGGGAATTCCTCATCGTCGTAGAGGAACGGATAGAAATAGGCGGGATCGTCCGGCGTCAGCGCGAACCTATCGGCCGGATTGTGCTCCACCGTGGCGGTCGAGACAAAGGACAGCGTGTCGGCGCGCTCGTCGAAGGCGGCGATCGCCATACTGTTGCCGAACACGTCGTGGATCCAGCGCAGCGACATCGGCTGTGGATCGATCACAAGTGCGCTGTCGAGCACGCGCAGATCATGGCCGTCGCGAGGGCGCAGCATGATGCGGTGTTCGCCGAACGCCACCGGGCGCGCGTAGCGATAAACGGTCTTGTGATGAATAGTCAGCAGCGGCATCTTTAAACAATCATCGTGATTTCGGACCGCATAATCTATAGAGAAAGCTGCCCGATTCCAGATCAGCATGCCGCCTGAATAGGCAAAGTTGAGGAAAAAAGCCCTTGAATTACGGAGGCGGTCCATCGTTCCTGCTCGCGAGCACCGACGCTTCACCGGTTCTTGAACACAATGCCGGCGGCCGCTCACCGTTCCTGTTCACCTGCGACCACTACGGCAGGCTGATCCCCTCTCCGCTCGGCGACCTCGGCTTGCCCGAAGATGAGCTGGTGCGGCACATCGCCTGGGACATCGGCATCGCCGGCGTCGCAACCCGGCTCTCGGAGCGGCTCGAGGCGCATCTGATCGCGCAGCGCTATTCGCGGCTCGTGATCGACTGCAACCGTCCGCCGCATGTCGCAAGCTCGATCCCGCTGATCAGCGAGGCCACCACGGTGCCGGGCAATGAAGGCCTGTCGCGCGAGGCCGCCGAGATGCGCCGCGCGCAGATCTTCGATCCCTATCACAAACGCATCGACGAGATCATCGACGCGCGTGCGCGTCAGGGCCTGCCGACGGTGCTGGTGTCGCTGCACAGCTTCACGCCGGTCTACGCCGGCATCGCACGACCCTGGCACATCGGCACGCTCTATCACCGCGACACGGTGCTGCCGCCGCTGCTGCTGAAGCGTCTGCGCGCCGAGGGCGATCTCGTGGTCGGCGACAACGAGCCCTATGCGGTCAGCGACGAGACCGACTACACGATCCCGGTGCATGGGGAGACGCGCGGCCTGATGAACTCGGGCATCGAGATCCGCCAGGACCTGATCTCCGACCAGGCCGGCGAGACGGCATGGGCCGAACGGCTGGCGCGCATCCTCGGCGAGGTCGAGGCGACGCTGCGCGCGGAGGCGCTGATCTAGCGACTAACGGTCAGCCAGGGCGTGGCCTCTAGCCCGAAGCCAGCTCGACGTGCTTTAATTGGCTGGGTTGAACTTCCAAGTTAGGGTAGTCCGTGGCGCCCGAGCGAGTGGAAAGGCGACTGGCAGCAGTGCTGGCGGCAGATGTCGCCGGCTACAGTCGCCTGATGGGAACGGACGAGGAAGGCACGCTCGCGCGGCTTAAGGCGGCCAGAAAGGATCTCATTGATCCAACGATCGCCGCTCATCGCGGCCGCATCGTCAAAACAACCGGCGACGGCATGCTTGTCGAATTCGTCAGCGCCGTCGATGCCGTGCGCAGCTCCGTAGAGGTTCAGAGCAGGATGGCGGAGCTCAACGCATCCGCACCGCAGCAGCAGCGGATCGAATTTCGCATCGGCATTCACGTCGGGGACATCATCATCGACAACGACGACATCTTCGGCGATGGCGTCAACATCGCCGCGCGGCTGGAGAACATCGCGGACCCGGGCGGTATATGCCTGTCTGACGACGCCTACCGGCAGATCCGGAGCAAGGTCGATGCAGCCTTCGAAGACATGGGCCAACAGAATCTGAAAAACATCACTGAACCGATCCGCGCCTGGCGAATGAAGATTGGCGCCAGAACTTCGCCTGAGCGCCAACCAACTCCCGCCGAATCGCATCACATGCGCCCGTTTTCGGGAAAGCCCTCCATCGCGGTGCTGCCGTTTCAGAACATGAGCGGCGACAACGAGCAGGAGTATTTCGCTGATGGGATCGCGGAAGACGTCCTTACGACCCTGTCAAAGATTCAGGAATTGATGGTGATAGCGCGCAATTCGAGCTTCGCGTTCAAGGGACAGAACCGGGACATTCGCGAAATCGGGCAGATCCTGGGTGCTCGTTATCTGCTGGAAGGGAGCGTTCGAAAGATCGGCAATCGCATCAGGTTGACGGCGCAGTTGATTGATGGTCGAGACGGCGGCCATCTCTGGGCGGATCGCTTTGACGGAGACCTGGACGACGTGTTCGATCTCCAGGACCGAATTACGCAAGAGATCGTCGAAGCGCTTGAAGTGCAGTTGACGGTCGGTGAACGCGCAAGGGTGTGGAGAAAGCGCTCGGGCAGTCCGCTGGCTTATGAGTATGTCTTAAAGGGACGCGCCCTGTACGTTAATTTCGCAAGGCAAACCCATGCACAGGCCCGGAAGCTTTTTGAACAAGCGCTGGAGATCAATGCCTCGTTTATGCCGGCGCTCTATTTGTTGGGTCTTACCCTGACAGACCAGGCGCGCTTCGGTTGGATCAAGGATGAAAATGAAGCGTATCAAGCCGCACTGGGCTGCGCTGATCGGGCTCTCGCCGCCGACCCGAGCTTCGGGGAAGCATACCTCGTGATCGGCTATGTTCGTACCTATCAACGCCGTCATGATGAGGCTGTGGCAGCAGGAGAAACGGCGATCAGCCTCGCTCCCAGCAGCTCTGACGCCCATCACATGGCGGGCATGTATCACGGCTATGCCGGTAACTTTCGAAAAGCCGTCCTCTACGAGGAGCACGCCCAACGGCTCAGTCCGATTGAGCGCAACGAATCCATGGTGGACGAAGCGCGCGCAAGATTTCATCTCGGAGATTTCGCGGCGGCGCACGATATAGCCTCCCGCGTACTGAGGCAGCGGCCGCTCTGGCTGACCGCGCAGTCGGCACTCATAGCGGCGCTCTGGAATCTCGGCCGGCAAGATGACGCGCGCATGATCGCAAGCGACTTGCTGGCGGGCCACCCCAATTTCAGCCTGGCCCGCTGGGCCAGGCTGCTGCCGTATCGTCGACAAGGCGACCTGGACGCATTGGTCAACCCGCTACGCATGGCGGGGCTCCCGGAGTGAAACCTGTCATCTTACAATTTACAATGCCGTCGAGAGCGCGATGCCGCACGCCAGGTACCTGCACGGCCGCGACTGCTTGTTCGATTGCCGGTTCGGCTTCTTGCGCATCTCCGCGGATGAGACACCACAGGGATCGGCATATTCCGATTGGACCGGCTTTGCTGATTGCGCGACCGGTTCGAGGCGCGATCAGGTCAACCCGATCAATTCGGCTGGCGCCGCCAGATGAACACCAGATAGAGCAGCACCGGCAGGCCGAGCCCGGCCCATGAGACTGCATCCCACCAGCCGTCGCCGACCAGCGCGCTGATCAATCCGACCGTGCTCACGACCGCGATGACGAGCGGAGCGCCGAAGATCTGGGTCAATGAACGATGCGAGACCATGCTGACGTCACGACGATAATGCGGGGTTGTCGATGGAGGCGGCGTTGGCGATCGCGCGTTCCTGGCTCACACCGGCCTTGCGGCGGCGCATCCACAGATACACGCCGGTCACGAGGATGAAGATGGTCAGGATGTCGAGCAGCGCCCAGACGATCTTGAGCGGCATGCCGCCATAGTCGCCGAAATGCAGCGGCTGCGAGACGAACAGGGTCGTCACATACCAGGGCATGTCCCTTGTATCGGTCAGCTTGCCGGTTTCCGCGTCGATCAGCGCCGGCTTCAGCAGCCGCGAGGTCAGCGGCGTATCGCCATGCAGGAATACGGCGTAGTGGCTCTTGCTGCTGAACAGGGTTCCCGGGAACGCGACGAAGCTCGGTGTCATGCCGGGCACCGCATGGGTGGCCACTTCGACCGCCGCATTCAGCGAGGTCAGCTTCGACGGCACCGGCCGGTCCTTGTACTGCGCGGTCATTTCGGCGAGCTGGCCGAACTGCCACATCTTGAGCACGAGGTCGGCCCAGGTGTTGATGACACCAGTGAAGCCGACGACCAGCGTCCAGGCGACGAGCAGGATGCCCGCGAGATTGTGGACGTCGAGCCAGCGCACGACGCGGGTCCGCTGCGCGCGGTAGGCGCCGAAGCGCAGCTTCCGCATCGAGGGCGCATAGACGACGATGCCGGAGATGATCGCGACGCAGAACAGGATCCCCATCAATCCAAGGAACAGCTTGCCGGGCAGCCCCGCGAACATGTCGGTGTGCAGCTTCAGCATGATGTAAGTGAAGCGGCCGGTCACATCGGGCGCATCGAGATAGGCGCCGGTATGGGTGTCCATCCGGATCAAGAGGTTGTTGGTCGGATCGGCATCGATGGTCGGGCCGACGCTGACGAACATCGCGCTCGGATCGTCGCGATCCCAGATCAGGAAGTGAGGCACCTTTCCCGGCGCCTGCGCCATCGCGTTGCCGAGCAGACGGTCCAGATTGGCCGGCGGCGTGCCTGGCGGCACGTCGGCCGGCTTGACCTGACTGTGCAGGAGATCATCGATCTGCTCGTGGAAGATCAGCGGCAGGCCGGTGATGCAGAGCAGCAGCATGAACAACGTGCAGATGAGGCTGGTCCATTTATGGACAGCGCCCCATCGCCGCAAGGATCTGGTCGTCGCAGTCAATTTCGTTACCTAGTTCCAGGTGTACTTCATCGTGCCCAGCACCGTGCGGCCATTGCCGAGGCCGCAATAGGGAAGCCCGGTCAGGCAGGATGCAACGTAGAAGTGGTCGGTCAGATTGGTGACGTTGACCTGTGCCTTCCATCCCTTCAGGTCCGGCCGCAGATAAGCGAAGTCGTAGCTGACCGACGCATCGAGCAAGGCATAGGAGGGAATGACAAAGGTATTGAAGTTGTCGCCGTAGGTCTCGCCGACATAGCGCACACCGAGACCGAGCCCAAGGCCCGCGAGCGCGCCGTCATACCAGGTATACTTGCCCCAGACCGCGCCCTGGTCCTGCGCCGTGTTCATCATGTACTTGCCGGCATAGCCGGCGATGCTCGTCGTCACCCGCGGGTCGAGATGGGTGTATCCCGCCGTGATCTCGAACTCGCGCGTCAGATTGCCCTTCAGCTCGAGCTCGAGGCCGCGGACGCGCACGGCATCGGTCTGCACGTTGAACAGCGGATTGAGTGGATCTGCCGTCAGTACGTCCTGCTGACGGATATCGAACGCCGCCGCCGTCACCATGAAGTTCGAGCCGTTCGGCTTGAACTTGACGCCGACCTCCGCGCCCTCGCCTGTCGTCGGCCTGAACGACCGGCCGGCGCTGTCGGCGCCGAGATTCGGTGTGAACGAGGTCCCGTAGCTGACATAGGGCGCGAGGCCGATATCGAACAGGTAGCTCAGGCCGATGCGCCCGGTTTGCGCCGAGTCATCGCGCGAATAATGGCCGGCCGGCGGATAGAACGCCATGCTGGTGAAGCCGGAGCTGACCCAGTCCTGGCGGCCGCTCATGGTCAACGTCCAGCGATCGAGCTTGATCTGATCCTGCAGATAGGCGCCGAGCTGCGACTGCCTGTCGTCGCGCAGAATGAACGGCGCCAGCGAGCTGGCTGACGGAACGGCGGTGCCGTAGACCGGACTATAGGCATCGATCGGCGCAATCGGCGTCGTGCGATAGTCGGTATTGGCCCACAGGTCGAAGTAGTCGACGCCGGCCAGCACCTTGTGGACCAGCGGCCCGGTCGCGAAATCCGCCTGCAGCTGATTGTCGAGCGCGACATTGGCGGCGTTGGCCTTGACGTAGTTGTAGGTGCGCGCGACCAGACGATCCGTCACCATGCCCTCGGTCCGCACCGATGCGAGGTCGTTGCTGACCTGGGTGTAGCGGAGGTTTTGCCGGAACTGGAAGATGTTGTCGAAGCGATGCTCGAACGCGTAGCCGACCGCGAACTGCTCGAGATGATAGCCGTCCAGCCCGGGCTCACCGAGGTAACGACTGTAGGGAATATGTCCGTTGGGGTTGGGCAGGAAGGACACCTGTCCCGGGACGTATTGCTGGTAACCCTTGTTGTCGACCTTCTGGTACTGCGAGAGCACGGTGAAGCTGGTGTCGTAGGTCGGGCGCCAGGTGAAGCTCGGCGCGATGAACAGCTTGTTGTCCTGAACGAAGTCGGTCTGGCTGTTGCTGTCTCGGCCAAGGCCGACGATGCGGTAAAGGAACCGGCCGTCCTTGTCGGCGGGACCGCCGATATCGAAGGCGCCCTGGAAGCGATCGAATGAGCCGATCGACCCCTCGATCTCGTAGTGCGGCGTCTCGGTGGGCCGCTTGCTGACCAGGTTCAACAGGCCGCCCGGATCGGATTGTCCATACAGGCCGGATGACGGCCCCTTCAGGACCTCGATGCGCTCGAGACCGTAGGTCTCGATGCGCGGGACCGCGAAGGTCGTGGTGTCGGTCGGCAGCCGCAGCCCGTCGAGATAACGCGGCGCGGTGAAGCCCCGCAGCTTGAACTCGTCGAAGAACGCGTTGGCGCCAAAACTTTCGATCGTCACGCCGGGCGTGTAGCGCAGCGCTTCGGTGATGTTCTGCGCACCCTGTGCCTGGATCTGATCCTGGGTGACGATCGAGATCGACTGCGGCGTCGTGAGCACCGGGGTGTCGGTCTTGGTTGCGGTGACGCTCTGGCTGGCGAGATAGCCGGTGACCGGCCCGTTGCCGCGCTCTCCGCCGCCACCCGACCCCGGTGCTGGAACGTTCTGCGCTTGCGCGGGCGCCCGGTTCGCGATCGATCGCGGCGTCGTGCGCGCAGGACGCGCCGCGCGTCGCGCCGGCTGCGTTCGCCGCGCCTGCTGCGGCGCTTCGACCGTCACCGGCGGCAGCGCCGATTGCGCAACGCTTTCACGCGGCATCACCACACTCAGCACGAACAAACCGCTGCCGGCCACGTACCCGGCCGCCAGCGCAGTGCGACGAAACATCCGACCCCCGTCAACTCACATCGCCTTCATCTTCGCCGTCACTAACACGATGAAAGACGTATGCAGCTGATCGGTGATTAGAACACGTCCAGTGTCGGGCTTATCGCCGATGGTGTTGCGAGCTCGCAACGCGAACGCAGCGAAACTGCGTCAATGCGCCTCAGATTTTTCGAGCGCTTCTAAGGACGATTCTAAATTGCGTTTCGCTCCGCGATACTTCGAGTCAGTTCCGCGCACAGCGATCGAACGATGCCGTGCGCGGAAGCGATGATGAGACCGATCGCGCGCAGCGCGCGCGATCGCAGTTGCGGTGCTTTCGCCGAGCTCAGCCTCAGACTTCGGTGACGTGCTCCGGATCGGCGGATGCCAGCGCCGCGGCACGCTCGGCGCGCGGCGGATAGATCCAGACGGTGTTGATCTCCCGCTTGGTCTTCTTGGCCACGTCGCCGACCATCTCGACCTTGCGCTCCCAGCCGCGGGTAAACAGCGCACCGGCCTCGCCGAGGTCGAGACAGGTGACATAGGCCTTCTGGTGATACGGCTTGGTCGGGACACCGAGCAGCTCGGCCGCGGCGTTGTTGCCGGCAAACGCGCCCATCCGCGTCGCGTGCTGGCACGACATCAGCGCGTAATTGCCGACATCGTCGCATGCGGCGCGCGCCGCGTCGCCGGTGGCGAACACGCCCGCGACTGAGGGCACGCGCAGATCGCGGTCGACCAGCAGCCGGCCGAAATTGTCGCGTTCCGCCGGGATCTGCGTGGTCAGCGGCGCGGCGCGAATGCCCGCCGCCCAGACCACGGTCGCGGCCTCGATATGCTCGCCGCTGGAGAGCGTGACGCCGGACTTGCTGACCTCGGCGACGCCGGCACCGAAGCGGCCTTCGACGCCGAGCTTGCGCATCGCGTCCTCGATGATCGGGCGCGGGCCCTCACCCATGTCGGGCGCGATCGCCGCGTTGCGATCGACGATGATGACGCGCGGTTTGGCGTCGCTGCCGAGAATGTCCCGGAGCCGCGCCGGCATCTCGGTCGCCGCTTCGATGCCGGTGAAGCCGCCGCCGGCAACAACGACAGTGTCGCGCGCCACTGATGCCGGCTGCCTGGCGAGGCCATGCAGATGGCGGTCGAGCGCGATCGCGTCCGCAAGGTTGTCGACACTGAAGCCATGCTCGGCGAGGCCAGGCACGCTCGGACGGAACAGCCGGCTGCCGGTCGCCACCACAAGGCGATCATAGGGTAGCGTCTTGCGCGCGTCCTTGGCGGTGACGATCCGCACGGTGCGGGCCCTGGTGTCGATGGCTTCGGCGCTGCCCTGCACATAGACGACATCGATCGCGTTGAAGACGTCGAGCAGGGGCGCGGTCAGCGTCTCCGGCTTCGGCTCGTAGAGCCGCGGGCGCACCACAAGGGTCGGCTCCGGCGCGACCAGCGCGATCTCGAGCTCCTCGGGCGAGACGCCCTTGATGTCGCGCAGGCGGGCTGCGGAGAGCGCGGCGTACATGCCGGCAAAGCCGGCGCCAATGATGACAATTCGCATGGATATCTCCTCTGGATTGACAGTCTCTGATGTCCGCGCGTTGCCGCCGCGTGCGGCGAAGCCTGTCGCGATCGGCGACGCGAAGAGGTGAAAAGACGAGCGCCTATTGCCGGGCGCAGCTCGACAGGAACGGCGTGCGCGCCGCAGGCATGCACGCTGCGCGGCAGCCTCTCGCGCCCGAGAGCGGTCCATCCTGGAGGCCGATCGGCAGCGCGGCCCCCGGGAGCCAGTCGCGGTACAGCGCCTGGGCGGCGTCGCTGATCGTCACCGACGTCATGGCATCGGCGCCCTGCGCCAGCGCATCGGCATCCTCGCCGGTTGCCGACGTGAAGCGCACGGTGAGCGTAAGTCCGTACATCAGTGCAGTCGCGAGAACCCGGCGTCGCCGCGTGACTGCCAGGGAGCTACCGAAATCCTTCCAGGCCATCGCTTGTCTCCGTTGTTGGCATGGGCGCCACGGTGATCTAGCGAATTGGACTTGTGAGTGCCCCAGAGCGATTGCCCGACCTGAAGAGCGATTGCGGCTAGAGCATTTTCGGTTCTGATTGAATCAGAACCGAAGCTCTGGATTCTTGTTTTGACGCGTTTTCTTCACGCGAACCGGTGCCCACTTCGCTCGAAAACGCTTCTACCGCAGGCGCCGCCGCCAATCGCTCGGGGTTTCGCCGGTCAGTTTCCTGAACGCGGCCGCGAACGCGGTCTGCGAACTGTAGCCGAGCGCCGCCGCGATCGAGACCACGGAAGCGCCGGTGTCGCGCAGCATGTTCATGGCCTGCTCGAGCCGGTGCTGGCGCAGCCAGGCATGCGGCGAGAGCCCGGTGCTTTCCTTGAAGGCGCGGCAGAAGTGAAAGCGCGACAGGCCGGCGTCCGTGGCCAGCGCCGCGAGCGAGACGTCCGCATCGCAGTCCGAGCGCAATCGCTCGATGGCGCGGCGCAGCGCCGTCGGCGCCAGACCGCCCACGGTCGCCTGAACCGTGGCAGGCACGCCGGCATGCGCCGACAGCAGGCGCGTGGCCAAGAGATCCGTCAGTTGCTGCCGGAACAGCGCATCCAGCGCCGCGCTCCCCTCGAGCGCATCAGCGGCGCTCAGCAGCAACCGCGATGTAATCGGATCGGGGTGCCCGGTGCGCTCCAGCAGATCGCCGGGAGCGGCGGTGTCGGCCTCGCCGGCGACGCGCGCCAGCGTCGCATGCGGAAGGTAGAGCTGAACGACATGCACCGACTGGTGAATATCCCAGCGCGAGCTCGAGCCGGCAGGAATGATCGTCACGACCCCGGACCGCGCCGTTCCTATCGAAGCCACCCTGCCGGTGCGCCGCTCCAGCCGCTGCGAGCCGGCGGGATAGCTCATGACGACATGGTCGACCATCGGCCTGACCACGTCGTGCAGGGCGTCATGCTTCCAATAGGCTATCGCGCCGCTCGACGGGTCGGCCGCCATGCGAAGCGGCTGCGTCTTGAGCACGCGGGCCATCTCCAGGCCGGCCGGGCAGCGCGGGCCCGCCGGTGCCTCGGCCTGCCGCGCATCAGATGCGGCGGACGAATCCCGCAAAGGATCGTGCAGGATCGGCTTACTCATCACCTGTGCTCGCGTTTGAAGGCTCATGCGCTCCCTCCTTGCGGGCCGGTCTGTGGGATCGGTGAGGCGCGGAACTGCCCTCCGGACCTAAGCGCCGCGCAGTTCGGTTGTCTTTCCTGAAACGGCCATGCTTTGCTCAATTCTGCGCCAAGCGCGCCGCTGCGACATTTCTGCGTTCGGCGCGGTCGATCGAACCAAGGCAATTGAAATCGTTCTGGAATCGCTTGACCGCGATCGGCCGGCAGGTCGTTCATGATTGCGTGAGCAAACTGGACTGCGCCGCAGCAATCCCGGATAATGAGTGACGGCTTCGCAGGATGACTGACAGGTCCCTGTCCGGCTGCGCATCAATGATGGACTCAACGCAGATGACACAGGCGGGCGCCTACGGGGAGCGGCTCGGGCAATTCCTGCGCCTGAAGGACACGCCGCCGGCGCTGATCACGCGCACGCTGCGCAGCGCCGAACTCGCGGTCACCGAAACCCGGGACGACAACCCGGTGCCCGGGCTGTCCGGATCGCTCACCGCCGAGGATGCCTTTCTGGTCAGCCTGAAGCTGCACGATTATCCGGACTGCGAATTGTGGGAGGGCGGCAAGTGCCTCATGAAGCGGGATATCCCCGCGGGCGCGACCTATCTCTACGATCTCAAACGCGATCCGCGCTACGTGATCGACAAGCCGTTCCACTCGCTGTTCTTCTATCTGCCGCGCTCGGCGCTCACTGATTTCGCCGAACAGACAGGCGCGCCGCGCATCGGCGAACTGGCCTGCGAAATCGGCAACGGTCACGACGACGGCGTCATTCGCCATGTCGGGGCGCTGCTGCGCGAGGGACTGCGCCGGCCGGACGAGACCAACCAGCTGTTCATCGATCACATGATGCTGGCGCTGACCGCACACGTCACCCGCACCTATGGCGGAATACAACACCCGACCGGACCGAGCCGCGGCGGCCTCGCCGTCTGGCAGATCAACCGCGCCTGCGAAAAGCTCGAGTCCGACCTCAGCGGGAAGATTTCGCTGAAGCAGATCGCGGCCGAGCTCGATCTGTCGGTCGGCCATTTTTCGCGCGCCTTCCGCATCTCCACCGGCCTGCCGCCGCACCAATGGCTGCTTCAGCAGCGCCTGAAGGTGGCCAAGCAGCTGATGGCGGCGCGCGACCTGTCGCTGTCAGAGATTGCGATTTCGGCCGGCTTCGCCAATCAAAGCCACTTCACGCGGGTGTTTTCCGCCATGGTCGGCGTCAGCCCGGCGGCGTGGCGGCGCGAGATGCATCGCCCTGCGAAAAGCGAGACCTGAACAGGGCCGCGTTCAACCGGGCGCCGCGGCTCGCACGGCATGCTTGGCATGCCATTTGGGGCCCGGTCCGCGCATGTAGTGCAGCTCGGGCCGGTAGGGATCGCGAATTCGCGCAATCAGATTCTGCAAGCACGTCGCGATCGCGTTCAAGCTGTCGCGCAGAGCGAGCAATGATGCGTGCGGTGACAGCATGGCGCCCTCTCAGTGCGGCTTCCCGAGCACGGATGCGAAGGACAGGATCACGATCTCGTCGCCGGACTCGTCGCTGACATGCACGACCCAGTCGCGCCAGTCTTCCAGGCTGACCGTTGCGACCAGCGATCGCATCATGCACGTCGCCGCCTCGCAGGCCTCCGAGAGGCTGGTCACCGAGGTGCCGCGGCGATCCATCAGTACCCCGTGCGTGGTCGAGCAATGGAAAAAGACCTGGGTCATGTGCGTATCCTCGCAAGCTCCGGACGAGAAGGTCATCTTTGGAGCTCCACGTTTCTTCGACGCGACCATTCGCAAGGCGGTTCACACCGGCGCGGGCCGCGCGGCGGCCTCGCGGAATGGTGATCAAGCTCCAGCATCGCCTCCTCACCAAATCGCGATTTGACAGTTCTTCTATATTTGTCAAAATCGTCAAATGGGACCGAAAACCCGCATTCTCGATGCCACCATGCTGGTGTTCCGCCGGCACGGCTTTCGCCGCTCCTCGATCGAGCAGGTCGCCGAGGCGGCCGGCCTGACGCGGCAGGCGCTCTATCACCATTTCGAATCCAAGGAAGCGCTGTTCCGCGCGGTGATCGAGCGCGTGCATGAGAGCGCGATCGCGGCCGAGGAGACCGCCGTTGCCGCGACGGAGACGGCGGGCGGCGATCTCGGCGACATCCTCGCCGCGAGCATGACCGCGCGGATGTCGACCATGATCGGGTCGCTGGACGGCTCGCCGCATCTCGAGGAATTGTATTCCGAGCACCTCGTGCACGCGCGCGACCTCTACCAGACCTACGCCGCGCGCTATGCGGAGCGCATGGTCGCGACGATCTCGCGGGTCGTGCGCAAGCAACAGCTCGCGCTGCCGCAGGACCTCTCGCCGGCCGAATTCGCGCGGCTGGTCGAAATGGCGATGTACGCAGCGAAGTCGCAGTATCCGGCGATGCAGCCGTCGGACGCGTTTTTGAAGGACATGGCGATCATGGTGCGGACGCTCTGCGCCGGTGCGCTACCGAAATCCAATCCGAAATCGCAGAAGCCGCCCGTCAAGAAGGCGGCAATCCCCAAAAGGCCGACACGCAGGACAAGCGGAGGACATCCATGAGCACGACGACCGTCAATGGCCGCGTCGAATCCCTGCCCGATGATCCCGATGCGCTCTTGATCGACATCGTGCGCGACCAGCTCAAGCTCACCGGCACCAAGCTCGTGTGCGGCGCCGGCGTCTGCGGCGCCTGCACCGTGCTGGTCGACGGCGCGCCGGTCGCAAGCTGCCTGATGCCGGGGCACGCCGCCGCCGGCAAATTGGTGACGACAGTGGAAGCCATCGGCGCGTCCGGGCTGCATCCGGTGCAGAAGGCGTTCATGGCGCATGACGCCTTGCAATGCGGCTTCTGCACCCCCGGCTTCATCGTGGAAGCGACCGCATTCTGCGACCGCTGGCGCGCCACCAGGGGAACGGCGGTGCCGTCGCGCGAGGAGATCGGCGCGGCGCTGTCGGGCCATCTCTGCCGCTGCGGCGCCTATGACGGGATTTTCCGTGCGGTGGCGGACGCCTGCGCCGGCCGCTTCGACGGCGATCATGTCACGGCACCCCGCATCGAGGCGCGCGACAAGGTGACGGGCGCGGCGAAATACACCGTCGACATCCATCATGACGGCCAGCTCGAAGGCCTGATCCTGCGCTCGCGCGAGGCGCATGCGCGGATCACCACGCTCGATCTCGCGCCGGCGCGCGCGGTCCCCGGCGTTAGTGCGGTGTCGCTGCTCGGCGACGACCGTGTCGTGCGCTATGTCGGCGAGCCGATTGCGGCGGTTGCAGCTCCGGACCGCAAGACGGCGCTGGCCGCGCTGGCCGCGATCAAGCTGACCAGCGAGCGGCTGCCCGCCGTGGTCGGGCTCGACGCCGGACGCAAGGATGATGCGCCCGTGGTGTTCGACAAGGCGAGCCGCAAGCGGGCCGGCAACGTCTCGGAAGCGGCCGGCGGGCCGGCGCCCTGGAAGCAGAACATCCGCGGGCCGACCGCGGTGTTCTCGACCCGCGCCAAGAAGGCCCGCAACTGGGTGGACGAGGCGCGCCAGGCCAGCAACAAGCTACTCGTCGAAGCCACCTTCCGCACCGCCACGCAGCAGCATGCTTGTCTCGAGCCCCACGCCGCAGTGGCGCGCTTCGACGGCGACCGGCTGACCCTGCACGTCTCGACCCAGCAGGTGTTTCACCTGAAGGAGCAGATCGCCAAGCGCTACAAGCTCGATCACGACAAGGTCCGCGTGATCGCCGAGCACGTCGGCGGCGGCTTCGGCTCGAAGGCGAGCCTCGGCACCGAGACGATCGCCGCGATCGAGCTGGCGCGCGCGGCGAAAGCGCCGGTGCGGATCGCCTATGATCGGCAGGAAGAACTCTCGGTCGCCGGCTATCGGCCGGCCGCGGAGTTGAAGGTCGCGCTGCTGCCTTCCGAGCAAGGCGGCCTGAAGGCGCTCTCGGTCACCGCGCATGCCGATACCGGCGCCGCGACCAACTCGACGATCGCGGGCCTGGCGCGGCTGATCTACCCGGCCGAGGCGAAGGATCTTTCGGATTTCGACGTCATCAGCAATTTGCCGCCCGGCGCCGCCTTCCGCGGCCCCGGCGGTCCGCCGATGGCATTCGCCGTGGAGCAATCGATCGACGAGGCCGCGCTGCGGCTCGACGTCGATCCGATCGCCTTGCGCAAGAAGTGGGATCCCGATCCCAACCGGCAGCGGCTCTACGATTGGGCATCCGAGCTCGAGATCTGGCGCAATCGCAAACCGGCGCAGAACGGGCGCTATCGCCGCGGCATCGGGGTCGCGACCGGCTACTGGCTCTATCTGTGGCAGCCCAAGGTGAAGGTCGAGGTCGCGGTCAAGGGCGGCCGCATCGTCGCCAGCACGGCGACGCAGGACATCGGCACCGGCACCCGCAGCGTGCTTGCCGACGCGATCGCGCGCGAGTTCGATCTCGAACCCGGCGAGATCGATGTGCGGATCGGCGATTCCTCGCTGCCGGAAGGTCCCGGCTCCGGCGGCAGCCGCGTCACCGCCTCGGTGATGCCGCCGACATTGCAGGCGGTGCGGAAGCTGAAGGCCGCGATGCTCGAACAGGCGACGCGAAAGCCGGCGCCTGGCTCGAACGCGCCCTGGCGCGAGCTGATCGCGCGCTCGCCCGACATCGCGGTCGTGGAGACGCGCGGCGAGGACGGCAAGAACACCGCGCCCGGCATCCGCTCGCCGCTGCGCGAAGTCGGCCTGATGGGCATGGTGTTCGGCTGGATGATGCGCCGCTTCTCGAACATCGCGGTCGGCGCCGGCGTGCCGAGCTCTGTGCAGGTGATCGAGGTCGAGGTCGACACCTGGCTCGGCCATGTCCGCGTGCTCAACGTGCATACCGGCATCGCGGTCGGCAAGATCGCAGCGCCCGCCCTGGCGCGCAGCCAGGCTTGCGGCGCGGTGATCCAGGGCCTCGGCTATGCGCTCTACGAGGCGCGCGAGCTTGATCCGAAGACCGGCGACGTCCTGACCGCGGGAATGGAGGACTACCGCATCCCGGGGATCGCCGACACGCCGGAGATCGACGTCCATTTCGACGAAGCCGGCTTCGACCATGTGCTCGGCAACAGCGTCGGCATCGGCGAGGCGGCGACGGTGCCGACCTCGGCCGCTGTCGCCAACGCGATCCACAACGCGATCGGCGTCCGCCTTACCGAGATTCCGATCCGGCCCGATCGCATCGTCGCTGCGCTGAAAGGGAGGGATGCCGCATGAGTGTCGCAACTGCAGACGTCATATCCGCGCCCGAATTCCGCGCCGCCGGCACCGATCTGTCGGAGCGCCGCCGCAGCGGCCTGTCGTGCGGCGCGATCATCGATCTCGCCGCCAGTCCCGACACGATCGGTGTTGCGTGGAGCGCGGACGGCTCGGCCCGCATCGGCGCCCTGACCACGATCGCTGCGATCGCATCCGATCCGCGGCTCGCCGAGGCTTACCCCGGCATCGCCGCCGCCGCGCAGGGCCTCGCCACGCCGCAGATCCGGCACATGGCGACGCTCGGCGGCAACCTCGCCCAGCGCTCGCGCTGCTGGTATTTCCGCAATCCGCAGATCGCCTGTCTCAAGAAGGGCGGCGCCGACTGCCCGGCGCGAGCGGGCAACCACCTCTATCACGTCGCGTTCGATCTCGGCCCATGCGTCGCGCCGCATCCGTCGACGATGGCGATGGCGCTGCTCGCCTATGGTGCGACGGTCACCACCGACCGGCGCAGCGGCTTGTCGATCTCCGACCTGCTCGGCGACGGCAGCAACGGCGCGGCGGACAATCTGCTCGCACCGGGTGAACGGATCGAGCGGATCGAGCTTCCCGTCCCGCTGGCCGGCGAGAGCGCGCTGTACAAGCGCGCCATCAGCCGGACGCACGCGGAATGGCCGCTGGTCGAGATCTGCGTGCGGGCGGTGATCTCAGGCGGCGCGTTCCAGCAGGTCCACATCACCGCTGGCGGCATCGCTCCGGTCCCGCTGCGGCTTACCGCGTCCGCGGCGGCGCTGCAGGGCAAGCAGATTAACGCGGCGACCATCGCGCAGGCCGCCGAACTGGCGACCTCGGGAGCCAGGCCACTGCCGATGACCGGATACAAGCTCGAGCTGCTGACGGGCCTGGTGCGCGACGTCGTCGAGCGGATCGTGGCGTAGGATCAAGTGCCCATTCGCGGCCTCGAGGCAACGTCGCGTCTGGAATGCATAGATCCAGGAATTCCTACGCCGGAATGCCGGCTTCACACAGCACGGCGACCATGCGGTCGCCCCATTCGACGCTCCTGGTCGGAAAATTCTGCCGCGCGTAGGAAGCGCGGAAATCGGGCCGCAGTTTGAGCAGGCGGCCGGCGACGACGCGCGCCTCGTCGAGGCGCCCCGAGCCGACTTCGTTCATGATCAACGCGCTGAGCGTGTGCGCGTCTTCGCCGATCACCAGCGCCTTGGCGGCGGCCGCGCGGCCCTGCTCATACTGACCGAGCATGAAATGCGCGAAGCTGATTCCGTTCCACATGGACGCCCGCCCGGGATCGATCGGGCTGAGCTGGAGTCTATGCCCAAAACTCTCGATCGCGCGTGCCGGCTGGACGCACATGAGCGAAATCCAGCCGCGATATCCCCACGCCGCAGCATCATTCGAATTGAGCGAGATCGCCTCTTCGATCATGGTCTCAGCGCGATCGTAGTCGTGGCCGAGATAGGCAAACATGTGAGCCGCGCGCGCCAGCACGAACGGATCGTCGCTGGCCAGCGCGCAGGCGAGTTCGGCGATCCGCAGCGCCTCTGCCAACTCCTCCGCGCCGGGGGGCGTGCCGCGCGCGGTCTGCTTCAGCAGTGACGAATAGGCCAGCATGATCTGAGCGGCCCCATAGTTGGGATCAAGCGCGCAGGCCTTGTTGAACCACTCGCCCAGTTCGGCGTCGCCCCACTTGGAGCGGTCTGCATAGGCCGCAATGCCTCTCAGAAAGAGATCGTAGCTGTCGAGACGGTCGGTCGGCTTGGTTCGGGTTCGTTCGATCTCGCTCTGCTGGATCTTCGGCGCTATGACGCTGACAACATTTGCGGTGACCTGGTCCTGCAGGTCGAACACGTCCTTCAGCTCACCGTCGAACCTGTCTGCCCAGAGATGCGCACCGCTGCCGGCCTCGATCAGTTGCGCGGTGATCCGAACGCGGCCGCTCGACTTACGCACCGAACCTTCGAGCACGTATCGCACACCGAGTTCGCGCCCGACCTGCTTGATGTCGACGGGCTTTCCCTTGTAGGTGAAGCTTGAATTGCGCGCGATCACGAACAACGATCTGAAGCGCGATAGCGCCGTGATGATGTCCTCGACGACGCCGTCGGCAAAGTATTCCTGCTCCGGATCGCCGCTCATATTCTGGAACGGCAGCACCGCGATGGAGGCCTTCTCGGCAAGCGCGGGCGGGGAGGCCGGAGCGGTGAAGGCATGGTTCACGACCTTAGCCGCTGCCGCTGACGAGGCGCCGCCGATGAGAAGCCTCCATGTCCGAATTGGCTCAGCAATATTCTTCAAGACCTGCGACCCCATGTCCTCGAAGGTCGCATCGACCTTGCCGCGAACTTGCCGTTGCACGTCGTCGGAAATGCAAACGCCACCCGGTTCGGCAATCCCCTCCAGGCGCGCTGCGATGTTGACGCCGTCGCCAAAGATATCGTTGTCATCAAAAATGATGTCGCCGACGTGGATTCCGATTCGGAATTCGAGACGCTGTTCCAGCGGCACGGCAGTATTCTGATCGGCCATTCGGCGCTGCGCTTCGACCGCACTGCGCACCGCATCGACGGCGCTAACGAATTCAACGAGTATTCCGTCGCCGGTCGTTTTGACGACGCGGCCGCGATGCGCAGCCAGCGTCGGATCCAGCAACAATCTCCTGACCGATTTCAGCCTGGCCAAGGTGCCTTCCTCGTCGATTCCCATCAGCCGGCTGTAGCCGGCGATATCCGCCGCCAGAACCGCTGCCAGGCGCCGATTCACGGTAGTCAAGGCCTGCTCCCAGACGATGGGTTAGCTTCCGTCGCGGATCAAAGCATGGCCGACGGCCTCCGGGCTAGAGCAAACGTCTGCGAAGTTTGCCGACGCCGGGAATCGTGGCCTTGTCGGCGACGATTTTGAGCCTATCGCCCGGCGGCTTCAGCGCGCCCGGGTCAGCGCCAGCCAGATGCCGCCACCGATCATGAAGCCGCCTGATATGCGCGACATCAGCCGGGTCCGCTCCTTGGAGAAGAACTTGCGGGCGCGGCCGGCCGCCAAGGCGTAGGCGGCATCGGTCAGCACGGCGGTCGCCATGAAGGTGAGGCCCAGCAGCGCCACCTGCGGGACGTGCGGCTTGTCCATATCCATGAACTGCGGGATGAAGGCGCCGAAGAACACCAGCACCTTCGGGTTCGAGAGCAGCACCAGAAAGCCCTGCAGGAAGAAGCCGCCGCGCGGCGGCGGCGGCGTGTCGTCGGTGCTGACGCCCTCGACCGGCGAGCGGATCAGCTTGAAGCCGAGCCAGACCAGATAGGCGGCACCGGCAAAGCGGACCCAGTCGAACCAGTAGCCCATCGTCGCCATCAGCGAGGTCAGCCCGACCGCGACGGTGCCAATCACGATCGCAAGTCCGACCTGTGCGCCCAGCACGTTGGTGAGCGCGGCGCGCGTGCCGTAGCGCAGCCCGTTGGCGATCACCATCGTGACGATCGGACCGGGCAGCAGCGCCAGCGCGATGCAGGCGGCGACGAAGGCAAAATAGGCTTGCAGGGACATGGGGGAGCTCACTGACGGTGAAGCTGAATTATGCACATAGGACGGGCGAAGAGGAAGTGGCTCCTGATCATCTCTGTCATACCCCGCGAAAGCGGGGTATCCAGTACGCTGCGGCCCATCAGCTAAACATCAGCGTCTCTGGAATACTGGGTCACCCGCTTTCGCGGGTGACGACACCATTTTCGCATGCGAGAGACGGGTTCCTCAATGTCCCTCCATTGCCGTAATCATCCATGCTCTGATCTCTCGCGACTCCAGAAACTTCAACGTCGCCCGCTGCACCCCTGCGGCATCTCCCCTGCCCTGGGCCGCGACCGCCATCAGGTCGCAGCGATGCGACACCGCGATCCCGATCGCAGTGTGCTTCTCCTCGGGCATCTCGAGATCATAGACCCTGATCCGCCCCGGCATGTCGGCGACAGCAACGACATCGCCCGCCTTCAGCGGCACAAAGCGCGGGCTGATCATGTCGACGTCGGCAACGCGGTCGACCTCGTCGTCATCGGCGACGCCGCTGTCGCAGTTGCAGAAGCCGAGTTTCGGCCTGAGATAAACCTCGACGTCGCCGCCGCACTCCGCCGTGCCGCAGCGGAAGGCGCGGCCGGCGGGCCAGCCGTCGCGCGGGAACGGCCAGGCGATTTCACGCCACGCGGCCGCGCCCGCCGGCGCCATCTCGTAGCCGGCAACTGCGGAGAGCCCGCCGAGCGCCAGGAACATCGCCGCGATGACCGGCCATGAGCGCATCATCGCGCGCTCGGCAGACCGGCAATGGCGCGCGCCGCGCCGGTCAGTTCGAGAATGTGGAGGCCGGTGTTGGCGCGGTCGACCGCATAGATGTAGCCGCGCTCGTCGGTCTCGACATTGTTGGTCTGGATCGCGACCTTGCAGCGGTCCTTGCCGTCGATCGTGACGCACCGCTTGTCGGTCGCCGCCGTGATGGAGGGAATGAAGTAGCCGACTTCCTTCGGGTGGTAGGGATCGCGGATGTCGAGCGCGCGGACGCCGGCGTTGAAGAAGGCGATAAAGGCCAGCTTCTTGTAGTAGACCGGCGCCATGCTCTCGTTCGACGAATGCGAGCCGAACCGGCCGCCGCGCTCGCAGAACGCGCCGGAGGCTTCGGGCACCGTGTAGCTTGAGATCAGCATCGGCCGCGCCTCGGTGGTGACGTCGGCGAACCACACCATCTGGCGCGCCTCGCCGCATTCGTTCTGGATCGACTCGTCGACGATCATCACGATGTCGCGGCTCTTGCCGTCCTTGTCGTGGGCGAACTCGGCGATCGGCATACCGGGTATCGGAAACACCGTATGCGCGCCGTTCATCGCCGACAGCGGCATCCGCGCGATCTCCGGGAATTTCAGATTGTCCGGCGTCGGCTGCTTCGGTCCGTTCAACAGCTTGTCGCGATCGACGATCTGCAGGAAGCCGCCCTTGTTGGTGCCGTAGCCGAAATAGACGCGATTACCCTGCGGCCCGGTCGAGATCGGCCCGTGCAGTTCGGTCGGCACCGCGCCGGTCGCACCCGGCTCCTGCCCGGGCAGGCCGAAGTCCCTGATCTTCATGGGATGCGCGGGATCGGAGAGATCATAGACCTGCGTCATGCGCCGCGTGCGCCAGTCCGGCGCGCCCGACACCAGGAAGGCGACGCCGGTGCCGCATTCCCAAAAACTCTTGTGCGTGTCCTTCAGCCCGCCGATCCGGGTGACGAGCACCGGATTGGCAGGATCGGCGACGTTCCAGATTTCATGCGCCTCGCTGCCGAAGGTGCGCAGCATGTAGACCGCGTTGCGATCGCCCTTCGGCAGATCCTTGCCGTCGCAGATCCGCACCATCTGCGCCCCGCCCGATTCATATTTGCCTTCCTGTCCGGGAATGTGCCGCAGATATTTCGGATGTGCGGGATCGGTGACGTCGACGATCGAGGTGCCGTTCGGCTCGGCCTTGCCGGTCGTCGGGTTGACGGGATCGGGAATGTCGTCGGTGCCGCCGTGATGGCCGATATAGGCGATCCATTTGTCGCCCTGATGATGAATGGTCGGCTGATAGGCGCTGCGGGCCTGCAAATCGCTGGTTCCAACCAGCCTCATGTTGGAGGCTTCGGGCGGGTCGCCGATCTTCTGCTGGGCGCTCGCACCATTCGCGAACAGGACAAGAAAGAACGTGCAGCAAACTGCCGTAACGCGACCGCCCATGCGCACCACCCAATGTTCCACACCAATCTGCGTTGGCTGCCGCCAAGGCTAGCACGGCGCTGCCGGCCTCCAAACACACGCTCTTGACATGCAACCATTTGGTTGCCTATTATCCGACCCATGGATGAAGTCTTCAAAGCCCTCGCGGATGCCTCACGGCGAACGCTGCTTGACCGGCTTCACGATCAGAACGGGCAGACGCTCGGTGAGCTCTGCGACGGCCTCGACATGACGCGTCAGGCCGTCACCAAGCACCTTGTGATTCTCGAGGAGGCCAACCTCGTCACCACGATCAAGCATGGTCGCGAGAAGCTGCACTATCTCAACCCGGTTCCGATCCATCAGATCGGCGAGCGGTGGATCAGGAAGTTCGAGCGCGGGAAACTCGCCGCGCTGAGCGAGTTGAAAAGACAATTGGAGAAGCGTGATGAGTAAACCGGACTACGTCTACGTCACCTATATCGAGACCACCGCCGACAAGCTGTGGCATGCGCTGACATCGAGCGACTTCACCGAACGCTTCTGGTTCGGCTATCGCGTCAGCTCCGACTGGAAGATCGGCTCCCCCTACCACCTCACCAAGGACGGGCGACGCAGCGTGCAGGGCGAGGTGCTGATCACCGATCCACCGAACAAGCTCGCCTACAGCTGGGATGTGGTGAAGGAAGGCGTCGAGCGCGAGCAGGTCTCGCGCGTGACCTTCGACATCGAACCCCACGGCGGAGTGGTCAAGCTGACCGTGACGCATGATAATCTGGGTCCGAAGACGCTGCGCGACATCTCCGGCGGCTGGCCGATGGTGATCGCAAGCCTGAAGAGCTTCCTCGAGACCGGACGCGAACTGCCGGCCGACCTGCTCACCAGCGGCGCCAGGGAGGCCTACCATGCCTAAGCCCGAATTCGCCTACGTCACCTACATCGAGACCACGCCGGAGAAGCTGTGGGACGCGCTGACCAAGAGCACGTTCACGCGGCAATACTGGTTCGACACCGAGCTGCAATCGGACTGGAAGGTCGGCTCGCCGCTCGCGCTGGTGATGGGCGGCAAGACCACCGACACCGGCGAGATCCTCGAGGCCGACCGGCCGCGACGCCTCGCCTACACCTTCAAGCACTTGCTCGACGAGGACATGCGCAAGGAGCCGGCAACCAAGGTGGTCTTCACGCTCGAAGCCCATGGCAAGATCGTGAAGCTGACCGTGACCCATGAGGGCTTCGGCGCGGGCAGCAAGCTGCTCGACGGCATTTCCAAGGGCTGGCCGGCGATCCTGTCGGGGCTCAAGAGCCTGCTCGAGACCGGCAAGGCGGTCACGATCCCGCCGGCCGCGCTCGGGATCGACGGCTTAGAATGACAATGAAAATCTATCGACGGGTGCGAACGGACATGAACATCGAAAAATTCAAACCGGCGATCGTCTACGCGATCTACATCGCCGCCACGCCCGAGAAGGTGTGGCAGGCTTTGACGACTGCCGAACTCAGCCGGCAGTATTTCTCCGGCAACGCGGTCGAGGTCGATCTGCGGATCGGCGGCGCCTACATCGTGCGGACGCCCGACGGCGCGCTGCACATCTCCGGCGAGGTGATCGAGTGCGATCCCCTGAAGCGGCTGACCGTCACCTTCAACGTCAACTGGCCGCAGCTGGTCGAAAAGCTCGGACCGACGCTCGTCACCTGGGAGATCGAACCGGCCGGCGACGGCGTCAAGCTGACGCTGCTGCAATCGCATGACCGTCCGATCAGCGACGACATCCTGTCGGGCGGCCGCACCGGCTGGCCGGCGATCCTCTCCAGCCTGAAGAGCCTCGTGGAGACCGGCAAGGCCATGGTGATCCCGATGCAGCCGCCAGCGCGCATGATGGCCGCGCTGAAGGAACTGGGAATCCCGATGCCGTAAACATATCCCACCGTCGTCCCGGCGAAAGCCGGACCCATAACCACCACTTTGCGTGTGGGCCTCGCGGGGGCCACAGCGTCGCGCAACAATCTCACCCTGTGGTTATGGGTCCCGGGTCGCGCTGCGCTTGCCCGGGACGACGACGGAGAAAACTACCCCAGCGCCCTCAACTCGCGCCGCAGCACCTTGCCCGTCGCCGTCATCGGCAGGCTGTCGGCGAACTGCACGAAGCGCGGATATTCGTGGGCGGCGAGCTGGACCTTGACGAACTCCTGGATCTCGCGCGCCAGGGCATCGCCCGGCGCGTAGCCCGGCCGCAGCACGATCCAGGCCTTGATCGATTCGGTGCGGATCGGATCGGGGATGCCGACCACCGCCGACATCGCGACCGCCGGATGCTTCATCAGCGTGTGCTCGATCTCGGACGGGCCGACCCGATAGCCGGCCGTGGTGATGACGTCGTCCTCGCGGCTGACGTACCAGAAATAGCCGTCCTCATCCTGCACGCCGAGATCGCCGGTCAGCAGGAATTCGCCGGCATATTTCTTCGCGGTCGCCTCCGGATTGCGCCAGTACCCGATCATGGTGCAGGGGCACGGCTGGCGCACGCCGATGATGCCGCGCTGGCCCCGCGGCAGCTCCTCGCCCTTCTCGTTGACGATGCGGACGTCGAAGCCCGGCGTGGCGCGGCCCATCGAGCCGGGACGGATCGGAAACAGGTTGGAATTGCTGCCGATCACGAGATTGCATTCGGTCTGCCCGAACACCTCATGGGCATCGATGCCGAAGGTGTCGCGCACCCAATCCAGCAATTCGCCGCCGAGCGACTCGCCGCCGGTGAAGATGCTGCGCAGCCTGACGCCGGAATTCTTCACATCGGCCTGCCGCATCAGCTTCAGCGCGGTCGGCGGCAGGAACACGTTGCGGATGCCGAGCTCGGCCATCATCTGCATCGCCGCCTGCGGCTCGAACTTGCGGGCGCGGTGCCCGACCATCGGAATGCCGTGGTACCAGAACGCGAACAGGCCGTTGATCAGGCCGCCGATCCAGGCCCAGTCGGCCGGCGTCCACATCAGGTCGCCGGGCTTGGGGAGGAAGTTGTGGCACATCTCGACATTGGGCAGATGGCCGAGCACGACGCGATGCGCATGCAGCGCGCCCTTCGGGTTGCCCGTGGTGCCTGACGTGTAGATGATCAGCGCGGGATCGTCGGCCGAGGTGTCGACGGTCGCGAACTCAGGCGACGCCGACTTGATCGCGCTCCAGAACGGTTTCGTCCCCGCCGGCGTCTTTTCGCCGACGATATAGACGCTCTTCAACTCGGGCAGGCGATCGCGAATTTTCGTGATCTTCTCCCAACCTGCTTCATCGGTGATCACGGCCTTGGCCGCGGAGTTCGACAGGCGGAATTCGAGCGCGTCCTCGCCGAACAGCGCGAACAGCGGGATTGAGATCATCGCGGCGCGAAACGCCGCGAGATGCGCGACCGGCAGTTCGAGCGATTGCGACAGGAACACCGCGACACGGTCGCCGCGCACCAGGCCGTCGGCGGTCAGCACATTGGCGAAGCGGCGCGAGGCGTCCGCCACCTCGTCAAACGAGGTTCGCGTGGTGCCGCCATCCTCGTCGACATAGACCAGCGCGAGCCGCCCGGTGCCGTCGGCATGGCGGTCGCAGCACGCGGTCGCCATGTTGAAGCGCGCGGGAACGTCCCAGCGGAAGTTGCGATAGAGCTCGTCGTAGGTTTTGGCTTCCTGAAGCATGGCCGCAGATTAGAGCCTTTTCCGTTCCGATGGAATCGGCACGGGCTCCAGATTCTCGTTTTGACGCGTTTTCTTCACGCCAACCGGTATCCACCTCGCTCGAAACGCTCTGGAGCCGTCAGAACACAAACCCTCCCGTCAGGCGGCCGCCCGCTCCATTGCGACCTCGGCCTTGAGGCTATCGAGGTCGCGATAGATCGATGCGACCGCGAGCACGCGCCCGGCGCGCTTGTAGCGCAGCACGCAATCCCTGCCGACGACGCTGCCATCCACCGCGATCTCGTCCCACTGCTCGGCATGGCCGACATAGTTGATCGGCACGTCGTAATGCTGGCTCCAGAAGAACGGCACCGCGTCGAACACCTCGCGCTGCCCGAGCATATTCCGCGCGGCGGTCTGGCCCTGGCGCTCCGCCACCACCCAGTGCTCGACCCGGATCGTCTCGCCGCTGTGCGGATCAGGCCAGCGCGCGATATCGCCGGCCGCGTAGATGCCGGGAGCGCTGGTTTCGAGATAGGCGTCGACCTTCACGCCGCGATCGATCGCGAGCCCGGCCGCTTCCGCCAGCGCCAGCCGCGGCTTCACGCCGACACCGACCACGACGAGATCGGCATCGAGCACGGGCCCGCTCTTCAGGTGTGCACGCTTGGCCTCGATCGCGGTCACGGTGTCGCCGAGGTGGAATACGACGCCATGCTCTTCGTGCAGCGCGCGGACGAAATCGCCCATCTCAGGCCCGAGCACGCGCTCCATCGGCCGCTGTTCCAGCCCGACCACGTGCACCTCGATCTGGCGCGCGCGCAGCGAGGCCGCCACCTCGAGGCCGATGAAGCTTGCACCGATCACAACCGCGCGGCGCGCTCCGCTGGCCGCGGCGATGATCGCCCGACAATCGTCGACCGTGCGCAACACATGAGCGTGGGGCTGGTCCACGCCCGGGATCGGCAGCCGCAGCGGCTCCGCGCCGGTCGCCAACAGCAGCCGGTCATACGGAATCGTTTCGCCGCCGGCGAGCACGACATTGCGGCGGCCGGCGTCGATCGACTTGACCTCGGTCCTGAGTCTCAGATCGATCGCCGCGTCACGATAGAAATCGTCCGGCTTCAGCGGCAGCCAGTCTTCCGGCGCGCTGCCGGCGAGGAAATCCTTGGACAGGTTCGGCCGATCCACCGGCGGCGTGGCCTCGCCGCTCAGCATGATGATGCTGCCGCGATAGTCCTGCCGCCGCAGCATCTCGGCGGCGGCAAACCCTGCCCCGCCGCCGCCGACAATCACGATGCTGCCGGGCGCATCCACCGGACCCTTGACGCGGAATTTCGGCTGCGCGCGCTTCTCGCGCACGATGATGCGATCGCCCTCGCGCTCGACCTTCCAGACCGCGAGCGCGTTGAAGGCGGGCGCGGCGGTCGCTTCGCCGGTGCGAATATCGAAACAGGCATGATGCCAGGGGCAATGGACGGTCTCGCCCTCAAGAAGGCCTTCGGCGAGCGGGCCGTGGTAATGGCTGCAATGCGCGTCGATGGCGAAGATGTCCGCGCCCGAACGCACCAGCAGCACGTCCTCGTCGCCGACATGGCCGAGCAGCATCGCGCCCGGGAAGTCGGAGAGTGCCACGCCCTGTGTCAGATCCGGACCGGAAGGAGCTTGCTGATCGGCCATATCGTTCCTCCATTGCCCTGTGACGCTCTAAACCGCTATCCCGAGGAATTCCTGGCGGGTTAGCGCATTGTCGCGAAAGCAACCCAGCATGCGGCTGGTCACGAGATCGGTGTCCGGCTTGTGCACGCCACGGGTCGTCATGCAGTGATGCGACGCCTTGATGATGACGCCCACGCCCTGAGGCCTCAAGACGTCGTTGATGGTGTTGGCGATCTGCGCCGTCATCTTCTCCTGAATCTGCAAACGCCTGGCATAGATGTCGACCACCCGCGCGAGCTTGCTGATGCCGACCACGCGGCCGTTCGGGATGTAGGCAACCCAGGCCTGACCGATGATCGGCGCCATGTGATGCTCGCAATGGCTCTCGAAACGGATGCCCCGCAGGGCAATCATTTCGTCGTAGCCTTCGATCTCCTCGAAGGTCTTTTCCAGGATCTCCGCGGGACGCTGGTCGTAACCTGCAAAGAACTCCTCGAACGAACGCGTCACGCGCGCCGGAGTTTCAAGCAAACCATCCCGCTCGGGATCGTCACCGGTCCAGCGGATGATGGTGCGGACTGCGGCCTCGACTTCGGCCCGGGTCGGCTTGTCGGATTCGGTTTGAGCAGCTCTTGCACGATCCAGCGCATGCACAATCGGGTTCATCGGGGCCTTTCCTTTGCGGCGTCATCACGAGATCATGCCCGTCAGATGCTCCGTCAGCAGAAAGGTTCCCGCAATTCGGCCCGCGGCACATTGCGCCGCAAGCCACCCGGGACGAACGGCTAGCCCGTCAGCGCCGCCTTGACGAGGCCGCTGGCCTTGCCGAAATCCATCTGGCCGGCGTATTTCGCCTTCAGCGCGCCGATCACCTTGCCCATGTCCTTGATGCCGGCTGCGTTGGTCTCGGCGATGATCGCCGAGATCGCGGCCTTCACGTCGTCATCGGACATCTGCTTCGGCAGGTACGCCGAGATCACGGCGATCTCCTCGCGCTCCTGGGCCGCGAGCTCGGCGCGGCCGCCCTTGTCGTAGAGCTCGACCGACTCCTGGCGCTGCTTGATCATCTTCTGCAGCAGGCCGAGCAGGTCGGCATCGGAGAGTGGCGGCTTGCCCTGCCCGCGCGCGTCGATGTCGGCGTTCTTGATGGTCGAATTAACCATGCGCAGCGTGGAGAGCTTGCGCTCGTCCTTCGCCTTCATCGCTTCCTTGACCGCAGTATTGATGTCGTCGCGCAGCATTTCGTTGTCCTTGAACCAGCAATCCCCTCATCTAGGCAGTTTGCACCGGCAGAACAACCTAGTTCCTCAGCCATTCGACCAGCGCATCGGCGCAGGCTCGTGGTTGTTCCAGCTGCGGCAGGTGACCGCAATTGGCGAGCACCACGAGCCTGGCGCCGGGAATGCCGTTGGCCATCTCGTCCGACAGCGAATTCGGAACGGTGTTGTCGGTATCCGACGTCAGCACCAGTGTCGGGCACTTGATCCAGGCCATGCTCGGCCGCGAATCCGGCCGGCTGAGCACCGCGTTCTGCTGGCGGATGAAGGCCTCGGCGCCGACGTCCTCGCTCATGTCGTCGACGATCTGGCGCAAACTTGCATCGCCCTGCCGCGACGGGTGCACGAAGCCCGGAAACAGCTCGTCGACCACGCTGCGATATTGGCCGCTTTTGGCACGCTCGATCATGCCGCGGCGGCGTGCGGTCGCTTCCGGCGTGTCGGCCCGCGCCTGGGTGCTCATCAGCGCCAGCTTCGCAACCCGCTCCGGCGCCTGCCGCATGATCTCGAAGGCGATGTAGCCGCCCATCGAGTGCCCGGCGAGCGCAAAGCGCGGCGGCGCCTCGGCCAGGATCCGGCGGGCGATCGCCCCCATATTGTCGTCCCTGACATGGTTGGCCACCGTCACCGGCCCGCATCGCCACAGCGCCGGGATGACCGGGGCGAAAATCCGCGGCGAGCAGATGAGGCCCGGGACGAGCAGGATCGGCATCGTATTATCCATGCGGGAGCTCCGGACGGGTCATTTTCGGCAAGCAAACGGCCGTTACAAGGAACTTTAGATTAAAAGGCCGTTCCGGCCTGTCAAATCGGCGGACATTGCCGTGTGAATCCGCGCCCTTTCGCTTTGACGCCGCAGGGTGCGGCGACTATTTAAAGGGCTCATGACAACCCCCGAAAACGCTCCCGCCTGGCCGGACCACAAACCGACCGCGCTCCTTGTGCTCGCCGATGGTACCGTGCTGGAAGGCTTCGGTCTCGGCGCGGAAGGCCACGCCGTCGGCGAGGTCTGCTTCAACACCGCGATGACCGGCTATGAGGAGATCCTCACCGATCCGTCCTATGCCGGCCAGATCATCACCTTCACCTTCCCGCATATCGGCAATGTCGGTACCAACGAGGAAGACATCGAGACGGTGAACATGGCCGCGACGCCCGGCGCGCGCGGCGTGATCCTGCGCTCGGCGATCACGGATCCCTCGAATTACCGCGCCACCCGCCATCTCGACCTGTGGTTGAAGGCGCGCGGCATCATCGGCCTCTCCGGCATCGACACCCGCGCGCTGACCGCGCTGATCCGCTCCAAGGGCATGCCCAATGCGGTGATCGCGCACGCCAGGAACGGCGAGTTCGACCTACACGGCCTGAAGGAAGAGGCCCGCGAATGGCCTGGCCTCGAGGGCATGGACCTGGTGCCGATGGTCACCTCGGGCCAGCGCTTCACCTGGGATGAGACGCCCTGGGTGTGGGGCAACGGTTTCGGCCAGCAGACCGCGCCGGAATTCAACGTGGTCGCGATCGACTACGGCATCAAGCGCAACATCCTGCGCCTGCTCGCCGGCGTCGGCGCCAAGGTGACCGTGGTGCCGGCGACGACCGCGGCCGAGGACATCCTGGCGATGAAGCCGGACGGCGTGTTCCTGTCGAACGGCCCCGGCGATCCCGCCGCGACCGGCAAATATGCCGTGCCCGTCATCCAGAAGGTGATCGCTTCGGGGACGCCGACCTTCGGCATCTGCCTCGGCCATCAGATGCTTGGCCTTGCCGTCGGGGCCAAGACCATGAAGATGCATCAGGGCCATCACGGCGCCAACCATCCGGTCAAGGACGAGACCACCGGCAAGGTCGAGATCACCTCGATGAACCACGGCTTTGCCGTGGACCAGGCGACGTTGCCGAAAGGCGCGACCCAGACCCATATCTCGCTGTTCGACGGATCCAATTGCGGCATCGCGCTCGAGGGCAAGCCGGTATTTTCGGTGCAGTACCACCCGGAAGCCTCGCCCGGCCCGCGCGACTCGCATTACCTGTTCCAGCGCTTTGCCGATTTGATGCGGAAGAACAAGCGCGCGGCCTGAACGCATTCGTCATTGCGAGGAGCAAAGCGACGAAGCAATCCATCTATCCCCGCGCGGAGCGATGGATTGCTTCGCTCCGCTCGCAATGACGGAGATTTTTCCCGATGACCGCCCCCGCCACCCGGAAGCCCGTCTACGGCGTCTCCTCGATGGCGGTGATGGCCTCGATGCCGGGGCTCGACTTCGTGCGCGGCATCTTCGCCCGAACCCTGCCGGAGCCTCCGATCATGGAGAATGTCGAGCCGTTCGACTGCTCCGCCGAGACCGGCCATGTGGTGATCCATAGCGTTCCGGGCCTGCGCCACTACAACCCGATCGGCTCGGTGCATGGCGGCTACGCCGCGATCCTGCTGGATTCCGCGATGGGGCTTGCGGTGCAGACCACGCTGCCGCAGGGCTTTGGTTACACCACGCTGGAGTTCAAGATCTCCTTCGTCCGCGGCATGAGCCAGGACACCGGCAAAATCCGCACCGAGGGCCACGTGCTCAACGCCGGGCGCCGAGTTGCGACCGCGGAAGCGCGGATTACCGACGACAAGGGCAAGCTGCTCGCGCATGCCACCACGACCTGCCTGGTGTTCGAGCTGCCCAAGACGACCTGAAGGCAATCGCGTCTTGGCGCCAGATCTTGGCGCCAGATCTTGGCGCCAGATCTTGGCGCATTGGAGCCATGACGAAGCGCGCTGGATCGCGGCCTGCGCTCTGTGATTGAGTTTCCCTGTCCGAGATCAGGCAAACATGATCCGGCCTGGAAAGGGAACGCCGATGATTTCAGCCCATTCAGACATGACCATCCGCGACATCCGCGTGACGATGCTGCGGCTGCCCTGGGCCGACGATCCCTGGCTGAAAGGCGCGGCGCTCGGCGCGACGCGCGACATTCTGATCTGCGACGTCGAGACGTCCGGCGGTGTCACCGGCATGGGCTGTCTGTTCGTGTTCAAGCCGGCGATGAAGTCGATCGCGGCCTGTCTCGACGAGTGCATCATCCCGCGCGTCATCGGCAAGGACGCCACCGCGATCGAGGCGATCTGGCGCGATCTGTGGACGGCGACGATGACCTATGGCCGTGGCGGCATCGCCGCGATGGCGATGTCGGCGCTCGACATCGCGCTGTGGGACGCGGTGGGGAAACGCGCCGGCCTGCCGCTGCACCGGCTGTGGGGGCACTATCGCTCGGAAATCCCGATCTATGGTTCCGGCTGCTTCCGCGGCGCCGGCGGCGACGGAATGATCGAGAAAGCGCTGCATTTCGTGAAGCAGGGCTACAAGGCGATCAAGATGCAGGTCGCGCATGTTCACACGCCCGCGCAGGACCTCGACAATGTGCGCCGCATGCGCGAGGCGCTCGGGCCCGACATCGACATCATGATCGACGTCAACATGGGCTGGAGCGCCGATGTCGCCATCGAGATGGGACGCAAGTTCGAGAAGTACGACATCTACTGGCTCGAGGAGCCGGTGCCGGCCGATGACTTCGCCGGCTACCAGCGCATCGCGGCGGCGCTGGACATGCGCGTCGTCGGCGGCGAGACGCATTTCACGCGCTACGATCTGCGGCCGTTCTTTCTCAATCCCTGCCTGCCGATCCTGCAACCCGACCCGATGCGCGGCGGCATGACCGACCTGCGCAAGATCGCGGCGCTCGCGGACACGTTCGGCATCACCATCGCGCCGCATCTGTTTCCCGAGCTCAACGTGCACCTCTTGGCTTCGATTCCGAACGGCATCTGGTGCGAGAACATGGCGCTGATCGACGATCTCTGGGTCGACCCGCCCGAGATCGCCAACGGCATGGTCACCGCGCCGGAGCGACCCGGGCACGGGCTCAGGTTCAAGGAAGACGTGTTGAAGTTCAAGATCTAGCTGGAACGGTTTGCGGACCGACGGTTTGTTGGTCTGGAGTCCACGGCACCTCGCAACGCTGGAGAGCCGCCATGTCGGTCGTCCGTACCGATATCGAACCCCTGACCATCGTCTTCCAGGACGACGGCCTGGTGCCAAACAACCCGATGCCGTTCCTGGTCTACAAGGCCACGGTCGACGTCAGCAAAAATCCCGAGGCCACGATCGAGCAGCTGTTCGGCAAGAACGGCTGGGGCGCGATGTGGCGCAACGGCGTCTACGACTTCGCGCATTACCACGCCACCGTGCACGAGGTGCTGGGCGTCGCGCGCGGCCGCGCGCGCGTGCAGTTTGGCGGCGACCACGGGCGGGCGCTGGAGATCGTAGCAGGCGACGTCGCGATCCTGCCGGCCGGCACCGGGCATCAATGCCTGTCGGCGAGCGACGATTTCTGCGTGGTCGGCGCCTATCCGCCGGGCCCGCCGATGGATCTGCAGCGGCCGACGCCCGAGAACCGCGCCAGGGCGCTGAAGACGATCCCGCTGGTCGCGCCCCCCGCGACCGATCCGGTGATGGGCAAGGACGGGCCGCTGGTGCGGCTGTGGAAGCGCTAGGATTCAAGATTCTCGAACGGGCTGTGCTTCGTTCTCCCCCTTGGGGAAGGTGACGGGATACAGGCAACCTAAATTGATTATCGGAATTACGTAGCCCAATCGTTCTGCGTGCGGCTCTTTTTGCGCGCTCAACGGATTCCCGAAACTATGCGGGCAGAGAATGCCCGTGGGGCCGCTGACGATTCGGCATGTCGCCATATTGAGCGCTACTCGCTCCCGCTTCCTGCCCGTGCTAGAGTGCCACGCGTGGAGGTAGTGCAGCCCTTTTCAACGTTAAGCCTGCCGGCATCACTTTTCAAAGAACCTTGATTTAAGTCAGCATCGCTGCGGCGATTTATGCCGCCAATGACACCTTAAGGCACGCGATTCATCTGCGGGAGTGACAGAGCTTCCGCGTCCGCTGCTGCTTTTTTGCATGAGCAATGGAGGTCATACACATCACCTGACGGCATCAGATGCTCCGCGCTTCCCAAGCAACCGCAACACATATCAGAAGAGGAGAATTCGACATGTTTCGAGGAATTCTGACGCTGACATTGTCTCTATGCATCGGCGCGGCTGCCGCGCCTGCAGCGCTGGCTCAGACGGCCCCGGCAATCAACGAGCAGGAGGCGCACGCGATCGCGGTGGACGCCTATATTTACTTCTACCCGCTCCTGACGATGGACATCACGCGAAAGCAATTCACCAACGTCGAGCCCGGCAAAGAGAACTTCAAGGGCCCGATGAACACCTTCGTCAACATCCCCGAATACCCACCGGCGAATTTCAAGGGCGTGGTGCGGTCCAACTTCGATACGCTCTATTCCGTTTCATGGCTGGACATGACCAAGGAGCCGGTTGTCGTCTCCGTTCCCGATACCGATGGACGCTTCTATTTGCTGCCCATGCTGGACATGTGGTCGGATGTGTTCGCCTCGCCCGGCTGGCGCACCACGGGTACCAAAGCGGGGACCTTTCTGGTGACGGCCCCGGGATGGCGGCCTGATCTGCGCGACAGGTTTGCGGAGGAGTTCAAGCTTCCGAAGGATACCCAGCGCATCGACGCGCCGACGCCTTACGTCTGGGTCATCGGCCGCACCAAGACGGACGGCCCGCCGGACTATGATGCGGTCCACAAGATCCAGGCCGGCTACAAGGTCACGCTGCTGTCCGAGTTCGGCAAGACGCCGAAGCCGACCGCGGTCAGGATCGATCCCGACATCGACATGAAGACGGCGCCGAAGGTGCAGGTCGATACCATGTCGGCCGGTGTCTACTTTGCGCAAGCCGCAGAGCTACTCAAGCTTCACCCGCCGCACATCACCGATGAGCCGATCATCGCGCAGATGAAGAAGATAGGCATCGAGCCTGGCAAGAGCTTTGAAATCAGCAAGCTCGACCCGGTCCTGCAACGGGCTCTGGAGACAGCGCCGCAGGACGGGCAGAAGCTGATGGCGTGGAAGGTGCCGACGCTGGCGCGCGTTGTGAATGGCTGGTCGATGAACACCGACACGATGGGCGTTTACGGCAACTACTATTTGAAGCGTGCTATTGTCGCGCAGGTCGGGCTTGGCGCCAACCTGCCGGAGGACGCCATTTATCCGCTCAATCTCGCCGACAGTACCGGCAAACCGCTCGACGGCGCTAACAAGTATACGATCACGTTCGACAAGGGCGCCACCCCGCCGGTCAATGCCTTCTGGTCGATCACGCTCTACGACCAGGAAGGATTCCAGGTCGGTAACGTGCTGAACCGCTTCGCTGTGTCCAGCTGGATGCCGTTCAAATACAACCCGGACGGCTCGCTCGATCTCTACTTCCAGAACGAGAATCCAGGCAAGGACAAGGAAGCCAACTGGCTTCCGGCGCCGAAGGGAGCCTTCAACCTGACCATGCGCCTCTACGGTCCGAAATCGGAGGCGCTGACCGGAAAGTGGAATCCTCCGCCGATCGAGAGATCGCAGACGATGGTGGGTCTCTCGGCTCAGTAAGCTTCAACCGCACTGACCGCTGCCGAGCGGCCAGACAGCGACCCTGGCAAAGCAATCCGGAGCAAAACAGCTCTGGATTGCTTCCTCGCGGGTGCGGGCGCGCAGCTTACGCCGCGTTGCTGCCTTCCTGGCGGCTTGCCTCGAACAGGAACCAGGTGCGGCGCTCGGTTTCGTCGATGAAGGTTTCGAGCAGGCCCGCGGTGCCGGAGTCCTCCTGGTCGTCGGCCAGCTTGTGTGCCTTGCGCATCGCGGCCGCCATGTGCTTGTTGTCTTCCATCAACTCGCGCAGCATTTCGCGAGGCGGCACATAATCGTCGTCATTGTCCTTGATGGTCTGATGCTTGGCGATATCGCCGATCGACTTCAGCGTCGCGCCGCCAAGCTTGCGCACCCGCTCGGCGAGCTGATCGGTGGTCGCGAAGATCGCCTCGGACTGCTCGTCCAGCAACAAATGGTAATCATGAAAATGCCGGCCGCTGACGTGCCAATGGAAATTCTTGGTCTTCAAATAGAGCGCGAAGGCGTCAGCCAGAAGCGTGTTGAGCGAGGCCGAGATCGTGTCCACCGCAGCCTGCGGCAGGTCGCTCGGCGTGTCGAGATCGGGCGAGATCTTGTCAGTCTTGGCTTTGCTCACGTTGGACCTTCCTGTTAGGAACCCGTATTTCGGCGCATTGAACATTGGCCGCCGGACCGCTAACGCATCATCAGCCCACCCGTTCCTGAGGCTAGGAACCCCGTTCTGCCGGATACCAAACGCGATGGATGAATGGATCGATTATTACGATTCCACGCATACGATCTATGCGAGCCGACTGCACCGTGACCTGCATTTCCAGATCATCGCAAACGACATCATCGGCTACATCGCTTCGCCGGATGCCGTGGTGCTCGATTATGCCTGCGGCGAGGCGCTGTCGGCGGCGAAGGTCGCCAATGCCTGCGCCCAGCTCTATCTGGCGGAGCCGGCGCCCGGCGTACGCGGCCGTCTGGTCGCGCGCTTTGCGCCCGACACCCGAATCCGTGTCCGCTCGCTCGATGATCTGAAGCACATGGACGCGGACTCGATCGACCTCGTGGTGATGAACTCAGTCGCGCAATACATGACGCCGCGGGAGCTCGATTCCGCGTTCGACGTGATCCACCGCGTGCTGAAGCCCTCCGGCCGGTTCGTGCTCGGTGATATCCTGCGGCCCGAAGTCGGCATGGCGAGGGATGTCGTGGCACTGCTGCGCTTTGCGGCGACCCACGGCTTCCTCCGCGATGCGCTGGTCGGGCTGGCTTCAACCGCACTGTCCGACTACCGCCAGCTGCGCACCAGGATCGGACTGCAGCGCTACCGCGAGGACGAGATGATCGCGAAGCTCGGCGCCGCGGGGTTCAGCGCTGCGCGCGCGCCGCGCAACATCGGGCACAATCCGTGGCGGATGACGTTCGTGGCGCACCACTGATCCAGGGTTGCACGACGCGTTAACGTTACCCAGAAGGAAACATAGCGGCGGCTGAAATAATCAGCAATGATCCGCTCGGCCCGGTGGCGGAAGCGTCGACGCGGCAGTGGTGCAACACTGTTTATCCTGGTTCAAATCCAGGCCGGGCCTCCAGCCTTCGCTGCTGACGCAGCTTCGGCTCGGCAGGCCTTCTCGTGGCGAAGGCCGCCGCGGCGTTGCCCGCAGGGCGAAGCCGGGCCGGTAGCCCCCTCCCACATCCCTCGCCCAGCCGGCCATACGTCGAACGAGGAATTTCCCCCAGAATCGCGGTTGATGGGGCGCTTTTGGGGGTTTCGCGGGTGCGGAAACTGGTCTAAAGACCACCCGCGCGCGAAGGATCGCGCTTCCGGCGCTACAAGATGTAGCGCATGGCTCGAGGGACGCGCGGGAAGCGCGCCCTTTTTTTGTGCCCAAATTCCAGTCCGCGAGAGCTGATGCCCAAAAGAACCGACATCTCCACCATCCTGATCATCGGCGCCGGTCCCATCGTGATCGGCCAGGCCTGCGAATTCGACTATTCCGGCACGCAGGCCTGCAAGACGCTCAAGGAAGAGGGCTTTCGGATCGTCCTGGTCAATTCCAACCCGGCCACGATCATGACCGACCCGGAGCTGGCGGACGCGACCTATATCGAGCCGATCACGCCCGAAATCGTCGCCAAGATCATCGAAAAGGAACGCCACGTCCTGCCCGGCGGCTTCGCGCTGCTGCCGACGATGGGCGGCCAGACCGCGCTGAACTGCGCGCTGTCGCTGCGCAAGCAGGGTACGCTGGAGAAGTTCGACGTCGAGATGATCGGCGCCACCGCCGACGCCATCGACAAGGCGGAAGACCGCCAGCTGTTCCGCGACGCCATGGAGAAGATCGGGCTGCAGACGCCGAGGTCGCGGCTCGCCAATGCGTCGGCGCTGAAGAAGTCCGACCGCGACAAGTACCTCGCCGATCAGGCCAAGCTGTCCGGCCCTGAGCTCGAAGCCTTCGAACGGCAGTGGGAAGGCGGCGAGAACGAGCGGCGCAAGCGCTACCAGCAGCAGGCCCTGGCCGAAGCGCTGATGGCGCTGTCCGACATCGGCCTGCCCGCGATCATCCGCCCCTCCTTCACGCTCGGCGGCACCGGCGGCGGCATCGCCTACAACAAGGAAGAATATCTCGACATCATCGAGCGCGGCCTCGATGCCTCGCCGACCAACGAGGTGCTGATCGAGGAATCCGTTCTCGGCTGGAAAGAGTTCGAGATGGAGGTGGTGCGCGACAAGAAGGACAATTGCATCATCATCTGCTCGATCGAGAACGTCGATCCGATGGGCGTGCACACCGGCGATTCCATCACGGTGGCGCCGGCGCTGACGCTCACCGACAAGGAATACCAGATCATGCGGGACGCATCGATTGCGGTGCTGCGCGAGATCGGGGTCGAGACCGGCGGCTCCAACGTGCAGTTCGGCATCAATCCGGACGACGGCCGCATGGTCGTGATCGAGATGAATCCCCGCGTGTCGCGCTCGTCGGCGCTGGCCTCGAAGGCCACCGGCTTCCCGATCGCCAAGGTCGCGGCCAAGCTTGCGATCGGCTACACGCTCGACGAGATCGCCAACGACATCACCGGCGGCGCGACGCCGGCCTCGTTCGAACCGACGATCGACTACGTCGTCACCAAGATTCCGCGCTTTGCGTTCGAGAAATTCCCCGGCGCCTCCTCCACGCTGACCACCTCGATGAAGTCGGTCGGCGAGGTGATGGCGATCGGCCGTACCTTCCAGGAGAGCCTGCAGAAGGCCCTGCGCGGGCTCGAGACCGGGCTGACCGGCCTCGACGAGATCGACATCGAGGGCCTCGGCCGCAGCGACGACAAGAACGCGATCCGCGCCGCGCTCGGCACGCCGACGCCGAACCGCCTGCTGCAGGTCGCGCAGGCGATGCGGCTCGGCTGGTCGAACGAAGATATCTTCAATTCCTGCAAGATCGATCCCTGGTTCCTCGCCGAACTGCGCGCCATCGTCGAGATGGAAGGCAAGATCCGCAGCAGCGGCCTGCCGACCAATGCGTTCGCGATGCGGATGCTGAAGGCGATGGGCTTCTCCGACGCGCGGCTCGCCGTGCTCACGGAGACCACCGAGGCCGACGTCACCGCCAAGCGCCACGCGCTCGGGGTGCGCCCGGTGTTCAAGCGCATCGACACCTGCGCGGCGGAGTTCGCTTCGCCGACCGCCTACATGTATTCGACCTATGAGCGGCCGTTCGCCGGCGAATTTGCCGACGAGAGCGCGCCGTCGGACCGCAAGAAGGTGATCATCCTCGGCGGCGGCCCGAACCGCATCGGCCAGGGCATCGAGTTCGACTATTGCTGCTGCCATGCCTGCTTCGCGCTCGAGGACGCCGGTTACGAGACCATCATGGTCAACTGCAACCCGGAAACGGTGTCGACCGACTACGACACCGCCGACCGGCTGTATTTCGAGCCGCTCACCGCCGAAGACGTGCTGGAGATCATCTCAACCGAGCGCAAGAACGGCACGCTGCACGGCGTGATCGTGCAGTTCGGCGGCCAGACCCCGCTGAAGCTTGCCCGCGCGCTCGAAGCCGCCGAAGTGCCGATCCTCGGCACCTCGCCCGACGCGATCGACCTCGCCGAGGACCGCGACCGCTTCAAGCGCGTGCTCGACAAGCTGCGTCTCAAGCAGCCGAAGAACGGCATCGCCTATTCGGTCGAGCAGGCCCGCCTGGTCGCCGCCGATCTCGACCTGCCGCTGGTGGTGCGTCCGTCCTACGTGCTCGGCGGCCGCGCGATGCAGATCATCCGCGAGGAGAACCAGCTCAACGACTACCTGCTGGGAACGCTGCCCGAGCTGGTGCCCGCCGACGTCAAGGCGCGCTACCCGAACGACAAGACCGGACAGATCAACACCGTGCTCGGCAAGAACCCGCTGCTGTTCGATCGCTATCTGTCCGACGCGACCGAAGTCGACGTCGACTGCCTCTGCGACGGCAAGGACACCTTCATCGTCGGCATCATGGAGCACATCGAGGAAGCCGGCATCCATTCCGGCGACTCCGCCTGCTCGCTGCCGCCGCATTCGCTCGACGCCAAGACCATCGAGGAGCTGGAGCGGCAGACCCGCGAGCTCGCGCTCGGGCTCGACGTGGTCGGCCTGATGAACGTGCAATACGCCATCAAGGACGGCGAGATCTACGTGCTCGAGGTCAACCCGCGCGCATCCCGCACCGTGCCGTTCGTCGCCAAGGTGATCGGCACGCCGGTCGCCAAGATCGCGGCACGGATCATGGCCGGCGAGAAGCTCGCCGACTTCAAGCTGAAGAAGAAGAAGCTCGGCCATGTCGGCGTGAAGGAATCGGTGTTCCCGTTCGCGCGCTTCCCAGGCGTCGATACCGTGCTCGGACCGGAGATGCGTTCGACCGGCGAAGTGATGGGCATCGACCGCTCCTTCGAGGTCGCGTTCGCGAAGAGCCAGCTCGGCGGCGGCACGCGCGTGCCGCGGCAGGGTACGGTGTTCGTCTCGGTGCGCGGCGACGACAAGATGCGCATCGCGGATGCGGTGCGGCTGTTGCACTCGCTCGGCTTCAAGGTGATGGCAACTTCGGGCACGCAGCGCTATCTCAGCGACAACGGCGTGCCGACGGAAAAGGTGAACAAGGTGCTCGAAGGCCGTCCGCACATCGTCGACGCCATCACCAATGGCGACGTCCAGCTGGTCTTCAATACCACCGAAGGTCCGCAGGCGCTGGCCGACAGCCGCTCGCTGCGGCGGGCTGCCCTCTTGCATAAAGTGCCATATTACACCACTCTTTCGGGCGCGGTGGCGGCCGCACGGGGAATCCGGGCCTATCGGGCCGGGGACCTTGAGGTCCGCACGCTTCAGAGTTACTTTTCCGAAAGCTGACCGCTGCCCGGGCTGAAGGCCCGAAGCGGTCAATTAGCCGAATGGCTGGAACTCACCGCGCGATTGGATGTTGTCACGGCCCTTAGCGGGGCCGAAAATCACTGGGCTTCCGGGCGCGTTGGCGCCCTGATTCCTGCGTTAGCTGAACTGGATATTCGTGCACGGCCGCCGGGCGCGCGCGATGAAGGACGAAGATGATGGATAAGGTTCCGATGACCGCGGGCGGATACGCCGCGCTGACGGACGAGTTGAAGCATCGCCAATCGGTGGATCGTCCGCGCATCATCGAACACATCGCGGAAGCACGCTCGCACGGCGATCTCTCCGAGAACGCCGAGTATCACGCCGCCAAGGAAGAGCAGTCACACAACGAGGGCCGCATCGCCGAGCTCGAGGACAAGCTCGCGCGCGCCGACATCATCGACATTTCGAAACTGTCAGGCGACACCATCAAGTTCGGCGCGACCGTGACGCTGATCGATGAGGACACCGAGAAGAAGGCGGTGTG
Organism: Bradyrhizobium sp. UFLA06-06; assembly: GCF_054820065.1. Taxonomy (NCBI): domain Bacteria; kingdom Pseudomonadati; phylum Pseudomonadota; class Alphaproteobacteria; order Hyphomicrobiales; family Nitrobacteraceae; genus Bradyrhizobium; species Bradyrhizobium sp. UFLA06-06. Next base: position 120,575 of record NZ_JADFUD010000022.1, read on the forward strand.
GCAGATCGTCGGCGAAGTCGAGGCCGATGCCAAGAAGGGCCGCATCTCCATCACCTCGCCGCTTGCGCGCGCGCTGATCGGCAAGAAGAAGGGGACCACCGTCGAGGTGATGGCGCCGGGCGGCGCCAAGGCCTACGAGATCACCAAGGTCGAGTGGCGGTAGTTACCTTCGCGTGACTGGTGCAGAAAAGCCGCGTCCCGCACGCGGCTTTTTTGTTGTGCAGTACCTCAATTCCTCACAGCTCTGACAGGATTGTGAGTTGTCAAATCTGCTTAACTTGTTAATAATTCCGACCCGGAATTATTATATATCATAACTATCTGGGACGAGCAATATGATCAGCACTCTCGCCGGGCGGTATTCGCCCAGCCTTCTAAGCATCCTTCGCATCTACGTCGGACTCAGCCTGCTGCAGCACGGTACCGCGAAGATTCTCCATTTTCCGACCGTTCCGATGTTCGCCAACGTCGACATCAGCTCGCTGATGGGCGTCGGCGGATTGATCGAGCTCATCGGCGGCGCGCTGTTTATTGTTGGCCTGTTCACGCGTCCGGTGGCGTTCATCCTCTCGGGATTCACCGCCGTCGCATACTTCATGGCGCATGCGGGCAAGAGCTTCTATCCCATCCTGAACGGGGGCGAACTCGCCGCGGTCTACTGTTTCGTCTTCCTTTATTTCGTGTTCGCCGGCCCCGGCCCGTTGAGCCTCGACGCGATCCGCGAGGGTAAGACCGCGTAGCGCTCCAGCAAGGAACCGCACACCAGGCGTGACAGCGCCGTTTCATTCTCCATAATGCGCGCTCGCAACGGCGCGCATTTTCTTTTGGAGAGCAACATGGACCTGGACCGCCTCGGCAGGATCGCTCAGCCTTATCTGCTGAGCGTTCTTCGCTTCATCACCGGGCTGCTGCTCCTGCAGTTCGGCGTCGCCAAACTGTTCAAGTTTCCGCATGTCGAGATGTTCGCCGAGGTGACGCCGTTCTCGCTGTTCGGTGTCGCCGGCATGTTCGAACTCGTGCTCGGCGGAATGCTGATGCTGGGTTTGCTGACCCGGATCGTCGCCTTCATTCTCTCCGGCGAGATGGCGTTCGCCTATTTCATCGAGCACGCGCCTGTCAGTTTCTTTCCGCTGCTTAACGACGGCACGCTTGCGATACTGCTCTGCTTCACCTGCCTCTACCTGGCCGCGGCAGGCGGCGGGCCGCTCAGCCTCGAGGTCTTGCGAAAGCGGAGGCCATAGCACGCTAGCGGCAGAAGCGTGTTGATATGACGGCCTTACGGCGAAATCCGACAGCATGCGCACCACTCCACCGAGGGCGCAACGTAAGGGCGAAGATACCCTTCACGTATGAAACCACGAACTTGTAAGGACGTTGCGGTCTCGCGATCGCACCACCTCTTGAACCAAAAAGCTCCGCCATTGTTGACGCTAGGGACCAATGGTGGAGAGCGCGATGAATGTGGATCGATTTGCGGCGAGCTTTCAACCGTATCTCTTGAGCCTGTTCCGGTTCATCACCGGCCTGCTTCTGTTTCAGTACGGGGTTGCAAAAATCTTCAAGTTTCCGGCGCTCGCCCCCTTCGCCAATCCGCCGCCACTCATCATGACGGCCGGCGCGATCGAGTTGGTGCTCGGTGGATTGTTGATGATAGGACTGCTCTCGCGGATATCTGCCTTTATCCTGTCCGGTGAAATGGCCTTTGCCTACCTTCTCGGCCACATGCTGAAGACGGGCGAGCCCGTGCTTCTGCCGCTCAACAACGGTGGAACAGCTGCAATATTGTTCTGCTTTGCCTGTCTGTACCTTGCAACGGTAGGCGGCGGACCGGTGAGCGTGGACGCGGTAATCGGGAAGGAGCGCGCGTCGCGCAATGAAGAGTCGCACTTCAGACCAGCAGCGGAATAGCGCTAGCGTCAGCCGACCGCCTTCAATCCCAGCGGCACCGCGGCCTCGTATTTCGAGTTGTGCAGCACCAGTGACGTCCTGACGTTGCGCACGTGCGGCGCCGCCGTCAGATGGGTGACGAAATCCTGGAACGTCGCCATGTCGGGCGCGACGCATTTGAGGATGAAATCGACTTCGCCCGACAGCATCCAGCATTCCCGCACCAGCGGCTCGGCGCGCACGAAATTCTCGAAGGCGCGGAGATCGGCGTCGGCCTGGCTCGACAGATGCACCGAGGCGAACACCGTGACGTCGTAGCCGAGGCGGCGCGGATCGAGCAGGCCGCGGTATCCCTGGATGTAGCCTTCCTCCTCCAGCGCCCGGACCCTGCGCAGGCAGGGCGGCGGCGAGATACCGACGCGTTTGGCCAGTTCCACATTGGTGATTCGGCCATCGGCCTGGATCTCGGCGAGGATTTTGAGGTCGATCTCGTCAAGGTTCTTCGACACGCGACTACAGTTCCCTAGGGTTTGGAAGGCTTGGCAGGTCCGCCGGCAACTCTCATAGCGCAGCCAGCCGGCATTGCGCAATTTTATTGCGCGTGCAGCGCAAGATTTCGCGAATGTGACTTCAGTTCCGGGGAAAAATCGCTGCCATGGATTGCAAATCTTGCATAGCTTCCCAGATATCCTAGACTTGGATTTGACACTTTTAGCACCGCCGTGACCTGCCTCCGGGGTGCTTCCCACACAAGTCCCCGTCAAAGTCCCCAGAAGAGAGGGATCAGCTAATGCCCGCGCCTGTCCACGCCAAGGTCGTCATCATCGGGTCCGGCCCCGCCGGCTACACCGCAGCGATCTACGCGGCACGCGCGATGCTCGAGCCGGTGCTGATCCAGGGCATCCAGCCGGGCGGGCAGCTCACCATCACCACCGACGTCGAGAACTATCCCGGCTTCGCCGATGTGATCCAGGGCCCCTGGCTGATGGAGCAGATGGAGAAGCAGGCGGCCCATGTCGGCACCAAGATCGTCACCGATCACGTCAACAAGCTGGAACTCGGCCAGCGCCCGTTTCGCCTGACCTGCGATTCCGGCGACGTCTATCTCGCCGAGACCGTGATCCTCGCCACCGGCGCCCAGGCGCGCTGGCTCGGCCTGCCCTCGGAAGCAAAGTTCCAGGGCGGCGGCGTGTCGGCCTGCGCGACCTGCGACGGCTTCTTCTACCGCGGCAAGAACGTCGTGGTGGTCGGCGGCGGCAACACCGCGGTCGAGGAAGCGCTGTACCTGACCAATCACGCCTCCCAAGTCACCATCGTGCATCGCCGCGATCATTTCCGCGCCGAGCGCATCCTGCAGGAGCGGCTGTTCAAGAATCCCAAGATCAAGGTGGTGTGGGATTCGGCGATCGACGAGATCTGCGGATCGGAGAACCCGAACAAGGTCACCCATGTGCGGCTGAAGAACGTCAAGACCGGCGCGCTCACGAACCTCAAGACCGACGGCGTCTTCGTCGCGATCGGCCATGCGCCGGCGACGGAGCTCGTCAAAGGCCAGATCAAGCTGAAACCGTCGGGCTATGTCGAGGTCGCGCCGAACTCCACCGCGACCTCGATGCCCGGCCTGTTCGCCGCGGGCGACGTGGCGGACGAAACCTTCCGGCAGGCGGTCACCGCCGCCGGCCTCGGATGCATGGCTGCGCTCGAGGCGGAACGCTTCCTGGCTCTTCGCGCGAGCGATCGCGCAGCGGCGGAATAATCATGGCACGATCTCGCGACGGATTTACGGATATGGATTGGGACAAGCTGAAGGTCTTTCACGCAGCGGCGGAGGCCGGCAGCTTCACGCATGCCGGCGAACAGCTTGGCCTGTCGCAATCGGCGGTCTCCCGCCAGGTCAGCGCGCTGGAGCAGGAGCTCTCGGTGTCGCTGTTTCACCGCCACGCCCGCGGCCTGATCCTCACCGAACAGGGCGACCTCTTATTCCGCACCGCGCATGACGTGTTCATGCAGTTGCAGGCGGCCCGCGCAAAGCTCACCGACAGCCGCGAGCGGCCGAGCGGCGACCTCAAGATCACGACGCCGCCGGCGCTCGGCATCAACTGGCTGATCCCGCGGCTCGACGAGTTCACCGCACTCTATCCCGACATCCGGATCTCGCTGATCGTCACCGACGAGGATCTCGACCTCTCGATGCGCGAGGCCGACGTCGCGATCCGCACCCGCAAGCCGACCCAGCCGGACCTGATCCAGCGCAAGCTGTTCTCGATCGGCTTCCATGCCTATTGCTCGCCGGAATACATCAAGCGCTTCGGCACGCCGCGCACGCTCGATGATCTCGACTCGCACCGCATCATCATGCTCGGCGACTCGCAGGTGCCGGCACATCTGCAAAACCGCAGCTGGTTGATCGATGCCGGCCGCAACGGCTCCGGTCCGCGCGAGCCCTACTTCAAGGTCAACAACATCCTTGGCCTCGTGCGCGCCTGCCAGCAGGGCCTCGGCATCGCCGCGCTGCCGGACTATCTGGTGGAACAGAACAACCTCGTGCAGCTGTTCGGCGAGTCCGACTCGATCGCGCTCGACACCTACTTCGTCTATCCGGAAGAGCTGAAGACGGTGGCCCGCGTGCAGGTGTTCCGCGACTTCGTGGTCAGCAAGGCGCAGCGCTGGCCGTCGTGATTAAGCGGCCCTTATAGGGCTGGTTTATAGGGATATCCGTGCTGCCCCCGGTCTCCGCATGACTGACATGCGACCTGGATAGTTGCTGCAAGGCGTCGATGGGGATCATAGTGTTTACACGCTGAGCGTTCGCGTCGCGCATATGTCCCCCTCCTCCAGTGGCGCGGAAGTTCAGTAATCCCTCTTGGAAGGTGATTGTGTCGGCCTCACGTGGCCAATACCTTAAGCCGGGCTCACTTGAGCCCGGCTTTTTTTCATCGCCGTGCCTTTTCACCTCCACGTCATGCGCAAAACGCGCCGCACGTCGCGGTCAGCCTGTGCATTGACAACAACCTCGCAGCGCAGCATCATTATCCCATGATCACGACTTCGTGCGCCGTTCTGTCGTCGAAAAAAGCTCCCCTCCCGGGGACACGAGATCGCGCGCGATAAGATCACCTTCGCATTCAAACCGATCCCGAAACCCCGCCGCCTGGACGGGGTTTTTTGTTGGTCCCGTCTCCGGCCTTGCCTTCTTGAGGAGATGGAACATGACCGATCTACACCAGCAATTGCAGGGCCTCTGGCTGCCCCTGATCACGCCATTCCGTAACGGCGAGCTCGACGCCACGTCGCTGCGGCGTCTCGTACGGCACTACGCCAATGGCCCCGTCGACGGGTTCATTCTCGGCGCAACCTCCGGCGAGGGCATGGCGCTCAGCATGGACGAGCTGGAGGGGCTGGTGAGCGTCGTGCTCGACGAACTGAGTGCCAGCTCCCGCCATTTGCCGGTCTGTCTCGGGCTCTCCGGCGCCTCGACCGCCCGGATGAAGGAAGCGCTGGAAGACACGGCCGACTGGCCGATCAACGGCTATTTGATCGCCAGCCCCTATTATATCAGGCCCTCGCAACGCGGGCTCGTGCAGCACTTCAGCGCGCTCGCCGATCACGCCTCGTGGCCGATCGTGCTTTACAACATTCCCTATCGCACGGCGGTGAACCTGACCAACGAGACGCTGCTGACGCTCGCGGACCATCCGAACATCGCCGGCATGAAGGATTGCTGCGCCGACCGCGCGCAGTCGATCGACTTCCTCAACCGCCGGCCGGCCGGCTTCCGCGTGCTGACCGGCGAGGATGCGCAGACTTTCGATGCGCTCTCGGACGGCGCCGACGGCGCGATCCTGCTGTCCGCACATCTGGAAACAAACACCTTCGCTGCGATCCGCACGCTGTTGCAGCAGAGCCAGCGCCACGCGGCGCTGGCTGCCTGGCAGAGCGTCGTCGGCCTGACGAGGCTGTTGTTCGCCGAACCGAGCCCCGCGCCCGCCAAGCACTGGCTGTGGCGGCAGGGGCTGATCGACAGCCCCGAGGTGCGGCTACCGATGGTCGCGGTGAGCGAGGATCTCGCAACCTGGCTCGACGCCGAGATGGAACGGCGCGCGCAGCTTCTGCTGCCGGCGTGATCGCGCTTTCTCCCTCTCCCCGTTCTTACGGGGAGAGGGCTGGGGTGAGGGGGTGCTTCCGCGCAAACGGTGAGAGACAGACTCGTGGAGAGTCCCCCTCACCCGGTTCGCATTTCGCTTCGCTCCATGCGATCCGACCTCTCCCCGCAAGCGGGGCGAGGTAAGAAAGTTCAATCCAGCTTCACCCGCGAAAGCCGCAGCGCGTTGCCGATCACGCTGACCGAGGACAACGCCATCGCGGCGGCGCCGACCATCGGCGACAGCAGGATGCCGAACAGCGGGTACAGCACGCCGGCTGCGATCGGCACGCCGGCGGCGTTGTAGACGAAGGCGAACGCCAGATTCTGGCGGATGTTGCGCATGGTCGCGACCGACAAGCGCCGCGCCCGGACCAGGCCCATCAGGTCGCCGGTGAGCAACGTGATGCCGGCGCTCTCGATCGCGACGTCGGTGCCGCCGCCCATCGCGATGCCGACATCGGCGGCGGCGAGCGCCGGCGCGTCATTGACGCCGTCGCCGGCCATCGCGACGGTGCGGCCCTCGCCGCGCAGCCGCTGCACGACCTCGCTCTTGCGCTCCGGCAGAACCCCGGCCTCGACCTCGTCGATGCCGAGCGTCTTTGCCACCGCCCGCGCGGTGGTCTCATTGTCGCCGGTCAACATCACGATGCGCAGGCCCTCGGCACGCAGCGCCTGCAGCGCGCTGGTCGCGGACGGCTTGACCGGATCGGCGATCGCGACCACCCCGGCGATGCGGCCATCGACCGCGACAGAGATCGCCGTCGCACCGTCCCGCCGCGCGGCCTCGGCCGCCTCGTCGAGCGCTGCCGTCGCGATCTTCAACTCGGCCATCAGCACCGCGTTGCCGAGCGCAACCTGCCTGCCTTCGACCGTGCCGGTCGCGCCCTTGCCGGAGGGCGAGGCAAAATTGCTGACGGCGGCGGATGAGAGCTTGCGCTCCCTGGCAGCGGCGATGATCGCCTGCGCCAGCGGATGCTCGCTGCCCTGCTCGACACTGGCCGCCAGCCGCAACAGATCACTCTCGCCGAACCCTTCGGCGGCAATGACGCGCACGACCCTCGGCTTGCCCTCGGTGAGGGTACCGGTCTTGTCGATGACCAGCGTATCGATCGCCTCCATCCGCTCCAGCGCCTGCGCGTCACGGATCAGGATGCCGGAATGCGCGCCGCGGCCGACACCGACCATGATCGACATCGGCGTCGCCAATCCCAGCGCGCAGGGGCAGGCGATGATCAGCACCGTGACGGCGGCGACCAGCGCGAAGGTCAGGCGCGGCTCCGGACCGAACACCGTCCAGGCGATGAAGGCGAGCACGGCGGCGGCGATCACCGCCGGCACGAACCAGCCGGCGACGCGATCGGCGAGCCGCTGGATCGGCGCGCGCGAGCGCTGCGCCTTCGCCACCATGTCGACGATCCGCGACAGCATCGTGTCGCGGCCGACCTTCTCGGCGCGCATCACGAGGCCGCCGCTCTGGTTGACCGTGCCGCCGATCACCCTCTCGCCTTCGGCCTTCGTGACCGGCATCGACTCGCCTGTGACCATGGACTCGTCGATGACCGCACTGCCCTCGACGACGACGCCGTCGACAGGCACCTTCTCGCCCGGTCGCACGCGCAGGCGGTCGCCGACCTTGATTGCGTCGATGTCGATATCCTCATCGCCATGTTCGGTGATGCGCCGCGCGGTCTTGGGCGCGAGGCCGAGCAGCGCGCGGATCGCGCCCGAGGTCTGCGCGCGGGCGCGCAATTCCAGCACCTGGCCGAGCAGCACCAGCACCGTGATCACGGCCGCCGCCTCGAAATACACCGCGACCGCGCCATGCATGTCGCGGAACGCGGGCGGGAACAGCTGCGGCGCCAGCGTCGCGACCACGCTATAGACATAGGCGACGCCGGTGCCCATCGCGATCAGCGTGAACATGTTGAGATTGCGGGTGACGAGCGACTGCCAGCCGCGCACGAAGAACGGCGCACCGGCCCACAGCACGACCGGCGTCGCCAGCACGAACGAGATCAAGTTCGACCAGCCCTGTGGCACGAGATGCATCAGCCCGAGATGGCTGCCCATCTCGAGCACGAACACCGGCAAGGTCAGCGCGAGGCCGATCCAGAATCGCCGCGTCATGTCGATCAGTTCAGGATCCGGTCCGTCGTCGAGCGAGACCTGCTCGGGCTCCAGCGCCATGCCGCAGATCGGGCAGCTTCCGGGGCCGACCTGGCGCACCTCGGGATGCATCGGGCAGGTGTAGATCGTGCCCGCGGGCGCCGGCGGTTCCGGTTCACGCGGCTTGAGGAATTTTTCCGGCTCGGCCTCGAAGCGCTCGCGGCAGCGGCCGCTGCAGAACAGGTACTCCTCGCCCTTGTAGCTGAAGCGGTGCTCGGCGGTCGCCGGGTTGACCTTCATGCCGCAGACCGGATCGATCGCGAACGCCACCTCGGCTGGCGTCGTGTCGTGATCATGCTTGCCGCCGCAGCAGGAATGCGCGGCCGCGCCATTGTGGTGATGATCCGCGTGCGAATGGTCGTGCTTTGCGTGTGCCACGAAACTCTTCCCGGCCGCTAACCCGGCCTCTTGATCTATATACCCTAGGGGGGTATATGTGACCTATGAGAGACGAGGTCAAGACATCCTGCTTAAAACGGCTCAAACGGATCGAAGGTCAGATCCGCGGGTTGGCCGCCATGGTCGAGGACGACCGCTATTGCATCGACGTGGTGACGCAGATCGCGGCCGCGCGCGCGGCGCTGCGCCGCGTCGAGGAAGAGGTCCTCCGCGATCATGTGGCTCATTGCGTCGAGCATGCGATCTCGTCCGGCGACAAGGCCGACCAGCGGCGCAAGATCGCCGAACTGATGGACGTGATCGGGCGCGCGGATCGGTGATCTAAGCACCACCCCCATACTCGATGCCGTCCCTGCGAAAAGACGGACCATAACCACAGGACGTGGGATGGAGCGAGCTGGGGCCACAGCTCGCTCCAACAACGCGCCCCTGTGGTTATGGGTCCCTGTGTCTTGGAAGTCTGTCAGGATGTGGGTGGGCGGGAAGCCGTTGGGTCCTTGGCGCTTGACGCCG
>NZ_JADFUD010000023.1:0-126602 GCF_054820065.1 Bradyrhizobium sp. UFLA06-06
CAGCCAGCATGGTGAATCAGAAACACACTGATTTGGGAATCCCAAATCGATTCAACCTAAACCCATCCCGCTTTAGGTTACGAGAAGAACGCGATCTTCTCGGCCTGGCTCATGCGGCGGATCGGCGCGAGCGGGTCGTTGGCCGCAGCACTCGGCTTTTTCAGCAAGCCGCTGGCGATGATGGTCGAACCGAGTGAGATCTCTGCTGCAGGAACAGGGACAGCCTCAACGGCGGGCGGGAGAGGCGGCGGCATCACGAGCGTCTCGGCAATCGGCGCTGCGGCCAGCGGTGTCGGCTCCATCTTGACTTCGGCTCTGACCTCGACCTTCGGCGCGGGCGCCGGTGCAGGCTGAATGGCTGGCGCAACCATTTCCGGCTCGGCGGCCATCGCCTCGGCGACACGCATCTCCTCGGCGGCGCGCATTTCCTCCGCGATCGCCTCTTCGTCGATGGGATCGGGCGCACCCATCTCCATCGCGATGAGGTCGAGCACCGCCTCGTCATGGGCGTCGGCCGTCGCTTCGTCGGTGACGCGGGCGAGTTCTGCGGCCTCGGCTTCGGCCAGCGCGGCTTCAGCCTTGATCCAGGCTTCGCTCGGCTGCGGCATCACGGCCGTAGCGGCCTCAGTGACGGGCACGGCGGCGGGAATCGCGGCTTCGACGTTCGGCGTCGCAGCGGCCTCCTGAGGCGGCGCTGGCGGCGTAGCGGCCATATCGGGGGCTGCACTTTCGGCCACCGGTGGCGGCGCGGGGGCCGCGGCCGGCGGTTCCGCAACCGGCGCCTCGGCCACATCAGGCTCAGCCGCAGGCGTCGCCGCCTTGTCCGGATCGAACTCGCTCAGGCTGCGCGCCAGCGCAGCGAAGCCGGCATCCAGCACGGCCTTGGCATCGTCCATCGAGACCTCGGCGGCGCCGGCCTCGATCGCGCTAACTTGCGAATCGATGATGTCGCAGATCCGGCCGTCATTGCCGATCTCGCGCAGCCGCCAGGAGATCTCCCTGATCACCCGCACGCCCTTGCGCACCGGCGCGAGGCTCTGCTCGAAGCTGATGCCGTCGAGCGCGGCGATAGCGGAGGCCTGGGCGGCCTCGATTGCGCCGCGCAGGGCGGCCAGCGCCTGCGCCAGCTGCTCGTCCCTGATCGCCGCTGCGGCGGCTTGCCGCTGCGCGCTGAGGCTTTCCTCGATCCGCGCCACGGCATCGAGCACCATGCGGGTATCGGCATTGCGGTTGCGCTTGGCGTATTCGCCAAGGAACCAGCGGCCCCGCGAAGTTTCCATGAAGGCCGCGCTGATCGCAGCATAGTCCTCCTCGCTCGGCAGGGCCGCGCGGGCGGATATCGGCGACAGGGCGAATGCTTCTTCGGCCATCACAATCTCTCCGCGCAAATCACTGCGCGTTACGCTAACGATCACCACGATATCGCGCGAATCGCAATTGAATTGATGTCTTCCGAATCACAAATCCCCATTGCAGCAAAGGTTGCATCGCGGCGATTCGCGAACCGACTCGCGGCATTCTACGCCACGCTGTTCGGCATGACCGGGGTTCATCTGCCGTTTTTCACGGTGTGGCTGAAGGCGATCGGCATCGACGCCACCTGGATCGGCATCATCACCGCGGTGCCGCCGGTGACGCGCTTCACCGTGCTGCCGCTGGTCACTGCGGCGGCGGAACGGCGCCAGATGCTGCGCGGCGCGATCATCGCCACCGGATTCGCAACAGCGTTCGGCTTTGCCGTGATCGGCACCCAGCACCAGCCGTTCGTGCTACTGGCGATCTATGCGCTGACCTGCTGCGTCTGGACCCCGATGGTGCCGCTCACGGACGCCTATGCGCTGCGCGGCGTCAGGCAATTCGGCCTCAGCTACGGACCGCTGCGGCTCTGGGGCTCGGCCGCCTTCGCGGTCTGCGCGCTGGTGAGCGGCTTCCTGCTCCGCTATGTCGCGGAGGTCGACCTGATCTGGATCATCACGGCCGTGACGGTGCTCGGCGCGCTGGTCGGGCTGACGCTGCGGCCGCTGGGCCGCCCAGTGGCTTCCGTCACACCTGCGGCCGGCGCGCCAAAACTGCTGCGCAATCCCACCTTCCTCGCCATCATCGTATCCTCGGCGCTGATCCAGGGCAGCCACGGCGCCTATTACATCTTCGCATCGATTGCCTGGCAGCAGGCCGGCTTCAGCGGCCTGACGATCGCTTGTCTCTGGGTGCTCGGCGTGATCGCCGAGATCGTGCTGTTTGCGGCCTCGCCGCGCTTCACGCTGCCGTCGGCTGTGCTGGTGATGATCGCGGCCTCCAGTGCCGCGGCGCGCTGGGCGATCACCGCGCAGGACCCGCCGCTTGCGGTGCTTGCAGTTGTGCAGCTCGGACACGGGCTGAGCTTCGGCCTGACGCAGGTCGGCATCATGGGTCTGATGGTGCATCACGTGCCGGTTCACGTGATGGCGCGCGCGCAAGGCTATCTCACCGCCTGCGGCGGCATTGTCGCGAGCACCACGGCGATCGTCAGCGGCATGGTCTATGCGCGCTTCGGGCTCGGCGTCTACGACATGATGGCCGCAATGGCGGCCACGGGCGGGCTCGTGATGTGGCTGGCGCGCAAGCGTCTCACCGATTAGCCCCAGAGCCCGGCGTCGGGCGGATAGACCAGGCTGCCCTCGTAGCGCAGGCCGTGGTCGCGGTCCTTCGCCAGCAGCAGCGGGCCGTCGAGGTCGACGAAGCGTGCCTGCTGCGCGATCAGCATCGCCGGCGCCATCGCAAGCGAGGTCGCGACCATGCAGCCGATCATGATCTCGAAGCCGAGCGCACGGGCGGCATCCGCCATCGCAAGCGCTTCGGTCAGGCCGCCGGTCTTGTCGAGCTTGATGTTGACGGCGTCATAGCGGCCGCGCAGGCCGGCAAGCGAGGCGCGGTCGTGCACGCTCTCGTCGGCGCAGACCGTGAGCGGGCGCTGGATCCGCGCCAGCGCCTCGTCCTTGCCCGCCGGCAGCGGCTGCTCGATCAGGGTGACGCCGGCATCGGCGCAGGCCGCGAGATTGGCGGCGAGGTTGTCCTCGGTCCAGGCTTCGTTGGCGTCGACGATCAATTCGGATCGAGGCGCCGCCTTGCGCACGGCGGCGATCCGTGCGCCGTCGCCATCGCCGCCGAGCTTGATCTTGAGCAACTGACGATGCGCAGCCTTTGCGGTGGCCTCCGCCATCGCCTCTGATGTCCCGAGCGAGATCGTATAGGCGGTGGTGCGCGGCTCCGGCGCGGGCCGGCCGAGCAGGTTCCAGATCCGTTTGCCGGCGCGTTTGGCCTCAAGGTCCGCCAGCGCGCAATCCAGCGCATTGCGGGCGGCGCCGGCGGGCATCCGGGCCTGCAAGGCGATGCGGTCCATGCCGCCGGCGAGCGGCGCCTGCATCGCCTGGATCGCCTGCAGCGTCGCCTCGGGCGTTTCGCCATAGCGCGGGTAGGGCACGCATTCGCCGCGGCCAATGAGGCCGCCCTGGCTTAGCTCGGCGACCACGACGATGGCCTCGGTCTTGGCGCCGCGGCTGATCGTGAAGGTCCCTGCGATCGGCCAGCGCTCGATCCGACCGGTCAGGGAAATCGCTCCGGATGGGGTGGAAGTCATTTTAAAGTCTACTATTTCCTGAACCGTAGCTTGCGACGCGCAGCCAACTATGGCTGTTTAGCGGCAGATTCGACAAGCCGATCCGGCAGCGCCGGAGATCAGCGTTAGCGGCAGCCAGCCGGCTTGAGGGGTAGGCAAAAGGTGAGCGGCGACCCGACACTGGAGCGGATAGCCCAAGGCGAAGGACTGGCGTTGTGTGCGGCGGGCAACTGGACCGCCCGCTTTGCCCCTGCGCTCGAGCGTATCGTCTCCGACGCGGAGAAGCTGCGCGGCAGCCGGCCGCACATCTTCATCGACGTGTCGCAGGTCGCGAGCCTCGACACCTTTGGCGCCTGGCTGATCGAGCGGCTGCGCCGCAGCCTCAGCGACGCCGGCGCGGAAGCCGAGATCGCGGGCCTGTCGGCCAACTATTCCAGCCTGGTCGACGAGGTCCGCCGCGTCGGTCCCGCGCCAAGGGTCGTCAGCGACCCGTTGTCGATATCAGGCATGCTCGAGCAGATCGGGCGCACCGTGGCCGGGATCGGCGGCACGATCATCGGCCTCGTCGACATGCTCGGCGCGGTACTGGTGGCCGCCGGCAAGGTGCTGATCCATCCGCGCAGCTTCCGCCTGACCTCGACGGTGCATCACCTCGAGCAGGTGTGCTGGCGCGCGGTGCCGATCGTGGTGCTGATCACCTTCCTGATCGGCTGCATCATCTCGCAGCAGGGCATCTTCCATTTCCGCAGGTTCGGCGCCGACATCTTCGTCGTCGACATGCTGGGCGTCTTGGTGCTGCGCGAGATCGGCGTGCTGCTGGTCGCGATCATGGTCGCGGGCCGTTCCGGCTCGGCCTATACCGCCGAGCTCGGCTCGATGAAGATGCGCGAGGAGATCGACGCGCTGCGTACCATGGGTTTCGATCCGATCGAGGTCCTGATCCTGCCGCGCATGCTGGCGCTGGTGCTGGCGCTGCCGATCCTGGCCTTCCTCGGCGCGATGGCCGCGCTCTATGGCGGCGGCCTGGTGGCCTGGCTCTATGGCGGCGTCGATCCGGAGGCCTTCCTGCTCCGCCTTCGTGATGCCATATCGATCGACCATTTCATCGTCGGCATGGTCAAGGCGCCGGTCATGGCGGCGGTGATCGGTATCGTTGCCTGCGTCGAAGGCCTGGCGGTGCAGGGCTCGGCGGAGTCGCTCGGACAGCACACCACCGCATCGGTGGTGAAAGGGATCTTCTTCGTGATCGTGATGGACGGCGTGTTCGCGATCTTCTTCGCCTCGATCGGGATGTGATCATGGCGGAAGAGGACAACGACGCCATCATCCGGGTCCGCGACATTACCGTTCAATTCGGCAACACGCGCGTGCTCGACGGCCTCAACCTCGACGTCAGGCGCGGCGAGATCCTCGGCTTCGTCGGGCCCTCGGGCGCCGGCAAGTCGGTGCTGACGCGCACCATCATCGGGCTCGTGCCGAAGGTCGCCGGCCGCATCGAGGTGTTCGGCGTCGATCTCGACGCCGCGAGCACCTCGCAGCGCCGTGCCGTCGAGCGCCGCTGGGGCATCCTGTTCCAGCAGGGCGCGCTGTTCTCCTCGCTCACGGTGCGCCAGAACATCCAGTTTCCGGCGCGCGAGTATCTGCGCGTCTCGCAGCGGCTGCTCGACGAGATCATGGTGGCGAAACTCGTGATGGTCGGGCTGAAGCCGGAAGTCGCCGATCGTTTTCCGTCGGAATTGTCGGGCGGCATGATCAAGCGCGTCGCGCTGGCGCGCGCACTCGCGCTCGATCCCGAACTCGTGTTTCTCGACGAGCCGACCTCGGGTCTCGATCCGATCGGCGCCGGCGAGTTTGACGAGCTGGTGCGCACCCTGCAGCGCACTTTGGGGCTGACCGTTTTCATGGTAACGCACGATCTCGACAGTCTTTACACCGCGTGCGACCGTATCGCCGTTTTAGGGAACGGTAAGATCATTGCTGCAGGATCGATCGCCGACATGAAGGCATCGCAGCATCCATGGCTGCAGCAATATTTCAACGGCAAGCGCGCCCGTGCCGTTGTGGCCTAGCCCATGATCCCGAAACCTGGAGCCGATTTTCGGACGAAATCATGCGCCAACAGGGAATTCGACAGGCTCGAGCGCAGCCGGCTGCGCGAGGGGCCCAAGAGTGATGAACGCGAGTAATTGATGGAAACGCGGGCGAACTACGTCTTGATCGGGGCTTTCACGCTGGCGGTGATCGCCGCCGCGTTCGGCTTCGTGCTGTGGTTCCAGAGCCTCCACACCACCAAGCAGCGCAGCCCCTTGCGGGTGATCTTCGAAGGGCCGGCGTCAGGCCTGCGCAATGGCGGCAATGTCAATTTTAACGGTATTCGGATAGGGGAAGTGGTCTCGGTCAAGCTCGACAACCCCAGGCGCGTGGTCGCGCTGGCGATGATCGAGAACAACGCACCGCTCCGCAAGGACACCCTGGTCGGTCTCGAGTTCCAGGGCCTCACCGGCGTCGCCGCGATTTCGCTCAAGGGCGGCGAGGAGGCCGCCCCGCCGGTGCCGCTGGACGAGGACGGCATCCCGGTTCTGACCGCCGACCCGAATGCGCTGCAGGACGTCACCGAGGCGATCCGCGCCACCCTGCAAAACGTCAACCGCATCGTTGCCGACAATCAGCAGTCGGTGAAGAACTCGCTGAAGAATCTCGAGGTCTTCACCCAGGCGCTGGCGCGCAATTCCGAGAAGATCGACAACGTCATGCTCAAGGTCGACGGCGTGATGGGCAAGGCCGACAGCCTGATGCTGGGCCTCAATGCGATCGCGGGCGGCAACAATGGCAGCGAGCTGAACCTGATGGTGAAGTCGATCCGCGAGCTCGCCGAGGATCTCGACAAGCGCTCCAATCTCCTGATCAACGACGGCCGCAGGACGCTGTCCGACATCAGCCGCGCGGTGAACAATTTCGACCGCAACCCGAGCCGGGTGATCTTCGGCGGCAGCAACAACGCCGCACCCGAGCCAGCGCCGGCTCCGGCCGCGCCCGGGCCGCGGCGGCGGCAATGACGTGACGGGCGAATGGTGCGTGGCGGATAGCAAATAGCAAATTGCCTTCCTTCGCTGCCGGGCCCGTCATTGCGAGCGAAGCGAAGCAATCCATCGTTTCGCATGCTCGGCGCGATGGATTGCTTCGTCGCTTGCGCTCCTCGCAATGACGCCGGTTAGTACTGGCACGCCGGTGCCACAGCGAGACTCTGCGGCGTCGCCCCAAAATAAAACGGAGACCTTTCGGTCTCCGTTTTCCATTCGCTATTCGTTACTCGCGCTATTCGCCAGCTTATCCCAGCCGTCCCGCGGCGTGCGCGAGCAGGGTGTAGACCAGCCCGGTCTCCGAGGTGAGGTGGCTGCTCAGCTCCTGCTGGCCGCGGCCGTCGCGAGCCACTTCGTCGAGCAGGCGCTCGAACTCCGCGATGTAGCGGTCGACCGTCTGCTTGAAGCCGCGGTCGGAGCGGTACTTGCGGGCCACCTCATCGAAGGCCTTCTGGCCGGCCGGCGTGTAGAGGCGCTTGGAGAACGCCTTGTTCTCGCCGCGCTGGTAGCGATCCCACATCTCGGCCGCAAGCGTGCGGTCCATCAGCCGGCCGATGTCGAGCGACAGCGACTCCAGCGGATTGACCGGCTGCTGCTGCGGACGCGGGCGCTGCTGGGCGTCGCGGCTTTGCGGGGCAGGCGGCGGCGCGTCGCTGCGGTTGAGCAGGTCGGACAGCCAGCCGTCACCGTTGTTGTTGGGGCCTGCCGGGCTGACCGGCGGGGCCTCGGTGCGGCGCGAGCTCGCCATGCCGAGATCCGGCGGCGGCAGCGTCGAGGCGCTGTTGCCGTTGTCCCGCATGCGCACATCGCCGCGGCCGCCGGCGGCAGCCATCACCGGCTCGTCGTGGCGAACGCTGGCGCGGTTGGTGCTGACCACGTCGAGTCCGCGGCCGTGATGAGCGACGATGCGGTTCAGCTCGGCCAGCGCCTCGATCTGGTCGACGATCACCTTGCGCATCTGCGCGGTGTTCTCGGCGGCCTCCTGCGGCATCTCGAGCACGCCGCGGCGCAGCTCGTTGCGGGTGGACTCGAGCTCGTTGTGCATCTCGCTCGCCATCTGCTTCATCGCCGTGACCATCGCGGAGAACTTCTCCGTCGATTCCTTGAACATCGCATCGGTCTCGGCATTGCTCTGCTGGTAGAGGTCGTTCATGGCGTCGACGGTCTGCTGACGCTCGTTCTCGGCTGCCTGGCGTACCGCCTCGAACTGCCTGCTGATCGCAGCCGAACCGGCGCCTGCGGTCTCCGCCACCACGCGGGCGATGTCGCGGGCGCGTTCCTCGGCCGCTCCGAGCGATTCATCGAGCAGCCCGGTGAAGCGCGACAGCCGCTGGTCGAGATCGGTGGTGCGCAGGTCGATGGTCGTGACCAGCGCTTCCAGCGCCGACTTGCGCTCGCTGACGGAGGCCGTCGTCGAGCGGTTGGCCTGCTCGACCACGGCAGCCGCATCGATCAGCGCCTTGCCATGGGTCTCGAACTGGCTCGACAGCGCGCCGAGATCTTCCAGCGCCTTGCCGGTCTTGCTGTTGAACACCGTGAGCTGGTCTTCCAGCGTCTGGGTTGCCACGCCGTTGCGCGAGGTGACGTCGTTCATGGCGGACACGAAGTCGGCCACGCGGGTCACCAGCGCGCGCTCCAGCGAGTTGAGGTTGTCGTGGGCGCCGGTCAACACTTCCTGCAAGAGGATGTTGCCTTCGCGCAGCCGCTCGAACAGCGCGACCGTATCGGTGCGCAGGATCTTGCTGGTCTCCTGCATCTCCGTGACGGCCGAGATCGAGACCTGGCGCGACTGGTCGATCGCCGCGCGCGAGGCGTGCTCGAGCTCCTTGAGCGACTTCGCCACCGCGCCGGTCGCCTGATCGCCGGCCGAGGTGATGTTGCGCGCGACATCGCTGCCGTGGGCCGACATCGTCTGCGAGAAGGCGAGGCCGCGGGTTTCGATCGCCTTCAGCGCGTCCGCGGTGGCGCGATCCATGTCGCTCGACAGCTGCGTGGTCTTGGCGGTCAGCGCCTCGACCAGCGAGCCGCGGCGGCCGTCGACCATCTGCGACAGACGCTCGGTCTGCTGCTGCACATAGGTGACGATCTCGTCGGTCTTGCCGGTCATCGCCGAGCCGAAGGCGCTGGAGGCCGACAGCACCGAACGTTCGATGTCGGCGGAGGTCGTCTTGACCTTGGTCGAGACCTCGTTGGACATGGTGATCAGCGCGGCCTGCGCGTTCTGCGCCGAAGTCTGGATGTTGTCGGTGGTCTTGGCCGTGACCGCACCCAGCGCGCGCTCGATATCGGTCGAGAGCGTGCGGATCTGGGCGGCGGCATCGGCGGAGGTCGCCGCAAACGAGCCCTGGGCCTCGCG
The DNA here is from genome assembly GCF_054820065.1 of Bradyrhizobium sp. UFLA06-06. Lineage (NCBI taxonomy): Bacteria > Pseudomonadati > Pseudomonadota > Alphaproteobacteria > Hyphomicrobiales > Nitrobacteraceae > Bradyrhizobium > Bradyrhizobium sp. UFLA06-06. The sequence goes on from NZ_JADFUD010000023.1 coordinate 9,032, forward strand.
GGCGCTGCCCAGGATGGTCTGCGCGGTCTCCGCGCTGGCCGTGGTCAGCGAGCGCTCGATCTCGGCGGAGATCTCCCGGATCTGGCTTGCGGCCTCGCTGGAGGTTGCCACGAACGAGCTTTGGGCATCGCGGGCGCTGCCGAGGATCGCCTGCGCGGTGTTGGTGCCGACCGAGGTCAGGGTGCGCTCGACATCGACGGCCAGCGACTTGACGTGGTTGGCTGCCTCCGTCGACGCGGTGACGAGGGTGTTCTGCGCCTCGCGGGCGCCGGCCGTCAGCATCTCGACGGTGCCGGAGCCGGCCATCGACAGCGCACGCTGGATGTCGGCGGCAAGCGCAGACACCTTGGTCGCAGCGTCGGTCGACGCGTTGACCAGCGTGCTCTGGGCCTCACGCGCACCTGATGTGATCGATTCCGCGGTGGCGGAGCCTGCCATCGACAGCGAACGCTCCATGTCGGCCGCCAGCGAGCGGACCAGATCGGTGGCCTCGGTGGATGCGCCGGCCAGCGTGCTCTGGGCCTCGCGGGCGGAGGCGACGACGGCTTCCGCGGCGGCGGAGCCTGCCATCGACAGCGAGCGCTCGATGTCGGCCGACAGTGTCCGGACCAGGTTGGTGGCGTCGGTGGATGCGCCGGCGAGCGTGCTCTGGGCCTCGCGGGCGGAGGCGACGACGGCTTCTGCGGTGGCGGAGCCTGCCATCGATAGCGAGCGTTCGATGTCGGCCGACAGTGTCCGGACCAGGTTGGTGGCGTCGGTCGACGCGCCGGCGAGCGTGCTCTGGGCCTCGCGAGCGGAGGCGACGATGGATTCCGCGGTGGCGGTGCCGGCGGTCGAGAGCGAGTGCTGCACGTCGGCCGCGAGCGTGCGGACCAGGTTGGCGGCTTCGGTGGATGCACCGGCAAGCGTGCTCTGGGCTTCGCGAGCGGAGGCGACGACGGCTTCGGCGGTCGCGGTGCCGGCCATCGAGAGCGAACGCTCGACGTCACTGGCGAGCGACTTGACCTGGCCGGTGACGTCGGTCGAGGTCGCGATCAGCGTGGTCTGGGCCTCGCGCGCACCGGTCATGATCGCTTCGGCGGCGGCGGAGCCGGACATCGACAGCGACTGCTCGACATCGGCGGCCAACGACTTGACCTGGCTTGCGGCTTCGACCGAGGCGCTGACCAGCGTGGTCTGCGCGTCGCGGGCGCCGGACAGCACGGAGGCTGCGGTGGCGCTGCCGGCCGCCTGCAGCGTGCGTTCGACATCCTCGGACAGCGACTTGATCTGCGAGGCGACGTCGCCGGAGGCGGAGACCAGCGACACCTGGGCGTCACGGGCACTGGTGAGGATCGAGTTGGCGGCGCTGGTGCCGACGGCGGTCAGCACGCTCTCGACCTCGGCCGAGCTCAGCTTGAGCTGGTTGCCGACGTCAGCGGACACGGTGAGCAGCGCCTGCTGCGCGGTGCGCGCGCCGGTCTGGATGGTTTCACTGGTGTTGACCACGAGGTTGGTCAGCGAACGCTCGGCGTCCTCGACATGGGACTTGATGCTCGACGACAACAGCTCGGCGCGGGACATCAGGTCCTCGCTCGCCTGGCGGCCGCTGCTCTCGATGCGGCCGGCGACGGCCTCGACGCGCGAACCCAGCAGGTCCTCGAACTGCGCGACGCGGGTGTCGATGTCGCCGGCGATGACGCCGACGCGGCTCTCGATGCCCTGCTGGATGTCGGCGAAGCGCGCCGAGATGGTGTCGGTCAGGTTGGCGCTGTGACCATTGATGGTGTCGGCGAGGCGGGTGCTGTGGCCGTTGAGGGTGTCGACCAGGCGGATGCTGTGGCCGTCGATGGTCTCGGTGACGCCGTTGATGCGATGGTCGACCGCGGCGATCGCCTGCACGGTGCCTTCGGTCAGGGTGGTGGTGAGCAGGCCAAGCCGCGAGTCGATCGACTGGATCGCCTGGGAGGCGCCGTCGGTCAGCTGGGTCGCGAGCGTGCCGAGATGGCCGTCGATGGTGTCGGTGACCGACTTGGCGCGGCTCTCGAAGGTGATCTCGAGGGACTTCATGCGGCCGTCGATCGCGTCATCCAGCGACTGCAGGCGGCCGTCGAACGAGCCGATCTTGCCGGCGAGCGAACTATCGAACGACGACAGCTTGTCGGTCAGCGAGGCGTCGAGATTGGTGACGCGGCTGCCGAGCGTGGTCTCGAACTGCAGCAGGCGCTGGTCGAGCGAGGCGGTGATCTCGCCGCTATTCGTGGTCACGCGATGGTCGAAGGTGTCGACATAGGTCTTCAGGCTGTCGGCGATGTCCTGGGTCCGCTGGCCCATGCGCTCGACGATGTCGCCGCCGAAGGTCTTCACCGTGCGGTCGAATTCCGAGATGTGGCGGGTGATCAGCGCGCCGAGCGTGCCGGAGTCGCGGGCGAATTTCTCGGCGAGCTCGCTGCCATGGTTTTTCACCAGGTCGTCGAACGCGCTCATCTGCAGCGACAGCGAGTCGTGCGCGGTCTCGGTCTGGCCCACCACCTTGGCGACCAGCGAGTTGACGGTGACGTCGAGCGCCTCGCTCGCCTTGTCGCCGGACGTCAGGATCTGGCCGGCGAGGCGGTTGCCGGCGTCGTCGATCTTGCTGACGAGGTCGTTGCTGCGCAGCTCGAGCTCGAGCAGCAGCGAGTCCGCGGAGTTCTTCAGGGAGTCGTGGACCTCTTCGGTGCGGTCGGAGATGCCGTCGACGATGACGGACGAACGCTGCTCGAACTCGCCGGTGATGCGGTCGATGCGCTCGTTCAGCAGCTCGTGGACGCGATCGGCCAGATCGACGAACTCGTCATGGACGTGGCCGGTCTTGAAGTTGAGGCTGGTGGTCAGCCGCTCGGAGGCATCCATCACCGCGCGCGTGGTCTCGGCGCTGGCTTCCTCGAGGCGGTCGAGCAGGTCGCCGCCGCGTTCGCCGAGCGCGAGGATCATGTTGTCGCCGGCATGGCTCAACGCGGTCGTGATGTGCTGGCCGCGCTCTTCCAGCGCGCCGGTGATGCTCTTGGCGACCTCGTCGACGCGCGAGGCGATGGCGTCCGAGATCAGCGCGATGTCGTGGCGCAGGTCGATCTGCACACCGGAGATCGCGCTGCGCACCTGCTCGGCCTGGCCGACCAGGTTGTCGCGCTGGTGGGCGATGTCCTGCAGCAGCGCGCGGATGCGTACTTCGTTGTCGGAATAGGCGCGTTCCAGCGCCGCGACCTCGTTGGCAACGAGGGTCTCGAGTTCGCCGGCGCGCGCGATCGCGCGCTCGACGCCGTCGCCCATCGCAGCGACCTCGCGGCGGATCGCCTGGCCGACCGTCACCATGGAATCGGCGGCGGCGTTTTCCGGCTCGGAGAATCGCATCGCGACCTGCGCCATCGATTGCGCGATCATCTGCATGCGCTGACCGTGCGAGGCGAGGCTCGCAAGATAGTAGAACAGCAGGATCGGCACGGCGAACAGCGCGGCAAGGCCGGCGAGCACCAGGACGCCGGTGCCCTGGGCCATCGAAGCCTGCAGGGCGGGCCAGAACGCGATGGTGAGAATCACGCCGCCCAGCAGCCAGGCGCCGGAGCAGACAAAGAACAGCGTGAAGGCGTTGCGCGCGCGTCCTCCCTGCAGCGTCTGCAGCATCTGGCCGATGGTTTCGCGATCGTCGTTGGCGGCGCGGCGCGGCGCGCGCGGTTCTTCGATCGGCTCGAACGCCGAACGATCGGTATTACTCGGACGGGACTCGAACGATGCGGCTGAAAAATCGGCCGCGGGCGGCGGCAGGTTCGGCGGCGCGGCGCCTTCGTTGAGGGGGCTGCGATTCTCCGCGCCCTGTTCGCTGATGTTGAGGGCTTCCTGGATGGCAGAAAGCGCGACTTCGGTGGGATCTTTGACCTTCTTGGGAGTGTTCGCCATGTTCAGTCTGAGCCCTCTCACTATTTTACGCGTCGGCGAGCCTGCGATCGTCCCCACGCAAGCTCGAAGCCGGTGCCCACAAGCGGAGCGCAAGCGGCCCCCTGGGCGGCTTGTCCGCTACATCCGCAAACATCCTATTGGGAGAGCGATGCGAATGAAATGCTTGCGATTAATACTTTCTTAATCATCGTTAACAGCTTTGCGCCATAAGGCCTTATGGGTACTCGAAATTCCGGCCGCAGCGCGTCGATTGTGTCCAGAAATTGTCCAGAATCGGGCGGTTTTGCCGATCATCCCGACAACAATCCGTTAACCAGTTTCGTGATTGGCTGGGCCAACCATCCGCCGGCGAGGGCCCGGCGGAGACGACAGGGACAGGCCATGCCGCTTCATCTCGAACGGATCGAATGGACGCAATCGCCGCCGCTGGCGCCCGGCGCCGGGCCGATCGACGTCGATCATCTTCAGCGCATGACGCTGGGCGATCCGGGCCTCGAGCGGGAAGTGCTGGCCATGTTCGCGGCCCAGTCGGCCCGGATCCTCGGTGAACTGGCCGCCTTGCCACCCGAGGCGGCGACCCACGCCCACACCCTGAAAGGATCGGCGCGGGCAATCGGCGCCTTCGGCGTCGCCGAGGCTGCGGCCCAGCTGGAGACCGCGCTGACTGGCGGTTCCGATGCGGCCCAGCCGCTTGCCGCGCTCGGCGCCGCGATTGCCGAGGCGCGCACGGCGATCGAGCTGATCCTGGGCCGCTCCTAGGCGTCCGGCGTCTCGGCGGCGCGCCGCGGCAGCTTGGGCGGCTTCCCAACCGGCGGGCAGGTTTTCGGTCTCCGCGCTAGCGCTGTGCGGATCGACCCGTTATACGACTGCCCGGGACCTTTCCATCCATCGTCCGGCGCATTCCGGCAGCACGAGCAATCATGGCCAAAATCCACTTTATCGACCATTCCGGCGAGAAACGCACAGTTGAGATCGAGAACGGCGCGACGGTGATGGAAGGTGCGATCCGCAACGCCATTCCCGGCATTGAAGCCGAATGCGGCGGCGCCTGCGCCTGTGCGACCTGCCATGTCTATGTCGATGAAGCCTGGCGCGAGAAGGTCGGCGCGCCGTCGCCGATGGAAGAGGACATGCTGGATTTCGGCTTCGACGTGCGTCCGAATTCGCGGCTGTCCTGCCAGATCAAGGTAACCGACGATCTCGACGGACTGGTCGTGTCGACGCCGGAGCGGCAGGCCTAAGATTCTTTCATTCGCCGTCCGGATTCACTCCGCGACGGACCCAGCGGCGAAAGTTCTGCTTGACCTCCGCCGGCAGCGGCGTCGGCCTGCGCGTGGCCTCATCGATCATCACCGTGACCGCCTTCGCCGACGCCACGCATCTGCCTTCCGAAAACACCACCTGGTCGAAGGTGGTCGATGTGCGTCCAAACTTGACGAGACCGAGCCCGAGCTCGATCTGACCCGGCCAGTGCAGCTCGGCGCGGAAATGGATGTCGAGGCGCACCATGATCCAGCCGAGCCCCGCCGGCATCAGCCCCATGCTGCGGTCCTTCACCAGCGTGACGCGGCCGGTTTCAAAATAGCTCGCATAGACGGCGTTGTTGACGTGCCCGTTGGGGTCGAGATCGGCAAAGCGCACATTGTCGGACAGGCGATAGGGAAAGTCTTCCAGGCGCGGCGCATCGTCAGCACGGACAGGGGCATTCACGAGGGGGATCTCCGTCGGTTTCCCGCCCATACAGCCGAGTTGCGCAGGCTCGGCAAGGGGTTGCCGCGCCAGCCGCTGTCCCTATTATGCATGTCGCGATCCGGCCCACTTGGCTGGACAGGCGAAAAAGCCGTCCAGTCGATTTCAACTGAAAAGAAGCGGACATGAGCGAAGCGATCAAGACCGATGTGCTGATTATTGGCGCGGGCCCCTGCGGACTGTTCGCCGTGTTCGAACTGGGCCTGCTCGACATGAAGGTGCATCTGGTCGACATCCTCGACAAGATCGGCGGGCAGTGTGCCGAGCTCTATCCTGAGAAACCGATCTACGACATTCCCGGAATTCCCTTCGTCACCGGCCAGGGCCTCACCGAGCAGTTGATGGAGCAGATCAAGCCGTTCAATCCGACCTTCCATCTCAACGAGATGGTGGAGAGCATCGAGAAGATCGGCGATCCCTTGTTCCGCGTGAAGACCGATGCCGGCAAGGAGTTCGAGTGCAAGGTCGTGGTGATCTCGGCCGGTGGCGGCTCGTTCCAGCCGAAGCGTCCGCCGGTGCCGGGCATCGAGGCCTATGAAGGCACGTCGGTGTTCTATGCCGTGCGCAAGATGGAGCAATTCCGCGACAGGAACATCCTGATCGTCGGGGGCGGCGACTCCGCGCTCGACTGGACGCTCAACCTGCATCCGATCGCCCAGCGCATCACGCTGCTGCACCGGCGCGACGATTTCCGCGCGGCGCCGCACAGCGTCGAGCAGATGCGCACGCTGGTTGCCGACGGCAAGATGGATCTGAAGATCGGCCAGGTCACGGGGCTCGAGGGCGCCAACGGCCAGCTCTCGGGCGCCGCGCTCAAGGGTAATGACAATGCGGTCTCGACGATCGCCTGCGATACGATGCTGCCGTTCTTCGGGCTCACCATGAAGCTCGGTCCGGTCGCGAACTGGGGCGTGGCGCTGGAGAACAATCTGGTGCCGGTCGACACCGCGGCGTTCGAGACCAACGTGTCCGGCATCTTCGCGATCGGCGACATCAACACCTATCCGGGCAAGCTCAAGCTCATTCTCTCCGGCTTCCACGAGGGTGCGTTGATGGCGCAGAAGGCGCACCGCTACGTGTATCCGGACAAGCGGCTGGTGTTCCAGTACACAACCTCGTCATCGAGTCTGCAGAAGAAGCTTGGGGTGCACTGATTCCACTCGAGCAGAGACCAATGCCAGAGGCATGGGCCATTTGCTGCGCGGCGCGGGTACTGGAACACTCCGTGAAATGGCCGTAGTCTGCTTGTACTCGAGTTGGTCGATTGATCAGGTGATGATGATGCGGAACACGCTATCCAGACTTCGGCTGATCCTCGCGATCGCCACGGCCTTTGCGCTAGCTGCTCCGCTTGCGGCCTCGGCGGCCGACCCGTCGGCGGCCGGCCTGTGGCAAAAGGTCGAAGACGGCAAGCCCGAGGGCTGGTTCCTGGTGATCGAGCGCAATGGTCTGTTCGAAGGCATGATCGCAAAGATGTTTTCATCGCCCGGCGATCCGCCCAATCCGGTCTGCTCGAAGTGCACCGACGATCGCAAGGACATGCCGTGGCTCGGCATTCCCCTCATCCGCGACATGAAGCGCAACGGGCTCGCCTATGAAGGCGGCAACGTGCTCGATCCGCGCAACGGCAAGGTCTACAAGGCCAAGATGACGTTGAGCGCCGATGGTCAGACGCTGACGATGCGCGGCTTTCTCGGCATCTCGCTGTTCGGCAAGGATGAGGTCTGGACCCGGCTGCCTGACACCGCGGTGGCCCAGCTCGATCCCGCGATCGTCGCCAAATATCTGCCGGCGCAAGCCGCGGTGGCGAAGCCGGCGGCGCCGGTGCCCGCGACGAAGCGGCACTAACACTTCTCTCTCGCTAACGCTCCGATCTGCGCGCGCTCACGCTCCGCTCTTGCGTGGCAGCGTGAGCGTTCAGCGCTGTCCCGTCGGTGCAATCGGCATCGGCAGTGGCGCGACCGGCTCGGAAATCACTTCAGGCACGGCGGTGTTCAATTGCAGCACGGTGGCGGCCGCGGGGACCGCGGCATCGGCCATCGCCGCATGGCCTTCGGCGCTCGGATGCACCGCGCCGCCATACACCGCCGACAGGATGCCCCATGTCGCGTCGTGGATGTCGCTTGGCTGCATCGAGGACGGCAGGCCCTGCGGGTAGGTCATCGCCGTGAAGTAGCTGTCATTGGCGTCGCGGATCCAGCGCGCGCGCGGCAGATAGGCGCGGTATTCGCCGGCGCTGCGGCCGCATTTGAGCGGCTGGTTGGCTGCGGCGACGATGTCCGACACGAAGCTGTCGCCGTTGGCGGCGAAGCAGTCGCGGTCGAATTCCGGATCGGTCGACGCGCGTGCGCAGAAGCCATGGCTCGCAAACGCGTCCTGATGCGCATCGACGAAGGTCATGCGGTCGGCCTGCGGATTGCGGCAGATGATGCCGGACTGGCACTGCGCGATCGCCTTGAGCTGCGGCAGGAACTCGTTCTGCACGAAGCTCGAGACCGACGCGAGGCGTTTGGGATCGGCGTTGAACGAGGGATGGATCTCGAAGCCGGCGCGGCCGCCGGGGCAGGGCGCGCCGCCATTGGCCAGCGCCGGATTGGCGTAGGCCGTGTAGATCACGTGCGAGAGATCGCCGCCGACCAGCGGCTTCAGCGCATCGCGCAGCTTGGCAAAATCGGCCGGCAGGTCGCGCGCCAGTGCCGAACGGGCATCTTCGACGCTGGCCATCGAGCCGCCGCGGCTGAACAGCGTGCGCTCGGTCGGCGTGTCGACGATCACGTTGGCGACGAGGCCGGAGAAGTAGATGTCGTTGGCGCCGATCGACAGCAGCACGAGGTCGAGGGTGCGGTCGGGCTGACGGCGCTTGGCGGCGGCGAGTGCCGTGCGCAACTCCGCGATCTGGCCGTTGACGGTGCCCGAGCAGGTATTGGCTGTCTTCGTCGGCAGGCATTCCCGCGCCTGCTGCGAGCCGAGCAGGCCGTCGGAGATGGTGGCGCCGGTGCAGGCCAGCGGCAGATAGGTCACCGCGATGTGCGGATATTGCACGGCGAGCGCGAGCGCCGTGCGCGTCTGGTAGCTGTACAGCGACCGGTGACAGGCCGAGTTGAGCCACAGCGCGCTCTGGCGCTGCCAGTTGGTCAGGGTGTCCGGTGCTTCGCAGGCGCGGCCGCCTTTGTAGCCGGCACGGCTCGGCCGGTAATATTGCGCCCCGCCGAGATAGGAGCGGAAGCAGAACCCCTCGTCGGAGAGCGCAATCGCGCGGTCGGGATTGCCCTCGCCGGATGCGATGCTGTCGCCGAGGCCCGCGATCAGCAAGTCGCGCACCTCGATCGGCGTCGTCACGCGCTGGTTGGCGTCCGAGCCGCTCGCGACGTCGACGGTCGCGACCGTGGTGCGGCCGTAGCGGACGCGCAGGTTGATCGGCTCGGCGCAATCGAATGTCGAGGATTGGGGCCCGTCGCCGTCGTCGAACGACCAGGCGCAGGTCGCGCCGACCGGAACCGGTCCGGTGAGCCGTACGACGATCGGATGATCGATCGGCGTCAGATAGCTTTCCTTGACGCTGTCGCGCGTGCAGGGCTCGCTGACGCGGCCCTGCAGGTCGATGCAGAGCCGGTTCACGGTGTTGCGCGCCCAGCCGCGGCCGTCGCTTTGCAGTTCCAGCGCCTGTTCCGAGGCCAGCACGCTGCGGCCAAGCCCGCTTTCGACATGCAGGCGGAAGTCGCGTTCCTCGCGGAACAGGCGGAAGCGATTGCGGACCTCCCAGGAGATCTGCAGCTGATTGTCCTGCGCGTCCGCGGCTGATGCGAATACCGCTGCCAGCGCGCTGCCGAGCAGCACGCTGCAGACCGTCATCCGAAACGAAAATCGAACCAAAAAGCCAATCATGGCGCGGTTTGACGCGAGCGGTACGGCGAAAATAAGAGAAGCGGCTGCGAGGATCGAAAATCCGGGGTCGAGGGGCCCGCACGAGGGCCGATAACGTTGCCTGTTACCGTTTCAGCTGCCTGACCCGCTGCTGCCGGCTTTCGATCGGTTGCCGCACGGTCGCCGAAGCCGTGCAGGCTTGGCTTAGTCGTTTCCGCTCTTGCCAGGGCTGCACCACGTTGAGCCAGAGTTCGCGCATGCCCATGATCGAGATCGAAATCCCGAACGGGATCAGGAAGTAGAGGATGCGGAACACGACCAGCGTCGCCAGCAATTGTTCCTTGCTGAACTCCGGCAGCGCCACCAGCATCGCGGCGTCGAACACGCCGATCGAGCCGGGGGCGTGGCTGGCGAAGCCGAGCAGCGTCGCCAGGATGAACACGACCGCCAGCGAGACGAAGTCGATATGCGGCTCGGTCGGCATCAGCAGGTACATTGCGAGCGCGCAGAAGCCGAGATCGACCACGCCGATAAGGATCTGCAACAGCGTCAGCTTGGCCGAGGGCAGCACCACCTTCCAGCCGTTCTGGCCGAGCTCGCGGCGCTTCTCGCCGGTCAGGAGCCAGACGAAATAGGCGCCGATGCCGGCAAGGCAGCCGAGCGCGATCAGCCGGTTCATCGCCGGCGGCAGCAGGTCCATCGCCGACGCCGCCGCCGGGTGCCAGGCCATGCCGAAGCCGAGCACGAACAAATTGCCGAGCCAGAAGGTCAGGCCCGACAGAAAGCAGATCTTGGCGACGTCGATCGCGGAGAGGCCGTAATCGGAATAGATCCGGAAGCGGATCGCGCCGCCGGTGAACACCGTGGCGCCGATATTGTGACCGATCGTGTAGCTCGTGAAGCTCGACAGCGCTGCGATGCGGTAAGGGACATGGATCTTGCCGATCGTGCGCAGCGCGAAGAAGTCGTAGAAGGTCAGCGTGCAGAACGCCCCGACCACGCAGAGCGCCGCCAGCGCGATCCGATGCGGCGCGATGTTGGTGAGCGCGGTGAGAATGATGCCGGTATCGACGCCCTTCAGGGTGTGAACAAGCGACGTGATCGCGAACGCGATGATCAACACACTCGCGGCGATCCCGAGCCGTTTCCAGCCGATCTTTTCCTTGAAACCACGCCCAAGCGTGGTCAGCAGCCGAAGCATTCATCCTCCCGGCGGGGCGGCAATTTCAGTGGGACCCGGTCACGGACGGCGACGGGTGACGGGCAAACGCACCGTACGCGATGACCCATAAGGCAAAACCGATGCGTTGTGCAGCCCTTGACAAGCCAAGCTTCGGCCCTCGTCCAGCGTCATTGTCATATTGGCTACATATGTTCTCGCTCTGCGGAATGTGAGTCGCAGGACAGCGACGGGGCCACTGCATGTTCCGCCGTTCCAAGCGATTTCGTCGGCTTTTTCGCCGATTTTGCCGCCGTCCCGGCGTCGATGCGGGTTAGTTGGCGCGAGGCGAATAGACGATATGCACCAGCATGGGGGCGCCTGAGCCGGCTGTGGCGTTTACCAAAGTGTGAAGTCGACGTGCGCTTGCGCATGATCCGCCCTGCGCTCGGGCCGGGTCAGGCGCGCGAGGGCGGTCCGTAGGTCTATTGAGGCAAAACGCCGCGCAAGCCGGCCGCCGTCGGGCAGGCCGGCCAGGCAATCGATTCCACACTTCGATCGGCGGCGAAGTGTTGCGGCGAAACGAAGGCCTATGTCTCGCATTGGTTGCCGAGAGCAAGGACAAAGCCATGCAACAGACATCCCTGAACGTCCGGCACATGCCGGACCGGCGCGCAGCGTCGCATCAGCAAACGAGCGGGCTTGCGGCGACGTTGACGCTCGCCGCGATGAGTCTCGGCTATGGCGTCGTGCAGCTCGACGTCACCATCGTCAACACGGCGCTCAATGCGATCGGCGCCTCGCTCGGCGGCGGCGTTGCCGAACTGCAATGGGTGGTCAGCGCCTACACGATTGCCTTTGCGGCCTTCATCCTGACCGCGGGCGCGCTCGGCGACCGGATCGGCGCCAAGCGCATCTTCATGGCCGGGTTTGCGATCTTCACCGCGGCATCGGTTGCCTGCGCGGTCGCGCCTGATGCGGCGACGCTGATCGCCGCCCGCTGCGTGCAGGGGCTGGCCGCGGCCATCCTGGTGCCGAACTCGCTGGCGCTGCTCCGCCATGCCTATGAAGACGAGAAGGCGCGGGGACGCGCGGTCGGGGTCTGGGCCGCGGGCGCGAGCCTTGCGCTGACCGCCGGCCCGTTCGTCGGCGGCGGACTGATCGCGCTGGTCGGCTGGCGCGCGATCTTTCTGGTCAACCTGCCGATCGGCCTCGCCGGCTTGTGGCTCGCCTGGCGCTTCGCCAACGAAACCACGCGTCATCAGCAACACCGGCTCGATCTGCCGGGTCAGGTCGCGGCGATCGCCGCGCTCGGCACAGTGGCCGGCGCGCTGATCGAGGGCGGCGCGCTCGGCTGGGGCGACCCGTTCGTGATCGCAGGCTTCGTTCTCGCCGCCGTCTTCTCCGTGCTGTTCGTCTGGCGTGAGGCGCGCGCGCCGCAGCCGATGCTGCCGCTCTCGCTGTTCCGCCACCGGATGTTTGCCCTGACCTCGCTGGTCGGCCTCCTGGTCAATGTCGCGTTCTACGGCCTGATCTTCGTGCTCAGCCTCTACTTCCAGCAGGTCAACGGCCTGTCGGCGTTCGCCACCGGCCTCGCGTTCGTGCCGATGCTCGGCGCCGTGCTGCCCGCCAACCTGATCGCGCCGCGTGTCGCGGAGCGGATCGGCGCGCCGGCGACAATCGCGCTCGGTGCAACGCTCTCGGCCGCCGGATGCCTAGCGCTGCTGTTTATCGGCCCCGGCACGAGCTATCTCGCGATCTGCCTGCAATTGCTGGCCATGAGCGGCGGCCTCGGCCTGCTGGTGCCGCCTCTGACATCGGCGCTGCTCGGCAGTGCCGAGCCGCAGCATGCCGGCATCGCGGCCGGGGTGTTGAACGCGACCCGGCAGACCGGCAGCGTGCTCGGTGTCGCGCTGTTCGGCTCGATGGTCAGCCGGTCCGCGGCCTTCATCGCCGGCCTGCATGCGGCGCTCGTCATCTCCGCCGGCGCGTTGCTGGCGGCCGCTGCGCTGATCTGGATCGGCGCATGGTCAGAGGCTCGGCGTTGAGACGAACTGAAGCGAGGCATCTCCGCCTTGCGCCGGCTCGATCGCCTGCATTCAAGGCTTCTTCACCATGCATGGAACCTTGCTGCAGTGCGGTTACCGTTCGTACACGAATGCGTCTGTTCTTATAGGTCCATAAAGGGGGCCTATATGTATCGCGTTCTGACCTGTCTCACTTTGGAGCATGACTGGCGGCTGGTCGTCCTTGGCGCGGTGATCTGCCTGCTCGCCAGCGCCGTCGCGATCAGCCTGTTTCACCGTGCCCGCGCCGCACAGGGGCGTGCCCGCGAGATCTGGATCGGCCTCGATGCGGCGGTCGGCGGTTGCGGCATCTGGGCCACCCATTTCGTCGCCATGCTGGCGTACGATCCCGGCATCGAGGCCGGGTACAACATTCCCATCACGCTGCTGTCGCTGGTGCTCGCGGTTGCGATCCTGGCCGTCGGATTGGCCGTCGCCACGCTCGACGAACGCTGGCGGACGGTTGCGGCCGGTGGCGCGATCGTCGGCGCCGGTGTCGCGGCGATGCATTACACCGGCATGCTCGGGCTGGAGCTGCCCGCGCGTATCGTCTGGTCGCCCGGCATCGTAGCCGCGTCGATCGCGTTCGGAAGCCTGTTTGGCGCGCTCGCGCTGGTCGTTGCCACGCGTGGCGAACGTTTCGGCACCACCGCCGCCGCGACCGGTCTTCTGACCGTTGCGATCGTCTCGCATCATTTCACCGCGATGGGCGCGGTGACGCTCGTCCCGGATCCGACGATCGTTTCCGGCGGACTTACGGTCTCGCCGCGCGTGCTCTCGTTCATGACCGCCGTTGCGGCCTTCGCGATTCTCGGCCTCTCGCTGATCGCCTCGATCCTCGACCGTCGCGCCAAGACCGAGCTTCACAAGCAGAAGGTGGTGCTCGATACCGCGCTCGAGAACATGTCGCAGGGGCTGTGCATGTTCGATGCCGACGGCCGCATCATGCTGTTCAACGAGCGCTACAGCGAGATGATGGGGCGCAGTCGCGTGCCGCTGCAAGGGCGCCTGCTGATCGACGTCTTGCAGGACCTGCATTCCATCGGCGAGTGGGACGGCGATCCCGAGGAGTTCTGCAATGCTCTCGTCGCCGAGGCAAAGGCCGGCCACAGCGCGACGCGGATCGTCAGCCGCAACGAGCGCGCGATCCGTGTCGTCGACCAGCCGATGAAGGGCGGCGGCTGGGTCGCGACCTTCGAAGACATCACCGAATGGCAGCAGGCCCAGGAACAGATTTCGCACATGGCGCGGCATGACGCGCTGACCAATTTGCCGAACCGGACGCTGTTCCGCGAGCAGCTCGAGAAGGCCTCGAGACTGGCCAAGCGCTCCGACCAGCTGGCCGTGCTCTGTCTCGATCTCGATCATTTCAAGGAAATCAACGACACGCTCGGGCATCCGATCGGCGACGCGCTGCTGCGCGAAGTCGCGCGCCGGCTCGGCGAATGCGTGACCGAGCACGACACCGTGGCGCGGCTTGGCGGCGACGAATTCGCCATCGTGCAGTTCTGCAGCAATTGCGAGCCGTCCGTCGTGTCGTCGCTGGCAAGTCTCGTGGTCGAGCGGATCGCGGCGCCCTACGAGATCGGCGGCCATCAGCTTGTGATCGGCGTCAGCATCGGCATCTCCCTCGCGCCCGAGGACGGCAAGGATCCCGACGAATTGCTGCAAAAGGCCGATCTTGCGCTGTACCGCGCCAAGGCCGACGGCCGCGGCACCTATCGGTTCTTCGAGACCGGGATGGACGCGCGTGCGCAGGCGCGCCGCCTGCTGGAGCGTGACCTGCGGTTCGCGCTCGAGCGCGACGAGTTCGAGGTCTACTATCAGCCGATCCGCGATGTCGTGGGCGATCGGGTCGTCGCGTTCGAGGCGCTGGCTCGCTGGAATCACGCGCAGCGCGGGCTGATCGCACCCAACAATTTCATCCCTGTCGCCGAGGAAACCGGGCTGATCGTTCCGCTTGGCGAGGTCGTGCTGCGCAAGGCCTGCGTGGAGGCCGCAAGATGGCCCAAGGACATCGCGGTCGCCGTCAACCTGTCTCCGGTGCAGTTCAAGAACCCGAACTTGGTGTCGTCGGTCAAGGCGGCGCTGCAAGCATCCGGCCTGTCGGCGGACCGGCTTGAGCTGGAGATCACCGAATCGGTGCTGCTGCAGAACAGCGAGGCGACGCTCGCGGTGCTGCATGAGCTGCGCGGCTTCGGCGTCCGCATCTCGCTGGACGATTTCGGCACCGGCTATTCCTCGCTGAGCTATCTGCGCAGCTTCCCGTTCGACAAGATCAAGATCGACCGTTCCTTCGTCACCGACCTTGCGACACGCGAGGACTCGATGGCGATCGTGCGTGCGGTCACCGGCCTCGGCAAGAGCCTCGGCATCGTCACGACAGCCGAAGGGGTCGAGACCGATACCCAGTTCGACCTGCTGCGTCAGGAGGGCTGCACGCAGGCGCAGGGCTATCTGTTCAGCCCGCCGCGGCCGGCAGCCGACGTCGCCAAGATGTTGCGTCGGGCGCCGGAACGATCGGTCGCCTGAGTTGGAAGGCTAGCTCAGCTCTTGCGCAGGGCAAAATAGGCGCCGCAGAACGCCATCACCGCGCCGAGGCCCAGGGCGGCAAGGCCTGCGAGCACGGCGGAAATGGTCGAGACCGTGCTCGGCGCCGACGCGGCCTGGCCGGCGCCGGCCAGCATCAATACGCCGACGACGATCAGGAAGTTGCGCATCCGTTGCGGGATCTGGCCGGCCACCGCGCTGTGCATCAGATTCGCGGTGAAGTAGCCGCCCGAAAATCCGACGGTCGCGATCAGCCACCACGCGATCGCCGCGCCCGCCGGCATGAACTCGTGGCTGTCGGAGCGCCACAGGCCGCCGAGATCGAGCCCGTAGCTCGCGCCGAGCATGTGCACGGCAAGCGCCAGCAGCACGCCGGATATCATCGCGCCGCCGAGGATGAGGTAGCGCGGAAAATAGGTCGTCTCGGGCATGGCTCGCTTGTAGGATAGGCGCGACAGGCTGCGCAAGCTTGCGCGTAGGTTTGAACAGGTGGAACGGCGAATTGCCAACAACGTTGCAGGACCGGTCGGAGGCAGGCGAGGGCGCGCCGCTGCGCTATGCCTACAAGGCCTCCTTGATCGGCTCGGCGCACCAGTTCGAGCTGACCGGGGACGGGCTGTCGTGGCGGATCGCTGGCAGGTCGGGCGTGTGGGACTACGCCGACATCTCCGCCGTGAAACTGTCCTATCGCCCGGTCTCGATGCAGCAGCAGCGGTTTCGCGCCGACATCGACAACGCCAAGGGCGGCCGGATCGCGATCCTGTCGACCACCTGGCAGACCGCGACGCTGGTCGCGCCGCAAGGACACCTCTACCGCGACTTCATCGTCGAGCTGCATTGCCGCATGAAGGCGGCCGGCAGCACGGCGAGGCTGGTCGGAGGCCTCGGGCCGAAGACATACACCGCCGCGCTGGCGCTGCTGGCGTTTCTTGCGGTGGCAATGGCGGGACTGCTGCTGATGGCGCTGCTGGCCTCGAACTGGATGGGCGCGCTGTTCCTGGTCGGCTTTGCGGCGCTGTTCACCTGGCAGGTCGGCGGCTTCGTCACGCGCAACCGGCCGCGGCGCTACAGCTTCGATCAATTGCCCGATGCGCTGCTGCCGAAGGCGGTTCGCAGTCAGTGAGTTAGCCGCTCTCGCGGCCGGACTGTAAGCGGGTTGTAAGCAACGCGCTGTAAACTCGGCGACGGATTTGCTTTTGACTGGAGGGTCAGATGACAATCCGGGCTCCATTTTTGGCTCTATGCCTTGTGCTCCTGAGCATCCCGCCGGCGCTTTCCAAGGGCAGCGTGGGCAACAAACATGATCCGCTTGATCACAATCACATCGACAACCTGCCGCCCGACGTGCGGCAATACGTTGCCGGAATCTGCAAGGGAACGCCGGTCGCGCAGCACGACTTTGCGACCTATTCCCCGCAGGAAAAGCGCTGGCGGATAAACCTCGAATATCTGCAGTGCGGCGTGATCGGGGAATATCGCAGAGGCAACCAGTGCATGGATGTGGACTTCGTAGCCGAGGGCGCGCATTTCCGTCTCGTGAGAAAGACGTATGCAGCCTGTGGCTTTTGATGCTCCGGCGCCAGGACCACTGGAAATAGGGCGCTGCGCGTGCCGCTCGTATCCAATTCTGGACTGCTGCGCCGCTTCGGAGTGACCGTGCGTCACTCCGTCGAGTCAAAATCCTCTTCGGTCGCGCTCAGCATGCCTGCGAGAGTCCGCAGGCCGAGGTCGAGTTGCTCCATCGGCGGTGCGGCGAGCGCGAGCCGCACCGCATTGGGCGCGTGCCCCGGCGTGGCGGCGAAGGTCGTCGACGGCGTCAGCGCGATGTCGCGGCGCGCTGCGGCCGCGACCAGGGTCTGCGAGCGCCAATGCGGCGGCAAGGTCAGCCAGAGATGATACGACTTCGGATTGGTCTGGATTTCGAAATCGGCCAGATGCTTCGCCGCCAGAAGCTGGCGGCGGCCGGCATCGATCCGCTTCAGCCGTGACAATTCGGCGGCGGTGCCGTCGGCCATCAGCCGCTGCCCCGCGGCGAAGGCGTAGCCCGACGCGGTCCAGCCGCCCGAGCGCACCGCGGCCATGATGCTCTCGCGCAGCCGCGGCGGCGACACGATGAAGCCGAGCGCGAGGCCCGGCGCGACCTTCTTCGACAGGCTGTCGAGCATGATGCAGCTGTCGGGCGCCAGCGCGGCCAGCGGCGCCTCATCGTCGAGGAAGCCGTAGACGCCGTCCTCGATGACGACGAGGCCGAGCTTCTCCACCACCCGCAGCAGCTCGGCGCGGCGCTCGGGCGGCATGGTGATGCTGAGCGGGTTCTGGATCGTCGGCTGGACGTAGATCGCGGACAGATGCGCCTCGCGATGCGCCTTCTGCACCGCATCCGGTCGCACGCCGTGTTCGTCCATCGCGAGCGGCACCAGCGAGATGCCGAGCCGCGCGGCGATGCCCTTGACGAACGGGTAGGTCAGCGCCTCGACGCCGCAGCGTCCGCCGGGCGGCACGACGGCGGCGAGCGCGGCGGCGATGCATTGCCGGCCATTGGCGGTGAACACGATCTGGTCGGGATTTGGCGTCCAGTTCTTGCGCGCCAGAAATTCCGAGGAGATGGTTCGTGCCGCTCGCGTGCCAAAACTGGTCGCCGGCCGCAGCGCGCCCTCGAGCACCTCGGGCCGCTCCAGTCCTTCGAGGCTCTTGGCGATCATCGTCGCCTGGTGCGGCAGCAGCGGGTAGTTGAACTCGAGGTCGATGCGGGCGCCGCGCGGCTCGGTCGGCGCTGCAATGCCGCGGCGTGCCTCGCCGGAGACGAAGGTGCCGCGGCCGACTTCACCGACCACCAGCCCGCGCCGCAACAGCTCGGTGTAGACCCTGCTCGCCGTCGAGACCGCGATGTTGCGGTCATAGGCGAAATGACGCTGCGGCGGCAGCCGGTCGCCCGCCTTCAGCGCGCCGCTGGCGATCTCGGCGGCCACCGCATCCGCCAGCTTCAGATATTCGAACCTCGACATTATTGCACCGAGAGCAATGTTTTACTTGCTCCGAGCAATGTACCGGATCATTTAAGAGGGAACAAGCCCATGATTGCACCGAGGAGCGCGCAAGCAATCCGAGGTCCCGACGGCGCAGGCGCTGAAACAGCATTTGCGTCAATGGCATAGCTTTGTCCATGGGCAGCGAAGGAGATGACAATGTCAGCGATATCCTCAGCCGCCGCAGGGCCCGCGCGGTCCAGCATGTTGGGCGGATTGCTCCGATTGCTGCGAGTGTGGGGCGATGCACTCGCGACCCATTGGGTGCGCCGCGAGGCGATCAAGACGCTGCGCCAGCTCGATGACCGGGCGTTGCGCGATATCGGACTCTCGCGCTGCCAGATCGAGACCGCCGTCACCGGCGACTTCGACCTCGAGCTGGTGCGCATCCGTTAAGATGCCGGTACGGCGCTAAAGCATGATCCGGAAAAGTGCGAAGCGGTTTTCCCTCGCGACAAACGCGGGACGCGTTTGCGCGGAGATCATGCTCAAACGGAGATCATGCTCAAACAAAGAGCCAAAGCGCGATGACGATTCAACCCAATCACGTCGCGCTTTAGGGCCGGGCGCCGACTGCCGGTTGCAGAATTCACCGAAACTACACCAAAGAAGCGGAAGAACCCCATCTCCTCACCGCCGTCGCTCCAAGGTTGTGACGCTCTATGCTAGCCTGTTAGCTGCGTACGCTAGCGTTGAGTTGGGGACCGATGGCCGCTCGCAAATTGTCGCAAGGGCAGGCCCCGACCCGGGAAGCGCGTCGCCGCTGGCATGAGGAGCGATCGCTGCGCTGTGCGATCCGGTTGGCCCGCATGGGCTACTGGGAGTCGCTGAGTGCCGCCGCGACCGATCTCTGGATATCGCCCGAGCTCGCCGCATTCTACGAATTCGAGACCGCCGACGGCTACATCCCCATCGCCACGGTGCGCGAGCGCTATTTACCCGAAAGCCGGAAGCTGCTGGAGGCGCATTACGCGGCCTGCTGGGCGGAGGGGCGGCCCTATGCGGTGCGGACGAGACTCCGCGGTCCCGATGGCAGCCTGCTCGACTGCGTCGTGCACGGCGAGCCGGAATTCGACGCGCACGGTCAGGTTCGACGCGTGTCCGGCATTGTCCGCGACGTCACGGAGGAGACCTCCGCGCTGCGGCGCCTGGCGGAGAGCGAGCAACGGCTGGCCGATTTCGTCTCTACCGCCTCGGACTGGTGCTGGGAGAGCGACGCCGAGCATCGGCTGCTGCCCTATCCCAAATCGCTCGCCGGCAATGTGGCGTTCCAGACGGTGGCCGCCGGCAGGAAGGCGCGCTGGGAACTGACTTATGCGCCCGAGGATGGCGAGGCCATGGCGCGGCACCGGGCCGATATGGAGGCCCATCGCCCTTTTCGCGATTTCACCTATACGCTGATCGGCAAGGACGGCTCGCGCGTCAGTATCTGCACCAGCGGCAAGCCGATCTTCGCCGATGACGGGAGCTTTCTCGGCTATCGCGGCACCTCCAGCGACATCACCCAGCTCAGGGCGGCCAAGGCGCTGCTCGACCAGCGCACGCGGGCGCTGGAGGAGGCCCATCGCCTCGGCAAGATCGGCACCTGGAGCCACCGGCTGGACAGCGGCCGCACGATCTGGGCGCCCGAGCTCTACCAGCTTCTCGGCTTGCCCGACACGTTCGAGCCGACCGATGAGAACATGAGGCCCTATTTCCTGGACGGCGACGCCGATCGCTTTCGGGAGGTGCAGAAACGGGTGCTGCGCACCCGCCGGACCGAGGCCACGGACCTGCGCATCCTGCACGCGGACGGCACGGCCCGCGATCTGGCGGTCATCTGCAAGGCGGAGGTTGCCCACGACAAGGTCGTCGGCATCATCGGCACCGTGCAGGACGTCACCGAGCGCAAGGAAGCCGAGCGCCAGCTCGAGCAGCTCGCCTACAGCGATCCGTTGACCGGCCTTGCCAATCGCGCGCTGTTCACGCGCCAGCTCGCCGCCCTGACCGAAGGCTGCTCCCAGGGAGGCCGGACTGGTGCGCTGCTGCTCATCGACCTCGATCGCTTCAAGGAGGTCAATGATTCCCTCGGCCATGCCGCCGGTGACGAATTGCTGATCAAGGTGGCGGCTGCGTTGCGGCAGGACCTGGGACCGCGCGCCGTCATCGCCCGGCTCGGCGGCGACGAATTCGCCGTGCTGGCGGATGGATGCGACACGTCCGACGCCGCACTGACCGGGCTTGCCGATCGGCTGATCGGCAAACTGTCCGGCCCCGTCGATCTCGCCGAGGGCGAGGCCTCGGTCGGCGCCACCATCGGCATCGCCCGCCTGCCGGAGCACGGCGCGACGGCGGAGACCGCCGTGCGCAACGCAGACCTCGCGCTCTACATGGCCAAGGAGGCCGGGCGAGGGCGGGCGCAACTGTTCGAGCCGGTCTATGCGCAGGCGGTCGATGAAAGGCTCGATCTCGGCCGCCATCTGCGCCACGCCGTGGAGGCCGGCGCCCTCGAGGCGCATTATCAGCCGCAGGTGGACCTGAAGACCGGCCGCGTCACCGGCTTCGAGGCGCTGCTGCGCTGGGCCCATCCCGAGCGCGGGCCGATCTCGCCGGCGGAGTTCATCCCGATTGCCGAAAGCTCCGGCCTCATCGTCGATCTCGGCCTGTGGGTGCTGCGCGAGGCCTGCCGGCAGGGCCGCGCCTGGCTGGACGCCGGGCTGCCGCCGCGCTCCATCTCGGTCAATGTCTCGCCGGCGCAGATCTGGAGCGTGGATTTCGAGACCGCGGTCTCGGCCATCCTGGCAGAGACCGGCTTTCCGGCGGAGCTGCTCTGCCTGGAGCTGACCGAAAGCCTGTTCGTGGATCATACCGAGCAACGGATCAGTCGCACGCTGACGGCGCTGTCCGGCTTGGGCGCCCGGCTGGCGCTGGACGATTTCGGCTCGGGTTATTCCTCGCTCGGCTATCTGACGCGCCTGCCTTTCGACTGCCTGAAAGTGGACCGGGCCTTCGTGGATGGCATTTCCACCGCGCCGGAGAAGCGCAAGCTGCTCGGGGGCATCATCGCCCTGTCGCACGGGCTCGGCATGACTGTCGTGGCGGAGGGAGCCGAATTGTCCGCCGAACTGGACGTGCTCGGCGGACTCGATTGCGATGTGGTGCAGGGCTTCGTGTTTTCCCCGCCGGTCGCCGCCGGCGAGGCGCCGCTGGTCGCCGCCAGCATCGAGCGCGAGGCGCGCCGGATGCAGCCGAAACGGAATCGCCTCTAGGCGAACACCGCTTTGGCAGCATCCTTTTTGTGCGTGGCTTTGCCTCGATGGTGGCAGCTGACCATTCGCTAGGCCGTGTACTCACACACCGGCATTGGGCGAGGGGCGCTTGACGTCTGCTCTCACCCTGACAGCGGCGAGAAGGCGGACCTCGCCGGAGGTTCGAGAAGGGCCAACAGCGGCTCTGAGCAATCGCAGCAACCAAGCTGGTAAAGCCAAGCATCCGAGCTGTCCGATAGCGTAGCGCGAAAGCCACAAGCGGCGGCAATCCATCTTGCAAATTCCATCTTTGGTTGATTGTGAGCTGGCACACAAATAGCGTTGCCAGCGGGACGCGAGGGGGCGAAGCGTGCATTGGCAGCATTTGCGTGCGCGAGCCGCACGTGTGGACTCATCCGACGGCGTGGCAACGCGGGCGGACCGCGGCGATGTCGCAGGCCGCATCGTCGCACGACGGCGCACGGCATTGCTCTCCGGCACGACATTGATCGCAGCGACCGTTTGCATCGCACTTGCCGCCATTTCGATGGCGCCGACGTCTGTGCGCGCGGACGGCGGCAAGGGCGGCGATGCATCCAGCTCTGGCGGCGCGGGCGGCATCGATCCAAACGGCGGTGCCGGAGCCAACGGATTGACTGGCCTTGCAGGTTCGGGCGGCGGTGGCGGGGGCGCAGGGGGTGGCAGCGGCGGCTCCGGCGGGACCGGCTCAACCGGCGGGCTCGCAGGCGCCGGCGGCAATACGCCCGGCGCAAACGGGACAAACGGAGGCGGCGGCGTCGGTAGCGCTGGCGGTGGTGGCGGCGGGGCCGGGGGTACTAACGGAACCGTGGCGACGACACTTGGCAATGTCGGTGCGCTGGCCGGCGGCACCGGCGGGAACGGCGGGAGCGGCGCCGGCGGTGGTGGTGGCGGCAGCGGCGGCTATGGAGCCATCGTCTCGGGGGCAACCGCCAACACGAATTCCGGGTCGATTGACGGAGGAACAGGCGGCAACGGCGGCAACGGAAATCTCATTCAACCCTTTGCAGGCGGCGGCGGAGGAAACGGCGGAGCTGGTGGGTCCGGCGGAGTGGGCGCCTATTTCGTCGACTCGGGTGCAATGCTCACGACCTCCGGAACCATAACGGGAGGAAGTGGCGGAAGCGGCGGACGTGGTTTTGCGACCATGGGCTTCATCGGATCGGGTGGTGCGGGCGGCTCCGGCGGTGCGGGCGTCTCCTTCGCCGGCACCGGCGGGATGCTCACGAACACCGAAGCCATTACGGGAGGAAACGGCGGAAGCGGCGGGATCGGCAGTTTCGGCGCCCCCGGCGGGAACGGCGGCTCCGGCGGAGCGGGCGCCTATTTCGCCGGCACGGGTGCAACGCTCACGACCTCCGGAACCATAACGGGTGGAAATGGCGGAAACGGCGGGCAGAGTTCTACGGGCTTGAGCGGCGCCGGATCGGCTGGCGCGGGTGGCTCCGGCGGAGCGGGCGTAGCCTTCGCCGGCACAGGCGGGTCGCTCACGAACGCAGGATCCATTACGGGAGGAAACGGCGGAAGCGGCGGCTTCGGGCTCGTCAGCGCCTCCGGTGGGAACGGCGCCTCCGGCGGTGTGGGCGTCTCCTTCGCCGGCGCGGGTGGGACGCTCACGAACGCCGGATTTATTTCGGGTGGAAATGGCGGAAGCTTTGGCATCGGGGGCGGCAGTGCCACCCCCGGCGCCGGCGGTGCCGGCATCAGCGGCGCGGGCCTCGCGATCGTCAACAACGGCACGATCACCGGCGGCCTTTCCGGGGACGGTGTGACGCGTGCCGATGCGATCGTCTTCACTGCGGGCGTCAACTCCCTCACCGGAACGGGCACGACCGGCAGCTTCACGATGACCAGCGGCGGCACGTTCGCGCCCGGCTCGGGCGCCGCCGGCAGCTCGATGACGGTCGCCGGCAACCTCGCCTTCCAGTCGGGCGCGGTTTATCTGGTGCAGGTGAGCCCGTCGGCCGCGAGCTTTGCCAATGTCACGGGCACGGCGACGCTCGCCGGCACCGTGCAGGCCGTGGTCGGCCCCGGCTCCTTCACGCGTGGGCAGGCCTATACGATCCTGCACGCCAACGGGCTGGGCGGCAGCAGGTTCGACGGGCTGAGCGTGAGCAATTCGAATTTCACCTTTGGCCTGACCTATACCACCAATGACGTAGTCCTCACCCTGACGAGTGCCGTCTTAGGGGCGGGCGCCGGCCTCAACCAGAACCAGCAGAACGTCGCGAGCGCGCTCAACAACTTCTTCAACAGCGGCGGGACGCTGACGCCGAGCTTCGGCAACCTGTTCTCCCTAACTGGCGCCAATCGCGCCAATGCACTTACGCTGCTTTCGGGCGAGGCGGCGACCGGCGCGCAGCAGGGTGCCTTCCAGCTGATGACCCAGTTCCTCGGCGTCATGCTCGATCCGTTCGTCGATGGACGCAACGGCGTCGCTGGCGCCGGCAGTCCCACGCTCGGCTTTGCGCCCGATCGGCCGGACCTGCCCGCCGACATCGCGCTCGCGTATGCCAAGGTGATGAAGACGCCGCTCTACAAGGCGCCGCCCGTGGTGTACGAGCCGCGCTGGAGCGTATGGGGCGCCGGCTTCGGCGGCTACAACAAGACCAATGGCGATCCGGCCGTGCTCGGCAGTCATGACCTGACGTCGCGCGCCGCGGGCTATGCGACCGGCCTCGACTATCATTTCACCCGCGACACGGTATTGGGCTTCGCGCTCGCCGGCGGCGGTACAAGATGGGATCTCGCACAGGGCTTGGGCGGTGGCAGGAGCGATGCATTCCAGGCCGGCGCCTATGCCGCGACCCGCTCGGGTCCGGCCTATGTCGCGGCATCGCTGGCGTTTGCCAATTACTGGATGTCGACCGACCGCGTCGCGGCGTTCGGCGACCACCTCACCGCCGATTTCAACGCGCAGAGCTTTGCTGGACGCGCCGAGGGCGGTTATCGCTTCGGCTCACCGGTCGCCGGGATCACGCCCTACGCCGCGCTGCAGGCGCAGAACTTCCGTACGCCTGGCTACAGCGAGGTCGACGTCAGCGGTGGCGGCTTCGGGCTGACCTACAATTCGCGCGCCGGCACGGATACCAGGAGCGAGCTCGGCAGCCGCTTCGACTATGTGACGGCGTTCTCCCGCGATGCCGTGCTGACCTGGCGCGGACGCATTGCCTGGGCGCACGACTGGGTGAGCGACCCGGCGCTGACCGCCGTGTTCCAGACGCTTCCCGGCGCAAGCTTCATCGTCAACGGCGCGGCGCCCGCGAAGGACTCCGCGCTGGTATCCGCGGGCGCCGAGCTCAAGCTCGTCAACGGCGTCACACTTCTCGGCAAGTTCGACGGCGAGTTCGCGCGCGGCTCGCAAACCTATGCCGGCACCGGCACGATCCGTTACACGTGGTAGAGCGGGCGGAGCGACATGCCGTCGTGATGATGCGCCGCATCTAAAGCGAATATGGCAAGTCCGGTGTGCGTCAGAAGCTGAACTCAACGTGAGCACAGTGCGTCCGCTTTTCGGTCCATAGCGACCAATCGCCGTCGGTCAGCGCCTCATGTCTTGCCCCCGCGCATTCGCCAAGACTAGGCTGGAAGGCCGGCCTTTCGCAGCCCGTCAACCAGGTGCTCCAAATCTTCGGCGCGTTTGAGAATGGATACCTGCTGCTGGGTGCCGCTGATGCTGTATCTTGGATTTAAGCGTAGAACCTCGTTTGCCTCTGCACGAGCATCTTCCATTCGTCCCAGCTGAGCGTACGTCGCAGCCAAGAAGGCGTGGCCATACTGGTGATTGGGCGCGCGGCTAATGGCTTCGGTCAACCAATGTTGGGCATCGTGGTATTCTCTGAGGTGGTAGTGAGCTACGCCGACCATCAACGGCGCAAAATGCGGATGGAATGGATCAAGGCGCATTTGCAACTTGGCGATTGCAATAGCTCTGGTCGGCTCTCCCACCGAGTAAAATATTTGCGCGAGGCGGTAATCCGCGAAATTGGGGTTTAGCGCCAGCGCCCTTTCGGCGGCGCCAGTCGCTGCGTCGAAGTCACGCTTCCGGATGATGTTATAGCCCAACTCGGCATAGGCTTCGGGCAGGCTCGGATTGTGGGCAATTGCCGTGCGCGCCAATTTGATGGCCAGGTCAAGGATAGTCGGGCTCAAATATTCATCATTCAGCGGATTGAGCCAAGCCACCCGGTGAGTGCTGGCCAGCATTGTATAGCAACGGGCATATTTCGGATCGATGGCCAGCGAATCTGCGAGGTGCCCTCGTGTCCTCAATAATTCCGCCATTTGCCACGAGGACTGGAACGCTATCCACGCCGCACTTGCGCGCATGTAGTGATCGTAGGCCTGCCAAGTCTTGGGCGGCTTGAGCAAGGTGCGTTCAGCTTCCGCCATGTTCACATGCGCGACCAGAATTGCGGCGATCGTCCGCGCCACGTCGTCCTGGATCGCAAATACATCCTTTAACTTCTGGTCATAGCGCTCGGCCCAGCGGTGGACGCCACTTGCAGCATCAATCAGCTGCGCCGTGATCCGAACTCGGTCATTGCCCCGACGAACGCTACCCTCCAGAACATAGCGCACGCCGAGTTCTCGACCCACCAGACGCAAGTCAACCGCTCTGCCCTTGTATCGAAAACTCGAATTGCGTGCGATCACGAACAAGTCCGAGAAGCGGGACAACTCGGTGATGATGTCTTCCGAAATTCCATCCGCAAAGTACTCCTGCTCCGGGTCGCGACTCATATTCTCAAAAGCCAGGACGGCGACCGATGGCTTGTCGGGAAGCGCAAGCGCCGGTCGCGCCGGGGCGTTGCCGAACGACACGCGATAGACCCGCACCGGCCGTGCAATGTTCTTCAGTTGATGCTCGCCACTATCTTCGAATTCGACGTCAAGCTTATCCTGCGTATCTTCGCGCACGCGTTGCGATACACAGATGTCGCCCGGCTCACAAAGCGCCTCGAGCCGAGCCGCAACATTTACCCCGTCCCCAAAGATATCGCCGCCTTCTATGATGATGTCGCCGGCATTGATGCCAATGCGGAACTCGATCCGCTTTTCAATTCGCACATCGGTGTTTCGAGTGATCATGCCACGCTGTATCGCAACGGCGCATCGCATCGCGCCGACCACGCTGGCAAACTCCACCAAGATTCCGTCGCCAGCGCTTCTGATGAGCCGCCCGCCGTGCTTTTCGATCTCGGGATAGAGGAGCGCGGACAGATGTTCGTTCAGCCGGGCGTGCGTACCCTCCTCATCAGCACCCATGAGGCGGCTGTAGCCAGCCACATCGGCCACGAAAATAGCACTCAGTCGCCGTTCCACACGGTCTGCGGCCATAAAAGCTCGCCCTGATCCGATCCGATCTTTAGTCAAAGACTATTGTCAGAAGAAGGAGGTGTCTATCGGGCTCCGAACACCGGTGTTGTTCAGTTAGTGCCAGCCCGCGTGCGAGCTTGGCGAGATCGACCCGGTATCGAATTCTGCCCGCTTCGATGGCGAACCGCGTGCGAGTCGCGGACGGATGGGCGCGCTTGCAGGGTGCCCGAGAGCGCCAGCTGGTCGGATGACGTTCTTTCGGAGGTTGCGCCCTTGAAGGGCGCGTGGTCCAGTTGTCCTTGAAAATCGCGATACCCGGCGGAAAGGGATCAGTGCATGACGAGACTCACGCCGCTATTTCTCGCCGCGCTTGTGATGCTCTCCAGTCCCGCCCTGCCGAATGAAGGGCAGATTACATTGGTCGTGGGATTTGCAGCAGGGGGAACCTCCTCAACCGCGGCCAGAATCGTGGCTGAAGCAGCCGAGCAGATGGCGCGAATTTCCACGATCGTGGAAAATCGACCTGGCGCAGGAGGGGCGATAGCGGCGGATTGGATCCTTCGGCAAAAGGGGACTCGAACGCTCTTGTTCATGTCCTCCACGTCGTCGCTCAGGACGTCACCCCAAAGCGGGCTCGTGCCGATCGGAATTTTGGCGACCTTCTCCTACGTTGCTGTCACGAGAAAAGACGCTCCCGCGCACCTTGCTGAATACATGCAGGAAGCCTCGCGCGAGGAGAAATATCGCACCGTAGCCACCGCAGGCGCCGGGAGCATTCCCCATCTGATAGGCACAAAGCTTTTCAGTGACTACGGAGTGCCGATGGTGCACGTGCCGTATCAAGGCTCGGCGCCGGCGATCCTCAGCGTCCTTGGGGGGCACGTCGCGGCTGCGATTGTTCCTTTTCCAGATTTTCTCCCGTTTCAAGATTCGCTTCGGATTATTGCGCAAACCGGTAGCGGGATTGAGACGGAAGGATGGGTCGGCATCCTCGCTCCGCCGGATACATCAGCGGAGGAAGTCGTCCGCCTCGCCGAGATTTTCCGGCAAGCGTCGCAAGGTTCTCAGGAAAAGCTGAAGAATGTTGGATTCAAGCATGTATGGCGATCCGGTGCTGAGGCACGAGCGATGCATGAGAGGGATTACGCCCAGTGGACGCCCATACTTAAGGCGCTCGGAATCCAACCCTGACACAAGAGCAACGGTGGCCGGCCATGACGTGACCAACGGGCTTCACATCCTGCTGCCCGGAGCAGCGTCGATTTTGCGTGCTCTGGCTCAGGGCTCCCCCGTCTCTTCCGCATTCGGCAAGCGCATATTTGGACGCTGCCTTGAGCTCCGATCACGGAGCCCCTGCACGGACCGAGACCAGATTGCAGCTTTGTCGGGCGCTGGGCCAGGGCACTAACGGCCCTTAGATACTTTCTGGACCGTCTTAAGCGCTTGATTGACGCCCTTCAGCGATTCATTGACATCCTCCAGCTGCGCTTGCAGAGCATCCCTGCGCTTCTGTAGGTCCTTCAGCAGTGCTTTCCTTTGCGCCGCGGTCAATTCCTCGAAGTCAATGAGATCCACTGCAAATCTACACATCGCCGCCTCCAAAGTGGCAAAACTAGATTTGATTAATCCCTTGTCCAATACACGGCTGAATTGTCGACAATTTCTAGTGGATAATCAAGCGGGATGATACTCGGCTCCGACGAATTTTGGGCGAGCTTGCGCGGCGTGACACCGACACAAAGCGTTGCACTTTTGGCACCGGCTTGGTGCGACTGACCTGATCGTTTCAAGGATCAATCAATCGGCCAAGCTGCGCGTTGGGGTTTGCGGCCGCATTGACCAGGATTGCCGTGTA
This sequence comes from Bradyrhizobium sp. UFLA06-06, assembly GCF_054820065.1. Taxonomy (NCBI): domain Bacteria; kingdom Pseudomonadati; phylum Pseudomonadota; class Alphaproteobacteria; order Hyphomicrobiales; family Nitrobacteraceae; genus Bradyrhizobium; species Bradyrhizobium sp. UFLA06-06. Next base: position 37,798 of record NZ_JADFUD010000023.1, read on the forward strand.
GTCGGCAATCCAATTCTGGACGGTGTGCGGCTCGAACAAGTCGTCCTTGCGCCCGCATATGCCGGTCATTCCCGACGGGGTGTCCTTGAGGGTCATCGAGAGCCAAGCGCGATCAATCGGCATGGCAGACCGTTCCTCCTGGTAGCCGAACGGGCGAACCGTCAGATCGGGCAGCCGGAGCGCTCGGCGGAACGCAACCTGGAGAACGAAATAAACTTGAACGAGTGATGCCGGGCACAAGCCGGTTTCTTCCGCCAGTCGGCTGGCAATGATATCGAATGGAAGTTCTTGTCTGGCGTGAGCCTCCAGGACGGCCTCGCGCACGCGATTGAGCGCTTCGCCAAAGGTCAGATCAGCATCAAGTTGGGTGCGGATGATCGTGGTGTTCGCGAACGGACCGATCACGCGTTCTGTCCGGAGTTGAGACCGATTGGCCATCAAGGTCGCGACGCAAATGTCGTTGCGCTCGCTCCGGAGCAGCAGCAGGGTCTTGAAACCGGCGAGTAAGCTCATGAACAGGGTTGCGCCCCGGTCACGGCTGATGGCGCTGAGCTGCGTCACCAGATTGTTGGATATTTGAAAAGGCTCCTGGACAACGCGCGAGGTCAATTCACCTCCAACGCTGCTTTTCGGGGCTGCAAATGGAGGTGAGGCTTTGTCGAGGCACCGCTTCCAGTAAGCGAACTGCCTGTTTGCTTCCTCGGTGCCGGACCACAAACGCTGCCAGCGAGCGAAATCGGAAAACTGAAGCGACGGTTCGGGCAGTTGCACCTTCGCACCGGAAATCGCAGCGGCATAAATCTCCAGAAGCTCTTCCATGAAGATTGCCATCGACCAGCCATCGATGATGATGTCGTGCATGACCAGAAGCAAAACATGGTCCCTGGCATCGAGCCGGAAGATATAGGCCCGGAACAGTGGCGCATTGTTCATGTCGATCGGCGCCAGGGAGCTCCGTTCGGCTTCCAACTTCGCCTTTACCAGCAGAAGTTCCGTGGCTCGAGCATCTCCGGTATGCACCGGGGCTGCATAATCCTTCACAGCCAGGATCGATCTGACATCGACGTCCGGCACGACGCGCGCGAGAGGGACCTCACCCTGCCAGATAAACGCCGTGCGCAGCATGTCATGCCGACGCACGACCTCGGCAAGGCTCCGCTCGAGCACGGGAATGCTTAGTCGGCCCTGCAATCGATAAGCGAACGGCAGGTTGAACTGGGGCAACCCGGATAATTTTCGCTCGATGCGTAGCATGCGCTCCTGCACGATGGAGATTGACTGTGCGTCATCTCCATCAGCGCGCGAAATCTGCGGTTGCGGATCGTGCGGGCGCACCAACGAGCCGGCGCCCCCTTTCAATGATTCAAGGTGAAGCGCAAGAGCCGCAACGGTCGGCCAATTGAAGATGTCTTCGAATGACAGGGTGCTGCCGAAGCGCTCCTCCACACGCAAAATCAACTGGGTCATGGCAAGTGAATCCACGCCGAGCGCGAAGACATCTTGGTCAACGCTGATCTGATCGATGTCCAAAATGTCCTGCCAGATACCGGCCAGTTGACGCTCCAATTCCGAGCTGGGCGCAACTCCCTTGCCGCCGTTCTGGATTGGTCGAGTCTTGGAAAAGCGGGCCGCAAGTTCATTGCGCTTGATCTTCCCGCCGGGGCCTTTCGGAATCTCCGGTACAATCACGATGAGGCCAGGGACCTTAAACCCGGCCAGGCGTCCTCGGGCATAGTCTCGGAGACTTTGTGCGCTCACCTTTGCGTCCTGACGCAGCACGATGGCGGCGGCGACGTCCGCGCCTAGTCGCTCATGGGGGACAGGGAAAGCAGCGGCTTCGATCACAGCCGGGTGGCTTAGCAAGGCCCCCTCTACCTCGGCGGGGGCAACCTTCTGCCCGCCCTTATGGATGATCTCCTTGATGCGACCGACGATAAAAAGGTACCGGTCGGCGTCCAGGTATCCGACGTCTCCGGTCCGGAACCAGCCGTCCTGAAATGCGGACGCGGTAGCGTCGGCATCATTGTCGTATCCCCTGGTTATGGTGGGACCTCGCAGCGCGATCTCTCCACGTTTGCCGGATGGCAAGCGACGACCCACACTGTCCAGTATCGCGATCTCGGGGCCGGCCGGCCGGCCGACTGAATCGCGCTTTCGCCGCTGCAAGGGATTTGCAGCGATCTGGGTGGCAGCCTCCGTCATGCCATAGGTGTCGATAACGGGAACACCAAACAACGCTTCCAGTCCGTCGAGCACTTCCGACGACAGAGACGTCGAAGCCGAACGAACGAGCCGCAACGAGGACCGCTGTGCAGCCTGCCTGTAGGGATCGGCCGCTGCCAATAGCGCGCGATGGATTGCCGGTACCGCAGTGTACCAGGTCGGTCGAAACTCCGTCAGCCAGCCGAAGAAGGCTGTTGCATCGAAGCCGGGAGGACAGACCGCACTGGAGCCTGCCGCAAGCGCGGCCAGAAGTCCCGAGATCAAGCCATGCCCATGAAAGAGAGGCAGCACGCTCAGCAATCGGTCGCGAGCCTCAAGCTCTAGGGCGGCGCCAACGTTGTCGGCCGACAGGCAGACGCTTGCATGGGTCAGAGGGACCGTTTTGGGCCGCGACGTGCTGCCAGATGTCATCAGGATGAACGCGTCGTCAGCGCTGGACGCAAACTCGTCGTCAACCAGGAGCTGCGGTGCCCGACCGGCAACACTGAACGCGCCGGCTCCCTCGTTCGGCCGAATCGACACATCGATCACGGGCACGCCCTGGATTTGGGCGGCGCGTCGGCTGGCCGAATTCAAGTCGGCGTGCGTCAATAGCGCCGCCAGCTGCAATTCGTCGAAATAACGCTGGTATTCATCACAGGTGAAACCCGGATTGAGAGGCACACAAACCGCGCCGGCCGCAACCGTGATCGCCGCTACTGCAGCCTCTGGTCCGTCCGGCAACACGACCGCGACCCTGTCAGTTCGGCGCACGCCGACGTTCCGCAACCCGAAAACCACTTCATTTGCCTGCGTCCATAGCGCGCCATACGTCATCGGGCGGCGCGCCGGGGCCAGAATGGCATAGCGCTCCGGCGCAGTTTCCGCATGGTCGGCGAGGAGGTCTCGAACGCACGGAAAGGGGCGTCTTCCGGCGCTCTTGCGTGCGTTACCTTTCCGCAATTCCTTGACAATATTCGACAACGCCGCCCCTCTTCGTCAATGTCGCTCCGTATACTGAACTGGTGAAGTCAATTCCCAGAACCCTCAAACACATCGAAGACGAGAATACGCGGATAGCATCGTCGGGCAATCGACCGCGGGCGGCTCGGCTGCGCTCAGGCAAGTTGCCCGTTCTGACAGTGTGGGGAGGGGATGTATGCACAATTTCGGAATATTAGAAGAATATCCCTGAGTTGCCCGACGTGTCAAGTTGCCTGGTCGACCCCGCCAGCCGCCGACTCCTTTGCATGGGGTTGTTTTCGATATTTTGGCAGCGCCGCCTGCGACGGCCCCAAAACTCATCCCGCTTTAGTGCCGCACCACCAGCACCGAGCATTTGGCGTAACGCACCACGTGGCCGGCATTGGAGCCGAGGAAGTAGGTGCGCATCGCCGGCCGGTGCGAGGTCATCACGATGAGGTCAGCTTTCATGTTCGCGGCCTCCTCGAGGATCTCGTGATAGATGCCGCCCTGGCGGACCACGCCGGAGATGCGTCCGGGCGCGATGCCGGATTCGCGCGCGACGATCGCGAGCGCTTCTTCCGACGTTTCACGCTGCTGGCTGTCGAAATCCGCCGGAACATATTCGGCGAGCATCACCGGCGTCATCGGCAGCACGTTGAGCAGACGCACCGTCCCGTTCCATGTTTGCGACAATGTTGCAGCGGTTGCGATCGCCGGCTTCGCCAGATCGGTGTCGGCGAGGTCGATCGGCACGAGAATGGACTTGTACATCTGCGCCTCCTGTCCGCGATTGGTCTGGAGCCGTTTGGTCCCTGTGCCGGGACGCGCGCCTTCTTTTTCTTGAAGTCGTCCTGTATCGACGCGAACCGGTCCCCCTGTCGCGCAGACGTCAATATAGCATGGCGGAGCGGCGCTGTCCGCTTGCGTCAGCTGCGCGAGGCTTGCTTCAACAGTTTAGGGCTGACGAACAGGACGAGCTTGCCGCGCCGGAACGAGACGTCGTTCCAGTCGTCGGTCGCGAAGTCGAAGACGGCGAGCCCCGAGGTCGGCAGATTGTCGCCGAGCGCGCGCTTTGCGGCCTCGTCGCCGCTGCCGGTCAGCGTCAGCGCGAGCTCGTGCATGCCGGGGTTATGGCCGATCAGCATCAGCCGCTTCGGATCGGTGACCGAAGCCATCCGGATCGCGGTCAGCAATTGCACGGGATCGGCGCCGTAGAGGTCCGGCACGAATTCGACTTTCGGCGCAGGTCCGGCGCCCTTCAGCGCCTCGCGCACGATGTCCCAGGTCTGTGCGGTGCGGACTGCCGGCGAGACCAGTGCCAGATTGGGCAGGGGCGGACGACGGGCGATCCAGCCGCCGATCTCCGCCGCATCGCGGTGGCCGCGCTCGTCGAGGCGGCGGTCCTGGTCGTGCCCCGAAGGCGCGTCGTGTTCGGTCTTGGCGTGACGCAGCAGCAGCAAACGGCGCATGGACTTCCATTCTCGATTCGGTCAGGTCGAATTAATCTACAGGCTCATGCCCTGGACAAGGTGACAAGCGCCGCAGCGGTCCGTAAGAAACGCCATGAGCGAGAGTTCCACAAGTGCGGCAGACGGCCCCGATCAGGCGGACTCGCAGTTCGGCGACCGTCTGGCGTTCGACCTCGACGTCGACATTTGCGTGGTCGGGGCCGGGCTGGCCGGCCTGACCGTGGCGCGGGAGGCGGCGCGGCTCGGCGCGAGCGTCGCGGTGCTCGAGGGCCGCCAGATCGGCTGGAACGCCTCCGGTCATCATCTCGGCACCGTGATGCCGGGATTCGGTCTGCCGATGACAGATGTGATCGAGCGCGTCGGCCTCGACGATGCCCGCGAATTGTGGGCATTGTCGAAGGAGGGCGCCGATTATGTCCGCGCCACCGCTACCGAAGATTTGATCCCGGGCATCAAGCCGAGTGATGGCGCGCTGGAGGTCTCCAATGTCGATGTCGGCGAGGCGCTGATCGGCCGCCTGCAGACGCTGGGCGAGGATTTCGCGACCGAGGTCGAGGGCTGGCAGGTCGATCGCGTGCGCAGCGTGCTCAGGACCGGCCGCTATTTCCACGGCATCTATTATCCGAAGGCGTTCCAGATCGATGGCCGCAAATATGTGCATGGCCTCGCCGCGCTGGCGATGCGGGCGGGCGTGCGGATCTTCGAGGAGACGCCGGTCGTCAGCATCGATTTTTCTGGCATCCGCAAACGCATCGTGACGCCGACGGCGCGGCTGCGCGCCAACCATATTGTCCTCGCCGGCAACATCCATCTCGGCGCGCCGTTGAAGCGCTTGTCCGATACGCTGCTGCCGGTGTGGCGCTACGCGGCTTTGACCGAGCCGCTCGGGGAGCGGCTGGCGGAGACCATCGCGTTTCCCGGCTCGGTCGTCGACAGCAACGGCATCGACCATTTCCGTGTCGTCGATGGCGATCGGCTGTTGTGGGCGAGCCCCGAAACCACCTGGGACGCACGGCCGAAGCGGCTTGGCGGGGCGGTGCAGCGCCGCATCGCCACGGTGTTTCCGCAACTCGGCAAGGTTCCGATCGCGGAGATGTTCGGTGGCGCGGTCGGCGTCACCGTGCACGGCATGCCGCAGATCGGCCAGTTGCGCCGGGGCCTGTGGGTGGCGAGCGGCTTCGGCCGGCAGGGACTCAACACCTCGGCGCTCGCCGGGCAGTTGATCGCGCGCAGCATCCTGTGGGGCGACGACCGCTGGCGGCTGTTTTCGCCGTTCGAGCTGGTCTGGGCCGGCGGCACCACCGGCCGCGTCGCCGGTCATTTCGTCAGCCTGTGGGCGAGGGGCGCCGCGTCCGCGGCGGGTGTTCTGGCGCGCTACCGCGAGGGTGCACGTGCGAAGGAGCGCCTGCGGGAGGCGCGGCTCGCCGAGGCCAATCTCAGGGCGGGAACCAGGGGACCCGCACCCCGCCGTCCACCCCCGTCGGGGGTGCGGCCGGCGCGGCCGCCCGCGCCCAGGCAGATCGAGGACGGCGAGGCGCCGTATCCGGATGCCTCGCAAGAAAGTGAGCGGATCTCCGACGGGCGGATGTAACGTCCGCCGGCGGGGTTCGTATCTCTTGACGAACCTCGGGCACGCCCTGCTGAGCCGTCCGCACCGGAGATGATTGATGATCGATCGCCGCATCCTGCTTGCTTCCGTCGCCGGCCTGTTCGGCTTCGCCGCCTTCCGCTGGCTGCGCGCCTCGCCGGCGCAGGCCGCCGAGAAATTCGAGATCGAGAAGACCGACGCCGAATGGCGCGCGCAGCTGACGCCGCAGCAATACGAGATCCTGCGCAACCAGGGCACCGAGCGGCCGGGATCCAGCCCGCTGCTCAAGGAGCACCGCAAGGGCACCTTCGCCTGCGCCGGCTGCGACCTGCCGCTGTTCTCGTCCGAGACCAAGTATGAGAGCGGCACCGGCTGGCCGAGCTTCTGGAAGCCGCTGGACAATGCGGTCGGCACGACCTCGGACCGCACCTTCGGCATGGTGCGCACCGAGGTGCATTGCCGCCGCTGCGGCGGCCATCTCGGCCACGTCTTCGACGACGGCCCGAAACCGACCGGACTGCGCTACTGCATGGACGGTTTTGCGCTGGTGTTTCACCCGGCGGCGCCGTCGGCGACCTGACATTCCTTCCCGGCAATTGTTGCCGCTCCCGGCAAATGTGCCCCGGTCGAACGACCGGGGCATTTTTTTCAAGCGGATGATTTTGTTACGTTTTGTTTCGTGGCACGACCTTTGCGACATGCTCCGCCGATGCGGCCATTCCTGTGATTGCCAGCCGCCGGGAATCGAATTGGAGAACATGTCATGGGTATCTTCGGCGCTCTCACGACGGCTGTCGGTGGCTTGCGCGCGGGCTCTTACGCGCTCGAAAACATCTCCGGCAATATCGCCAACTCGCAGACCACCGCCTTCAAGCGCATCGATACCTCGTTCCTCGACCTCGTCCCGCAGACCGCGCTGACCGCGCAGCTCGCCGGCGGCGTCACCGCGCAGTCCCGCTCGACCAACTCGGTGCAGGGCGACGTGCAGTCGGCATCGGTCGCGACCTTCATGGCGATCAACGGCAACGGCTTTTTCGCGGTGCAGAAGCCCGGCAGCTTCACCGACGGTGCGCCGGTGTTCGACGGCGTCGACCGCTACACCCGCCGCGGCGATTTCCAGCTCAACAAGGACGGCTATCTCGTCAACGGCGCCGGCTACTATCTCGAGGGCGTGCCGATCGACCCGACCACCGGCAACCCGGCGGGCTCATCGCCGCAGGTGCTGCAATTCAAGAACGACTTCCTGCCGGCGCAGCAGACCACCAAGATCGACTATCGCGCCAACCTCGCGTCCTATCCCTTGACCACCGCGCACGACACTTCGGTTCCCGGCTCCGAGCTGATCCGGCCGGGCGCGTTCAGCAGTGGAAATAATCCGTTGGTGCTGGGCACGCCGGCTGCGCCGTATACCGATTCCACCATCACCGGCACCGCGCAAAACAACAAGGCGACGCCGTCGGTGGCCATTACCGCCGCGACGCTGCTTTCGGGCGCAGCCGGCACCGATTCGATCAATACCAACTTCAGCGCCGGCTCTGCCGGCCCGCCCGTCGTGCCCGCCGACACGATCACGGTCAACGGAACCGTCATCACCTTCGTGGCTTCGGGGGCGACCGGCAACCAGCTCAACGTCACCGACAGCATCGGAACGCTGCTCGCGAAGATCGACTCGATTACCGGTACCACCACGTCATCGACGATCAGCGGCGGCAAGATCACCTTGCACTCCGGCAAATTGGCCGATCTCAACGTGACGAGCTCGAACGCGACCGCCTTCGCGGCGCTCGGCTTCACCGGCTCGGCGGTTGCGGTTCGCGGCGGCGGCGGCACGGTCGGCACCGGCCAGGTTGTCGGCAACGACAACTCGACCTTCCTGAACGAATCCGTCTCGGGCGGCGCCGTCACGGCCTACGACGTGTCGGGCGCGCCGGTGAACCTGCAATTCCGCTGGGCCAAGACCGACAGCTCCTCGCTGGGCAGCGGACATACCGACACCTGGAACCTGTTCTATCAGGTCAATCCCAACGCGACCGGCACGCAGGTCTCCTGGCAGAACGTCAACGTCAACTTCACCTTCGCCTCGAACGGCCAGATGTCGCCGGCGATCTCCTCGGTGGCGCTCACCAATGCCGTCGTCAACGGCGTGTCGCTCGGCAGCCCCGTGATCAATTTCGGCTCCGGCGGCGTGACCCAGTTCGCCGACGCCAACGGCAACGTTCAGGTCAACCAGATCCAGCAGGACGGCTTCCCCGCCGGCCAGCTGCAGTCGGTCAGCGTCTCCACCAACGGCCGCATCGTCGGCAACTACACCAACGGCCGCAACATCGACCTCGCCGAAATCTCGGTGGCGACCTTCAACGGCACCAACTTCCTCAAGCGCATCGACGGCGGTGCGTTCGAGGCGACCGACGAGTCCGGCGCGGCGCTGTTCGGCAAGGCCGGCACCATCGTCGGTTCCTCGCTCGAGAGCTCGAACACCGATATTGCCGACGAATTTACCAAGCTGATCGTGACCCAGCAGGCCTATTCGGCGAACACCAAGGTGATCACCACGACTAATTCGATGGTGCAGGATCTCCTGAACGTGGTGCGCTGATCGCATCGTTTGCTGTCCGTGTGAAGAAGTAAAGGCGAGTACACATCATGGGTCTGAGCCAAGCCCTTTCCACCGCGATGTCGGGCCTGCGCGCCACGCAGGCCTCGCTCTCGCTCGTGTCGTCGAACGTCGCCAACGCGGAGACGCCCGGCTACGTCAGGAAGACGCTCAACCAGGTCACCGGCACCACCGGCCAGTACGGATCGAGCGTCCTCATCACCGGCGTCAATCGCCAGCTCGACGAATTCCTGCAGACCCAGCTCCGTACCGAGACGTCGGGAGCGGCCTACGCCGACGTCCGCTCGGATTTCCTGGCCAATCTGCAGGGCGTGTACGGCAATCCCGACTCCACCGGCACGATCGAGGACGCCTACAACAAGTTCCTGACCGCGCTGCAGGGGCTGTCGACCAGCCCGGAATCGCAGTCGGCCCGCATCGGCGTGATCAATGCCGCGCAATCGATGGCGCAGCAGCTCAACGCGACCTCGCAGGGAATCCAGACGCTGCGCGCCAACGCCGAGGCCGGCATCAGCGATTCCATCAACAGCGCCAACAATGCGATGCAGCAGATTGCGCGCCTCAATGTCCAGCTGGCGGCCAATGGCGGCACGACCGATGCCTCGACCGCGGCATTGCTCGATCAGCGCGACCGCTACGTCACGCAGCTCTCGCAGCTGATGGACATCCGCACCGTCACCAACAGCCAGAACCAGGTGAGCGTGTTCACCAATTCCGGCGTGCAGCTGGTCGGCACCGAGGCCGCGACGCTCAGCTTCAACGCCCAGGGCACGATGACGCCCAACACGTTGTACAATACCGACCCGACCAAGAGCACCGTCGGCACCATCACCATCACGTTCCCGCATGGCGGCACCTATGACATGGTGTCGACCAACTCGATTCGCTCCGGCAAGATCGCCGCCTATCTCGAGTTGCGCGACAACACGCTGGCGCAGGCCCAGACACAGATCGATCAGTTCGCCGCCGCGATGTCGAGCGCGCTGTCGGACAAGACCACCGCGGGCACCGCGGCGACGGCGGGAGCGCAGTCCGGCTTCGACCTCGACCTCTCGGGGCTGCAGAACGGCAACACCATCCACGTCTCCTACAAGGACAACACCACCGGCCTCACGCATAATCTGTCGATCATTCGCGTCGACGATCCGAGCGTGCTGCCGCTGAGCAATACCGCGACCGTCGATCCGAACGACGAGGTGCTGGGCATTGATTTCTCGGGCGGCATGAGCTCGGTGCTGTCGCAGCTCAACGGCGCACTCGGCGGAACCGGCCTGCAATTCTCCAATCCGTCGGGGTCGACGCTGCGCGTGCTTGACGACGGCGCCGTCAACAAGGCCGATGTGACCGCGGCATCGGTCACGTCGACGGTTTCGTCGCTGACCTCGGGCGATCCGCATCTTCCGCTGTTCACCGACAATGGCGGGCTCTACACCGGCGCGATCACCGCGAACGGCTCGCAGACGACCGGCCTTGCCGCGCGCATCAGCGTCAACACCGGCCTGATCGGCGATCCCTCGCGCATGGTGGTGTACTCGACCAATCCGCAGACGCCGGCCGGCGACACCACGCGCGCCAACCTCGTTCTGAACCAGCTGTCGAACGCCTCGTACAGCTATTCACCGCAGACCGGCCTTGGCACGTCAGGCGCGCCGTTCACCGGCACGCTGCTGAACTTTGCCAAGCAGTTCATCAGCCAGCAGGGCGAGTCGGCGACCGCCGCCAAGCAACTCGCTGACGGCCAGGACGTCGTGCTGAACACGCTGCAGACCAAGATGGACTCGACCTCCGGCGTCAACATGGACGAGGAGATGGCGCATCTGCTTTCGCTGCAGAACGCCTATTCCGCCAATGCGCGCGTGATGTCGTCGATCAAGCAGATGTACGACGCGCTGCTGCAGCTCACGTGAGGGTAACATGTCGATCGACGGCGTAAGCGGCAGAACTTCCTATATCGGCACCACGATCCTCAACCTGCGGAATCAGCTCAATGACCTGACCACGCAGCTTGCGACCGGCAAGGTATCGACGACCTATGCGGGGCAGGGGCTCGATCGCGGTTTTGCGCTCAGCCTGCGCGCGCAGATCAGCGGCATCAACGCGTTCTCCGATACCGCCACCAACCTCAACACGCGCCTGAGTGTCGCGAACCTCACCTTGCAGGGCCTGTCCGACGTCGGGACCCAGGTGAAGAACGCCGCGACGACGGCGACGCTGACGCTCAACGACAGCGGCCAGACCTCGGGCCAGATCACGGCGCAGGCGGCCTTCGCCAACGCGGTCGCGATGCTGAACAGCCAGTCGGGCGACCGCTATCTGTTTTCCGGCCGCGCGATGGATACGCCGGCCACGGTGTCCGCCGATACCATGCTCAAGGGCACGGCAACCCAGGCTGGGCTCACCCAGCTCATCAATGAGCGCAAGCAGGCCGATCAGGGCGCCGGCATGATGGGCCGCCTGAGCGTCTCGTCGCCGCCGGCGACCACGACGGTCACGAGTATCGCCGAGGACGGCTCGCCGTTCGGCCTGAAGCTTTTGTCGGTGCAGTCGTCGTTGACGGGCGGCGCCACGGTGACGCAGCCGGCCGGCACGCCGAAGTCGGCCTCGGTCGATCTCGGCGCCGTCAATCCGAAGGACGGCGACAAGATCAAGTTCAACTTCACGCTGCCCGACGGCACCACCGAAGCGATCGAGCTCACGGCGACCACGACGAACCCGCCGCCCACCGGCTCGTTCCTGATCGGCGCCGACACCGCGGCGACGACGGCCAACCTGCAGTCGACGCTGACCTCGTCGATCAAGACGTTGAGCGACACGTCGCTGGTCGCGGCGTCCGCGGTCGCGGCGTCGAACAATTTCTTCAATCCGGTCGCGACCGTCTCGGGCGCGGCGGTGAACAACCATAACACGCCGCCGGCGCCGATCAGCGGCGCCACGGCCCTTTCGGGGGCGGCGGGCACCGACTCGCTGTCGACGAGCTTTGCCGCGGGTGACACCATCACGGTGAACGGCACGCCGATCACCTTCGTGGCCTCGGGCGCCACCGGCAACCAGGTCAACGTCACCGACAGCGTGCAGACGCTGATGGCCAAGATCGACCAGATCAGCGGCACCAAGAACCCGTCGACTATCAGCAACGGCGCGATCACCTTGCACGGCGCCGACGGCGAGAGCCTGTCGATCTCGAGCTCCAATACAGCCGCACTCGGCGCGCTCGGCATCGCCAACAACACCACCGCAGCGCCGGCGCCGCTCAGGGTAGGGGGACCGCCGTTCGACACCGCGACCAACCTGGTCGCGGGCACGCCCGGCAACACCGTCTACTGGTACACCGGCGAGAATGGCCCGGGGTCGGCGCGCGGCACCGCGGTCGCCCAGGTCGATCAGTCGATCACCGTGCAGTATGGCGCGCGCGCCAACGAACAGGCCTTCCGCTATTTGCTGCAGAACGTCGCGGTGTACGCGGCCGTCACCACCAATGCCAGCAACTCGAATGCGAGCGCGCAGGTGACGGCGCTTGCGCAGCGCGTAAGCGCTAACCTCGCCCCGCAGAACGGTCAGCAGCAGATCCAGGACGTGCAAGCCGAATTCGCCGGCGCGCAGACCGCGACCAAGGCGGCCACCGATCGGCAGACTCAGCTCAAGGGGATGGCGGAAACGATGCTCGACTCGGTCGAGGGCGTCAATCAGGACGAGGTCGCGACCAAGATCCTGGCGCTGCAAACCAGCTTGCAGGCGTCGTATCAGACCACGTCGATGCTGTATCAAACGACGCTGCTGAAATACCTGCCGATCAGCTGATCGCGCGCCCCTCATCTCCAGCCAGCAAAAAGGCCTCCGCGCGGAGGCCTTTTTCGTTGAGGCGAGTGGGGCTAGAGCGTTTTCAAGCGAAGTGGACGCCGGTTCGCGCGAAGAAAACGCGTCAAAACAAGAAGCTCTACGCGCTCTTGCGTGCGTCGTCGCGATCGGCGTTCTGCTGGTCGCGCGCGGTTTCCAGCAGCTTCTCCTCGTGTGCGATCAGCTTCTTGGACTCCTTCAGCGCGTGATAGAGGTCGCCGTTGAGGATGAAGTTGTTGACGCTTTCGATGAACGGCCACGCGCTCGGCATTGCGGTGATGATGTCGCGCACCAGACTGAAATAGGTCGGGTGGTGCGCCATCGGGTCCGGCGACAGATACATCAGCTGCACGGCGAGATAGATCAGCTTCGCCGGCGTGTCCGCGGTCTCGGGCGTCAGGATATCCTTCTCGCGCAGGATCGGGATGCGGTCGCCGTCGATCAGCAGGCGGGCGCGCTGGTCGGTGTTGGTGATCACGCAATTGCCGACGATGATGCGCTCGTTCGGTTTGAGTTCGACCTTCAGGGCCATGACCGTTCTCCTTTGCCTGCAGTCGCGCGATGTCTTCGCTGGCGGAGCGAAGTGGTTCGGCACTGCTTAGCAGCCGCCGTTGCGGCCGGGGGCCGATGCGACAGCGATCCTTTCCCATGATGGTTAATGCTTGGTGAACGAGGGGCAGGCGCTGGCGTCGTTATCTGGCCGGAATTGTCAGTCGCCTCAGTAGTTTTCGGGACGAACCTCACCCAATGGCGACAATTTTATTCTTCGGCCTTTGTCTCAAATGCCGTTCTGGAGATTTCTTTTTCCTTCGCGGCCCGACCGCAGGATCGGCCATCCGCCCGATCAGAAAGGATTGGAGCGGCTTCTTCCTCAGTTTCACACCAGAAAGGTATGAAAATGTCCGATATCATTCTCTCCTCCTCCGTTCGCCAGAACCTCCTCTCCCTCCAGTCCACCGCCGATCTGCTCTCCACGACGCAGAACCGCCTTGCCACCGGCAAGAAGGTCAACACGGCGCTCGACAACCCGACCAACTTCTTCACCGCGCAGTCGCTCGACAACCGCGCCAGCGACATCAACAACCTGCTCGACGGCATCGGCAACGGTGTGCAGGTGCTGCAGGCCGCCAACACCGGCATCACCTCGCTGCAGAAGCTGGTCGATACCGCGAAGTCGATCGCCAACCAGGTGCTGCAGAGCCCGACCGGCTACACCACCAGGTCGCAGGTCACTTCCACCGCGGCGCTCGGCGGCACGTCTGCCAACCTCGTCGACGGCACCACGATCAAGAGCGGTGACGTCCTGGCGATCGCGGCGTCGGCCGGCCAGCCTGCCTTCAACTTTACGTTCGGGGCCAGCACGTCGCTGGCGCAGTTGAACACGTCGCTCGCGGCCAGCAACCTGACGGCGAGCCTCGACAGCTCGAACAAGCTCGTCATCACCACGACCAACGACGCGGCCTCCTCGACGATCGGTGCGGTGACCTTCACCAACACCGGCGGCGGCACTGCGACGTTCAGCGCGGCCGGCACGGCGCCGGTTGCCGACCAGGCCTCGCAGTCGGCGCGCGCCGCTCTGGTCACGCAGTACAACAACACCATCGCGCAGATCACGACCACGGCGCAGGACGCCTCGTTCAACGGCATCAACCTGTTGAACGGCGACAGCCTGAAGCTGACCTTCAACGAGACCGGCAAGTCGACGCTCAGCATCACCGGCGTCACCTTCAATGCCAGCGGCCTCGGTCTGAAAGCGCTGACCGCGGGCACCGACTTCCTCGACAACAACTCGGCGAACAGCGTCATTGCGTCGCTGAGCTCGGCGAGCTCCTCGTTGCGCAGCGAAGCCTCGACGCTGGGTTCGAACTTGTCGATCGTGCAGATCCGTCAGGACTTCTCGAAGAACCTGATCAACGTGCTGCAGACCGGTTCGTCCAACCTGACGCTGGCCGACACCAATGAGGAAGCGGCCAACAGCCAGGCGCTGTCGACCCGCCAGTCTATCGCGGTCTCCGCGCTGGCGCTCGCCAACCAGAGCCAGCAGAGCGTGCTGCAGCTGCTCCGCTAAGCGCGCCGGCAAGTGCTTCGAGAACGGCGGGGGAAACCCCGCCGTTTTCTTTTGTCTCCGGGATATTACGGTGTCTGTCCATGCCCTCAGAACGGCGCATTTCGTAACGGCTGCTAACCATATTTAAAGGCGCCCGATGCATAAATATCGGGCGCTAGAATTGCGTCTTCGCGGCTCGAGAAATCCGCATCCCATCGAGGTCATTGAATGTCGAATGCAGCCCAGGCCTACGCTCGTACCTCCACGACGACGGCGTCCCCACGTGAAATCGAAGCGCAGGCGCTGTTGAAGGCCGCGCGGCAGCTGCAGGAAGTCCAGACGAACTGGAACGGTCCCGACAAGGCGCTCGATCATGCGTTGCTGTTCAATCGTCGGTTGTGGTCGATCTTTCTCAGCGCCGCGCAAGGCGACGACAATCCGCAGCCGCTCGAGATTCGCCAGAACATCGCCAATATCGGCGTGTTCGTGATGAAGCAGACCGTCGACATCCAGATGAATCCGGATCCGGCGAAACTGAAGTCGCTGATCGATATCAACTGCAATATCGCCGCCGGCCTCTCGGGCCGCGGCTGATCGATCGATTCCTGACGGAGCCCTCGGCATGGCCGACGTGTTGAGCATCCTGTCGGCCAACTACAAGGCCGCCGGCCTGACGGTCCCGTCGAAGACGCCCTATGTGGCCGTCGATCCGAACCTCTATGAGGGCAGCTGGAGCGGCAAGTACGCCAACAACAAATCGTTCAACATCTCGGTGTCGAACGTCGATGGCTTCCGCGCCAAGGTCCACTACCAGAGCGACGGCACCAGCAAGTATCAGGACGTGCTGATCAAGGATGGCGGGTTCCGGATCGGCGATACCAAGTTCGCGCTGGTGCAGCAGGGGACGGCGTTGATCGCCAATGTCGTCACCGATCCGGCCACCGGAGCGACCTATCTCGACAAGGCCTACGCCACGCAGAAGACCTGAGCGGTCGTTGGTCCGCGCCTAGGCGCGGCGATCGGTGGCACGCACCCGCGTCGGCGCGTCCTTGCTGAGATCGAGCGCGTGGAAATAGGCGCGGCGGCGCAATACGGCTTCTTCCGGAAACTGCCTCACCACCAAATTCGTGCGATTATCGACCACCTGATAGACCACGGCGCGCGCGTCGCGGTCGATGATGACCAGGTCGCTGACCGACGGAGCCTGATTTGAAATCGATGCGTTGACGGCGTTGGGATCGATGGTGACGCGCACGCTCGGCTCCGGAGCGGTGACGCTCTGGCTCGCCGGCAGTTCAGTCTTGACCGCCTTCTGCGCCGTATCGCTCGTGGGAGAGACCATCGGCGCCGCGACCGGTGCCCCCACCGGCTTGATGTTGAAATCTGTACTCATGGCAGCCTCGTAGTGCACAGGCACTAGTTTGCTTGAGTCAAATCCCAACCCCTCACGGTCCGCAACTCTACGGGGAACCTCTCAATAGGCTGTTAGAAAACACGCTGAATGCCGCGCTGCCGGGGCGGCGTCGAATTGAGCTAAATTGTAAGCGTACACGTCAGAGCGTGCGGCTGACCGCGATCGGCGTCATGTTGCGGGGGCCGGGCGTGGCGCGCTGTCCGCTTGCGGTATAGGTGTTCGGAATGTTGCGGCGCTGCACCTCGGCATTGACGCCGCGCACGATGCCTTCGGAGACGGCATGCGCGGTCGCAAGCACGGTCAAATTGACCTGCAGCATGGCGCGGAACGTCTCGTGATGCCGGCGCAGCGTCGCGAGCAGCTCGGGATCGGTCTGCGACAGCATCTTCTG
Source organism: Bradyrhizobium sp. UFLA06-06 (assembly GCF_054820065.1). Lineage (NCBI taxonomy): Bacteria > Pseudomonadati > Pseudomonadota > Alphaproteobacteria > Hyphomicrobiales > Nitrobacteraceae > Bradyrhizobium > Bradyrhizobium sp. UFLA06-06. Next base: position 54,323 of record NZ_JADFUD010000023.1, read on the forward strand.
CATCAATTTCAGATGCTCCACCGCGAGCATGTAGCGCCGCGACAGCTCCGACTTCTGCGCCTCGAGCCGCATGCCCTCGCGGATCTTGCCGGCGCGGACGAACTCGGTCTCCTGCTCGATCACGGCGAGCAGGCCGCTCATCACTTCGGTCAGCTCGTTGGCAAGACGCGCGACGTCCGGCGGCGTCGACGTCGCGGACCGCGCGGCGGGGGCGGACGCTACTGGCCGCGGCTGCTGTGGACGCTGGTTCATCGCGCTGCTCCTTGAAACCCTAGCTCTTGTTCGCCTGCTGCAGAATCAGCGAGCGGAACACTTCGTTGGAAATGCCGACGCCGCCGGCTTTGGCGAAATTCTTCGAGTATTCGTCGGTCAGCATCGATCGCCATGCGCCGGTGCCGACGGTGTCGCCGTACGGACCATCGCCCTTCAGGCCGGTCGTCATCTGCGAGAACATCGAATTCAGGAACATCGATTCGAAATCGGTCGCGGTCGCCTTTGCCTTGGCGGCTTGCTGCGGCGTCACCTTCTTCAGCGCGTCCTGCAGCACGGGATCGGGGCGACCGTTGAACATCGGCATCAACGCCTTGTTCGGCATGCTGCCGGTGGTGCTGTTGATCAGGCTCGCCATCACATCACCTCGATGTCGGCTTCGATCGCGCCGGCGGCCTTGATCGCCTGCAGGATGCTGATGAGGTCGCGCGGTCCGATGCCGAGGCCATTGAGGCCGTCGACCAGCTGCTGCAGCGAGACGCCGTCCTTGACCACGGCGAACTTCTTGCCGTCCTCGCTGACGCCGACGCTGGTGCGCGGTGTCACGACTGTTCGGCCGCGCGACAGCGGATTGGGCTGGCTGACCTGCGGGCTCTCGGAGATCGAGACGGTGAGATTGCCCTGCGCGACGGCGACGGTCGCGACGCGGACGTCGCGGCCCATCACGATGATGCCGGAGCGTTCGTCGATCACGATCTTGGCCACGAGATCGGGATCGACCTGCAGCTGCTCGATCTCGGTCAGGAAGGCGACGACGTTGCCCTTGAACTCCGTCGGGATCGCAAGCTGCACCGTGGAGGGATCGATCGGCTCGGCGGTCTTGACGCCGAGATAGTCGTTGACCGCGGCGGCGATCCGCTTGGCGGTGGTGAAGTCGGCGTTGCGCAGCGCGAGGCGCACATTGGGCAGGCGGTTGAGTGCGAACTCGATCTCGCGCTCGATGATGGCGCCGTTGGCGATCCGGCCGACGGTCGGCACGCCGCGCACGACGCTGGCGGCGGCACCTTCGGCCGCGAAGCCGGCGACCGCCACCGATCCCTGCGCCACCGCGTAGACATTGCCGTCGGCGCCGAGCAGGGGAGTGACGAGCAGGGTGCCGCCCTGCAGGTTCTTGGCATCGCCGAGCGCGGAGACGGTGACGTCCATGCGCGTGCCCTGGGTGCCGAACGCCGGCAGATTGCCGGTCACCATCACGGCGGCGACGTTGCCGGTGCGGATGGTGGCGCCGCGGATGTTGACGCCCATGCGCTCGAGCATCGCTTGCAGCGATTGCTTGGTGAAGGGGATGTTGTTGAGCGTATCGCCGGTACCGTTGAGGCCGACCACGAGGCCGTAGCCGATCAGCTGGTTCTGGCGCACGCCCTCGATATTGGCGAGATCCTTGATCCGCGACGTCGCGGCCGCCGGCATGACGGAGGCCGCCAGCGCCAGCAGCGCGGCGCAGGCCACTCCGAACAGATTTGCGATGCGGATGCCGGGCATCCCGATGCTCCCCTCGAACTGAACTAGCGGATTGCGCGACACTCCCATGACGGCGATCCGCCATTAACCATGCGAGCTGCGTGCCACTCCGCTTCGCTTGGGCAATGTCTTGATATATTTATCGAAATTGTCGGGCCGCCATTTTCATCGGGTTCGCCAGGGAGCGCGAAACTGCCGCGCGGCGGCAGAAATTGCCGGGTCGTTTACGCGCCGTTAACCATAAAACGGCGATGCTCGGCTCATTCAGGCCTGCGGGATCACGACGATGCGCATCTACGGACCGAACGGCACCACGCTTGGCACGTCCACCGGCGCCACGCGGCGCACGTCGTCGAGCGGCTTCTCGCTGCCGGATGCGACGACCGCGCAAGAAGAGGTTCGCTCCACCGCGGCGCCGAAGGCTGCTGCCAGCCTCGATGCGCTGCTCGCGCTGCAGGGCGTCGAGGACCCGACCGAACGGCGCAAGCGCTCGGTGGCTCGCGGCAAGGGTGCGCTCGACGTGCTCGACGCGCTCAAGCTCGGACTGCTGTCCGGTAATTTCGATTCCTCCACGGTGAACCGGCTGCGTGACGCTGCGGCAAGCCTGAAGGAATCCTCCGGCGATCCCGGTCTTGATGCCGTGCTCGGCGAGATCGAGCTGCGCGTCGAGGTCGAGCTCGCCAAGGCCGGGCAATACTAGGCTCCTCCCGATCAACTCACCTGTTTCACGCCGCCAGTGCCTTCAGGCCGCCAGTGCCTCAGGCCGCCAGTGCTTTGCGCTGCGCGTCGTAGCGGCGCTGCGCGGCTAGCACCTCCTTCAGATTCTGTTCGGCCCAGTCGCGCAGCGGATCGACGGCTTCGGCGAGCGTCGATCCGAGCGGCGTGATTGAATACTCCACCGTCACCGGCACCGTTGCGATCGCCCGGCGGCGCAGCAGCCCGTCGCGCTCCAGGCTTTTCAGCACCTGCGACAGCATCTTCTGCGAGATGCCTTCGATGGCGCGGCGAAGCTGGTTGAAGCGCATCGGCTCGCCGCGCAGCAGCAGCAGGATCAGCACCGCCCATTTGTCGCCGACCCGGTCGAGGATCTGGCGCGTCGGGCAATTGGCGGCATAGGCGTCCGGCTTGAGGCTCGTGGCTTTCATCGCGGTTACTCCGGCGTGATCAGGTGAGACGAGAGTGCCTTCTTCACACCTACATCCATTTCGCTATCTAGTCACCATTGGAAACCATCAATCGGAGACTTGAGATGAAGATCGCCATCGCCGGCGCGTCCGGCCAGGCCGGCTCGCGCATCATCGCGGAACTCGCCCGCCGCGGCCACGCCGTCACCGCCATCGCCCGCAATCCGGAGAAGATCGCCGGCCTGCCCAATGTCACTGCCCGCAAGGGTGACGCGAACGACCAGGCCGCCCTGGCCGCGCTGTGGGCCGGCCACGATGCCGCGATCAGTTCGATCCATTTCCTGGTCAGCGACCCCGCCAAGCTGATCGGGGCTGCCAAGGCATCCGGGGTCGGCCGCTATCTCGTGGTCGGCGGTGCCGGCAGCCTCGAGGTGGCGCCGGGCGTCCGCCTAGTGACCACCCCCAACTTTCCGCCCCAATACAAGGCCGAGGCCTCCAAGGGGGCTGAGTTCCTCGACCTGCTGCGCCAGGAAAAGGACCTGAACTGGACCTTTTTGTCGCCCTCGGCGCTGTTCGTGGCCGGCGAGCGGACCGGCAAGTTCCGCCTCGGGACCGACCAGCTTCTGACCGCCGCCGACGGCAAAAGCTCGATCTCGTTCGAGGATTTCGCAGTTGCACTCGCCGACGAAATCGAGCGTCCGGCCCATATCCGCCGCCGTTTCACGGTCGGCTATTGAGGGGGCAGGGCCGTCCCCGGGCAGGCGGATAAGTTTGCCTGTGCAAGGCCTTGGGGGCGGCCCGCCTTTCGCGGTGGCAGATATTGTCTGTCACATGACGTGGCTATATAAGGCGCCGCGCGGAGGGGTTGTGTTCCCTCCGCCTGACAGGGACATGGCTGCCTTTGGAAAAGCTGAAGAACTACCGGCCGACTGAAAAAGAGCCTTTCATGAATGAGCGGCAGCGCGATTATTTCCGCGCCAAGCTGCTGGCCTGGAAGGATGAGATCCTCCGCGAATCGAAGGTCACGTTGCAGACGTTGCAGGAAGAGAACGTCAATCATCCCGACCTCGCGGACCGAGCGTCCTCGGAAACCGACCGCGCGATCGAACTTCGTGCCCGCGACCGTCAGCGCAAGCTGATCTCCAAAATCGACGCGGCGCTCCAGCGCATCGAAGACAACACCTACGGCTATTGCGAAGAGACCGGTGAACCGATCTCGCTGAAGCGGCTCGAAGCCCGCCCGATCGCAACGCTGTCGGTGGAGGCGCAGGAACGCCACGAGAAGCGCGAGAAGGTCTATCGCGACGAATAGTGGCGACGGATCGCCACGGATTGCTACCGGCGCGTACCGGTTGTACGTTCGCGCCGCCATGATGACACGCACTCTCAACATCGCTTCGGTGTTTTTCCTGGGCTGATCCCGCTTTCTGCTGGAAGCGCTGAGCGGCCCCACGGGCTTTCGCTCCTGGGATTCCAGTGAAACCGAATGAGCCGGTCAGGTTCCGCGCATCGCGGAGCATCGATGGCTGGCGACAGTTTGAGAGACAATCATGCCCCCTCGAAACGACCCGTGCGCGCTTGACGGCGCGCAGATCGAGCAATTCATCCAACAGGGCTTTGTCCGGATCGACAGCGCCTTTCCCCGGGAACTCGCGGACCGGGGACGCGCCATCATGTGGCGTGACCTGCCGTGCAGCGAGCACGACCCTCAACCGGTGATCCGTTTGCCGGGGTACGGCGGTACGCCGTTTCGCGAAGCGATCAACACGCCGCTGCTGCACCGGGCGTTCGACCAGATCGCCGGTCCCGGCCGCTGGCGCCCGCGCGACGACATCGGAACCTTTCCGGTGCGCTTCCCGCATCCGGACGATCCCGGCGATGCCGGCTGGCACATCGACGTCAGCTTCCCTGGCGAGGATTGCGACCCCAACGAGCGCAGCGACTTCTCCGCCTGGCGGGCCAATGTCGTCTCGCGCGGCCGGGCGCTGTTGATGCTGTTCCTGTTCTCCGACGTCGGCGAGGACGACGCGCCGACCCGGATCAGGGTCGGCTCGCATCGGCCGATGGCCCGCTACCTCGCGCCGGCAGGCGAGGCCGGACGCGCACGGATGGTGCTCGACGATGTCGGCGCCGACTGCGAGGTCGCGCTCGCGACCGGCGAGGCCGGCACGGTCTATCTGTGCCATCCGTTGCTGGTGCATGCCGCGCAGAAGCATCGAGGCACGACGCCGCGCTTCATGGCCCAGCCGTCGCTCGCTGCCGGCGAACCGTACCGGCTGGAACGTGCGGATGGTGCGTATTCGCCGGTCGAGATCGCGATCCGGCGCGCGCTTGGCATGAAGTGAAGTCCGATGATGCGTGGTCAAGCCTTGCCACGCATTCGCTGCACCCTAGCCCTCCCCCCGCAAGCGGGGGAGGGAATGTAATTCCTATGCCGAAACGGTTTATGGCGAGACGACATTCAGGCCAGTCCGGCTCCAAGCGTCGTCGCGCTTGCCGCGGCACTGCGGCGCGGGCCGAACGTCTTCGACCATGCCAGCAATTCGCGGAAAGCCGGCGTCAGGCCCCAGGCCGAATCCGTCAGCTCGTATTCGACCTGCAGCGGCTTCTCGGTGAGCACCTTGCGCGCCACCAGGCCGTCGCGCTCGAGCTCGCGCAGCTGGGCGGTCAGCATGTGCTGGGTGATCGGCGCGAGCGCGCGGCGCAGCGCGCCGAACCGCACGCCGCCATTCATCAGCGTGAACAGGATCTCGAGCTTCCATTTTCCCCCGAGCGCGTGGATCGCGTGCTTGAATTCGATCAGCACATCGGGGTCGGTCGGACAGCTCTCGCATTCACCGCCGTCACTCATATCGCTGGTATTGTTTTCCATACCGGTCTCGAATTTCATCCTACTTGTCCAAGGTCAGATAGGTGACCAGATGCGGCCTGTGCAGGGCGGGCAGCGCAATGTTGGGCCCATCCGCCGAATATGAAGAGGGCAGGGACATGAGCACGGTATTGGTCACAGGCGGATCGGGTTTCATCGGCGTGCATACCATCCTGCAGCTGCTTGCCGACGGGCATGCGGTGCGAACGACGGTGCGCAATCCGGGTCGCAGCAACGAGGTGATCGCGATGTTGCGCGAGGGCGGTGCGCTTGCTCCCGACCAGGTCGGCTTCGTCACCGCCGACCTGCTGCGCGACGACGGTTGGCGCGAGGCGGCCACCGGGTGCGACTACGTGCTGCATGTCGCATCGCCGCTCGGCGCCTATGTGCCAGAGGACGAGAATGAGCTGATCGTCCCGGCGCGGGAAGGCACGCTGCGGGTGTTGCGCGCGGCGCGCGACGCCGGCGTCAAGCGCGTCGTCGTGACGTCGTCGTTCGCGGCAATCGGTTACGGCCATCCGCCGCAAGCGGCGCCGTTCGACGAGACCGTGTGGTCCAATCTCGATGGCGAGGGCGTGCAGGCCTATCCGAAATCCAAGACGCTGGCCGAGCGCGCCGCCTGGGATTTCGTCGCGCGCGAAGGCAATGGCCTCGAGCTTGCCGTGGTCAACCCCACCGCGGTGTTCGGCCCGGCGCTCGGTGCCGATTTCTCCGAGTCGATCGGCATCATCAAGGCGCTGCTCGACGGCGCGATGCCGGCGGTGCCGCGGATCCATTTCGGCCTCGTCGACGTGCGCGATGTCGCCGACCTGCATCTGCGCGCCATGATGTCGCCCAAGGCGAGCGGTGAGCGCTTCCTGGCGGTCGCCGGCGAGACCATGTCGATCCTCGGGGTCGCCCGGGTGCTGCGCGCAAAACTCGGCAGCAAGGCGCGGCGTGTGCCGCGGTTCCAGGCGCCGGACTGGATGATGCGGCTCGCCGCACGGCGCAACCCGATGGCCCGTGCCGCGCTGCCGCTGCTCGGCAAGGTGCGCCGCGCGACCAGCGCCAAGGCGCAGCACCTGCTCGGCTGGCGCCCGCGCGGCAATGAGGAGATGATCCTCGCGACCGCGGAGAGCCTGATCCGGCTCGGCCTCGTCAAGGCCTGACGGCAGCTCCCGTCCAGCGTGCTTGCCAGACGGGTCGGCGAGTGCTGAATTGCTGCGAGCAGACGGAGGCGCCACCGCGCCGCCGAGAACACCAGGGAGGCTGCGCAGATGGATCGGGTCCTCGCGGCCGCAAAGGCGATCGCCAGCGCGCGCCGCAGCCGGGCGCCGCTCAAGGCGCTTCCGAAAGACGTCGCGCCGCGCGACGAGGCCGAAGGCTATCAGGTGCAGTACGCGCTGCACGATCTGATGCAGCCACACGTGGGCAGCCTCGTCGGCTACAAGATCGGCTGCACCAGCGCGGTGATGCAGGAATATATCAACATCCCGCACCCCTGTGGCGGTGGCGTGTTCGAGAAGGTCGTGCATGACAGCGGCGTGCGGCTGCCGGCGGCCGAGTTCGTCCATGTCGGCGTCGAGTGCGAGATCGCGGTGCGGCTCGCCCGCGATCTCGCTCCGAGCGAAGCGCCGTTCACCGCCGAATGGGTCGCGGAAGCGATCGATGCCTACTATCCCGCGATCGAGATCGTCGACGACCGCTATGTCAAATGGGAGACGCTTGGCGCGCCGACGCTGATTGCCGACGACTTCTTCGCCGCCGGTTGCGTGCTCGGGGAGGAGGTGCCGCGCATCACCGTGCCCGATCTGCGCGCGGTCGCGGGACGCGCGATCGTCAACGGTAAGGAAGAAGGCCGCGGCACCGGCGCCGACGTGCTCGGGCATCCCCACAACGCGCTCGCCTGGCTCGCCAATCATCTCGCCACTGAAGGCCGTGGCCTGCATGCCGGCCAGATCGTGCTGACCGGCAGCCTGGTCAAGACGGTGTGGCTGAATGCGGGCGACACGGTCGTGATGGAGCTCGACGGTCTCGGCAAGGTGGAAGCGGCGTTTACGTGAGGCAACGTTGTGCGAGCCTGCCTCCGCATAAAAGATGTCGTCCCTGCCTAGTGCGCAATTGCGCACGGGAGCAGGGACCCATACCCCGCGGCGGCCGTCGTGAACCGCGCTCGTCGTTCCGGCGCCATGCAACAATTAGCATTCGTGGTTATGGGTCCCTGCTTTCGCAGGGACGACATCGAATGTGCAGCGCGACCTTGACTTGACTTGAATTCACCTGACTTTCAAGTCGTCGGGCGTTTGGTGTCCGTGACGAGCTCGACCTTGCCGTCGGTCAGCCGATAGACCGCGCCGACCACCCGGAGCTTGCCCTGATCGACCGCGGCGCTGAGGATCGGCGTCGCCGATTTCAGCTTCGCGACGTTGTCGATGACGTTCTGCCTGATGGCGTTGGCGAGCCGGTCGCCTCCCTTGCCCTCGGTCGCCTTCACTGCCGGCGCGATCGCATTGACCAGCGAGGGCAGATGGCCGGGCAGGGTGGCGTCGTCCTTCAGCGACTTGATGGCGGCGTCGACCGCCCCGCAGCTGTCGTGGCCGAGCACCATGAACAGCGGCACGTTGAGCACGGCCGATGCATATTCCAGGCTCGCGATCGTCTCGTCGCTGGCGAAATTGCCGGCGATGCGGCAGACGAACAGATCGCCGCGGCCGGTGTCGAAGGCGTATTCCGGTGCGATGCGGGAGTCCGCGCAACTCAGGATGCCGGCGAACGGATTCTGTCCGCCGGCCAGCGCCTCGCGCTCGTGCTTGAAATCATGCCGCCGCGAGACGCCTTCGACATAGCGGAGATTGCCCTTCACCAGCCGGTCCAGCGCCGCGTCCGGCGCCAGCACGTTCTGTGGCTTCGGCGGCGATTTGGTTTCCTTGGCGGAAACCGGCGATGCAAGGGCGAGGCTGGCGGCGGTGCAGGCCGCGGCAGCGAGGAAGCGGCGCCGGGAGGTCTGGGTGGGAGCTGTGATTTCGCAAAGCTGGCACATCAAAAATCTCCGTAAAATTATCCAAGAATAGCAATCGCGTCCGTGCAAAAGTTGTAGATCATGCGCACTGCCACCGCAACGACACGGTTTCATGCACGGTCCCCGCTCCCATGTGCAATTGCGCACTAGGCAGGGATAACGGTGAGGACGAGTCGCAATTCAAGATGTCAAACGGCGCAGTGTGATGACCCGCTAAAGCGAAAGCGGGTGATCCAGTATTGCAGAGACGGCTGTGCTTGAGCCGAGAGGCCCGCGGCGTACTGGATCGCCCGGGTCCCGTCTTCGCCAAGGCTTCGACGAGGCCATGCATCTCTGGCGCGCCGAAGCTTTAGCGGAGGCGGCGAGCCGGGCGATAACGGTGCGGACACACACGATCGTCGTCCTGGCGAAAGCCAGGACCCATAACCACCGCACTTGATCATGAACGGGATCGTAGCCCCAGCGTCGCGCAACAATTGAGATTTGGGGTAATGGGTCCTGGCTTTCGCCAGGACGACATGGAATGTGTTGCGCGCGTTGTAAGTCAAACTTCCACATTCTCGCGAGATGATTTGCCCGAGCTTTGCTCTTCGTTCCGCCCTGAGTTGCCCGACGGGCCGGTCGGCGTCACCGGATAACCTGCGGGTTATGAAAGGCCCGGGTGGTCCTGTTGTGCGATTGAGCCGGAAAACCCCAGGTGTCGCGGCCACGGCCGAACCGCCGAAGTTTGCGGTTGACTCATCCATAGCTGGATGGTTATACGTTAATCCATAACCAACGGGTTATTGATCGCAAATGCCAGACGCTCACGACATCCTGTTTCGAACCCTTGCAGACCCGACCCGCCGGGCCATCTTCGAGCGCCTGTGTCGCGAGGGCGAGCAGACAGTCGGCGCCCTGACGGCCCGCGCCAGGATTTCGCAGCCGGCGGTGTCGAAGCATCTCGGTGTGCTGAAGCAGGCCGGGCTGGTGCGCGACCGCCATGAAGGCAGGCAGACCCATTACAGCGCGCAACTCGGCGCGCTGGTGCCGCTGATCGACTGGACCAGCCAGATGGCGGGCTTCTGGCAGAACCGGTTCGACCACCTCGAAGATCTCCTCAAAAGGATGGACCAATGAACAAGACCACCGCTGAAACGCGTTCCGCGATCGTCGAGCGTGAATTTCCTCATCCGCCGGAAAAGCTCTGGCGCGCGCTGACCCAACCGCATCTGATGGAGGAGTGGCTGATGAAGAACGATTTCAAGCCCGAGGTCGGGCACAGCTTCAACCTGCGCGGTGAGTGGGGCGGCGTGCTGGACTGCAAGGTGCTCACCGTGGAGCCGCACAAGACGCTGTCGTACACTTGGAATTTCGCGCATGCGGATGCCGCCTACAATCTCGAGAGCGTCGTGGTCTTCACGCTGACGCCGACAGCCACCGGCACCCATTTGCGCGTCGAGCAGTCCGGCTTCCAGCCGCACCAGAAGCAGGCCTATGGCGGCGCCCATGCCGGATGGAAGCAGTTCCTCGAGAATCTCGATCAGCTGATGGCGCGGGAAGGTTGACGGTCTCTCTCTCTCTCTCTCTCTCTCTCTCTCGTCATTGCGAGCGAAGCGAAGCAATCCATCGTGCCGCATCTGCGGAAACATGGATTGCTTCGTCGCTGCCGCTCCTCGCAATGACGCTGGATCATTCACCCACCAACAGGAGGTCACATTGAACTGGAACAACTGGATCAGGGAATCGCACCGCTGGCTCTCGATCGCCTTCACGGTTGCCGTCATCATCAATATCGTCGCCATGGTCCTGCAGCACCAGGCGGTCTGGATCGGCCTGCTGGCGCTGTTCCCGCTGATCTTCATGCTGCTCAGCGGCCTCTATCTGTTCGCGTTGCCCTATCTGTCGCCGCGGCGTCAGCATGGGGGATCGACGTCCGCATCCCAAGTGTGATTGCATGACGTGACGACTTGACGGGACGATTTGGGGCGGATGAGGCGCGAGAGACAGCAATGACGGCATCGGAACGTATCGACCGGATGATCGAGGATCTCACCGACTGGCGCGGCAAGACGCTGGCCAGCCTGCGCAAGAGCATCCTCGCCGCCGATCCCGAGATCATCGAGGAGTGGAAGTGGATGGGCAGCCCGGTGTGGTCGCGCGACGGCATCATTGCGGTCGGCAACGCCCACAAGGGCAAGGTCAAGCTGACCTTCATGTATGGCGCGCAGCTGCCGGACCCCGACAAGCTGTTCAACACCGGCTTCGAGGGCAATGCGCGGCGCGCGATCGATCTGTTCGAGGGCGACAAGGTCGACGCCCCTGCGCTGAAGACGCTCATTCGTGCTGCGATCGAACTCAACCAGGCGAAATCCAAAAAGACTGCGAAGAAGCCGGCGAAGAAGACCGCGGCCACCCGTGCGACCGCGAAGAAGAAGGCGTGAGCTGCGCCGGCACGGTGCTCGCGATCCATCACAGATGATCAAGACCAGGCTCGCCACATCGCCGGATGCGGACGCCATCTCCGCGCTGCTGACGGCCAACGCCGGCGACCGCGGCGGCATGCTGCTCGGGCAATGGCCGCGCGATATGATCGAGACGCGCATTGCGGACGGGCAACCGATCGTCATCGCGACCGACGCTGAGGGCAGGTTGCTCGGCGCGCTCCTGACGTCGGAGAAGGGATATGGCGAGGCGCCGCCGGTGCAGGCCATGCTGAAGGCCTGGCTGGGGCGGGCAGATGCGTATGTTTATGGTCCGGTGTGCGTCTCGCGGGACGCGCGCGGCCTTGGCGTCCTGGAGGCGTTGTACGCGAAGCTTCAGGCGACCTTTCCCGGCCGCGAGGCAATCCTCTTCATCAGGGAAGACAACCCGCGCTCGCTCAAGGCGCATCTGCGGCTCGGCATGCGCGAGGTCGCGCGATACGACTTCGGCGGCAAGGTTCTCATTGTGCTGAGCGACAGGCCGGATCAGTAGCTGGGCCTTCGTGCATGGGAACCCAATTCCCCTTTCAGAAATCTAACGAAATAAGTCGTTCACCATTGGACATGAAAGTCGTCCGGTTGTAGCGACGTGCCGACGCAACTTAATGCGTGACTGCTAAACCTGTGGCTGTGGAATGAGCGGGCCTCATGTCGAAGCGCCCGCTGGAATGGCAGTCGCAATGTTCAGTGAGTTGGTTGTCCCGCGAGGGATCGAATCGCCGGCCGACATCAATATTCCAGAGGAAGCCTATCCGAGATCGCAGCAGCCTCGCACGTCTCGACCCCACCAGCATCGATCAGCAATAACGCGGCCGGCGGACGCTCGAGCGATTCCGGGCGAGGACGCGGACTTGGCGGTTGCCAAGCGCCTGTTGCAGCTGAATTGGATCTTGATCGCCGCGATCCTGGCCGTCTTCCTATGCGCGCTTGTCCTGACCGACTTTCGGGTGCGCGCCAGCGGTTACCTCGTCGTCGCAGGAGTGGCCGGCTTCTACGGATCGTGCGGGTATCTCAATATGAGGTCGGCCTCCAGCGACACGCGAATCTACGCGACGCTGTTCGTCGTACCGCAGATCGTCTTCGTCGCCATGTTGGCCGCGTCGCTCGGATACATTGCGGCGTCGGCGAATCTGCCGATGCAGGATGCCAATCTGCTCGCGTTCGACCGGTTCCTTGGCCTGGATTTCCTCGCCTATCTGGATTTTGTCAACAATCGACCCGTTCTGATCAGCGTGCTCGCACAGGCCTACAACTCCATTTGGGCTCAGCTGTTCGGGTTGCTGCTCCTGCTCAGCCTGATCGGACAGTATCGACGCGCGGCGGAACTGGTGCTCGCCGTCACGATAGGCCTGATTGTGACGACCGGCATCTCGACCCTGGTTCCGGCTACGGGCGTCTACGGGACACTCGGGCTTGTGCCGGCCGACTATTCGCATATTGAACCGAGTGTCTATTACCAGACCTTGAAAGAGCTGCCGCTCGTCCGCGACGGCACGACAAGGTTGCTCGACGTGTTTCAGCTGGGATCGGTCCTGACCTTTCCGAGCTTTCACGCGGTTTCCGCGGCGCTGTACGTGTGGGCGTGTTGGCCGATCCGTTGGCTGAGAGCTGTCGGCCTGCTCTGGAATGCGGTGATGCTGGCGGCGACTCCAGTCGGAGGCGGTCACTACTTCGCCGATATCGTGGCCGGGCTGGCGGTGGCGGCCGCATCGATCTATGCCGTGAATCGCATTGGTGCGCGTCTCACGCCGGCCGAGCATCGACGACCGAAGCTGCTGCTGCAGCTTGCGCCGCCGGCGAGGTGAGCCAGCCGAGTTCCGGACGGCGATGGACCGCGCCTGCCGGGCGAAGCTTGCCTGGCGCGGCCGTCACGCCTTCGTATGCACAATCACCGGGCCGGCCACCGCGGTGGCCTGGCCGACCAGCAATGGGCCGAGATTGTCGTCGATCCAGGCCAGCGCGCGGCGGTTGGCCTCTTCGGCGCCGGCATGGTTGTTGAAGACGCTGATCGCGGTAACCGTATCGTCGCCGGCATAGACCACGTAATAGGCCATGAAGCCTTCGACGTCGCTGATGATCGGGATTGCGCCTTCCTTGATCCGGCGCGCGAGTTCTTCGGCGCTACCAGTCTTCGCCTTGGCGTGACGGATGGCGGCATACATGCGTTCCTCCTTCCGGCTGCATCGATCGGGCTGCGCTTCGCGCATGCGCGATCGTACGCCGGACCGGGTGGCGACGCCATCGGGATTGCGGACGGACTAGCTGAAACGCCTGCTCACGACCGTCGTGCGCCGGTCGGGGAGCTTCGGCAGCCTTGCCACACCCGCGCGCGTTGTCGTGGTCCTTGGGCCGGGGGCGGGCTCCGGCTCCTGTTGCTGCAGAAACAGCGTGGCTTCGAACAGCACGCCGGGGGCCTGCTTGGCCGTGCCCGAGCAGACCGCCCGGTTGCCGTTGAACGAGCCGGTCAGCTGCGCCTCGACCTCGTCGCATCCGAACACCGTGGTGAACGGACCGTCGGCATAGCGGTGCGTCGTCAGCGTCGCCGTGAAGCGGTCCTGATCGAGCTGATAGGTGCCGCCATAGGTGAACATGGCGTCGCCGCCCGAGATCCTGCCATTTGCGAGCTGGACTATTCCGGTGCCTTCGCCCTGCGGCGTCCGGAACCACGCCGCATATCTTCCGTCTCTTTGCATGACCGTCATACAAACAGAAAACCCTGCGTTGTCGTCTCCCTACGTTGCAAGCGCCGGGACTTCTACTGTGCGTTGCTGCGAGGGTTAACGAACCGACAAGGCGATGGCACGACTTTCGTGAAGCGGTATCGGACTGATGCGCGACGATCGCGCAAGCGCACGCCGCCGGTCACAAAAAGCCACGGCCCTCGCCAGGGGAGCTAGCGAGGGCCGTGTTGGTACACCGCGCCGCGCCTAGGTTCGCGACGAGATGTGGGAGCTCGTAAAAGTCCTACTTAGGCATGATCCGTTTCCGAGAACCGGTTTCCACTTTGCGGGATCATGCCGTTAGAAGGGCAGCAGCACGTCGAGAACCTGTTGGCCGTAGCGCGGCTGTTGCACGTCGGTGATCTGGCCGCGGCCGCCATAGGCGATGCGGGCCTGGGCGATCTTCGAGGAATCGATGGTGTTGTCGCTCTGGATGTCCTCCGGGCGCACGATGCCGGCCACGATCAGCTCGCGGATTTCGAAGTTGACGCGGATCTCCTGCTTGCCCTCGACCACGAGATTGCCGTTCGGCAGCACCTGGGTGACGACCGCGGCGACGCTGGTCTGCAACGCTTCCTGGCGGTTCACCGAACCCTTGCCGTCGCTGGAGGCCGTTGAGTCGGCGGTCAGAATGCGGCCGGGCAGGATCTTGTTGGGCTGCGTGATGGTCTGCGAGCCCAGGAAATTGGTGACGCCCGAATCTTCGGAGTTGGTGCGGCTGCGCTGGGTCTCGTTGGCGATCGCGGCCTTGTCGGTGAAGTTCACCGTGACGGTCAGGATGTCGCCGACGCGCGCGGCGCGCTGGTCCTTGAAGAAGGCGCGGGAGCCGCTGCGCCACAGCGAATTCGGGCTGTAGGAGGCGACCTCGGGCTTCGGCATCGGCATCTGCACCGGCTTGTAGCCGGGCTGGGTGGTCGGATTGTCGATCGACGTCAGCTTCGGCTGCTCGCCGATCTGGGAGAGACGGTCGATCGACGAGCAACCGCTGGCGATCGTTCCGAGTGCGAACAGCGCGCCGGTCAGGACGAGGCGGTTGATGCGGTACTGGGACATGAACTTTACTCGGCGTTTGGTGCGACTGAACTCAGCTTGACGGAAGCGGAATTGGATTCGGTAGCGTCGGCGGTCGGCGCCGGGCGCGGGGTCGCGACCGAGATCGAGACCTCGCCGCGGCCGGTGACGACGCCGGAGACGGCACGCTTGGACTGCAGATTCATCACGCTGACGGTGTCGCCCTCGGCGCCGCCATCCATCGCCTTGCCGCGGATCGTCAGGTAGAGGCCGGCGGTGCGATAGATCAGCGTGACATTCTGGTCGCGGGTGACGAGATCGGGCTTGGCGAGGTCGGCGACGCGCAGCGCCTGGCCGGGGCGGAGCTGGCGGCGGACCTGCATGCCGACGGCGCTGTCGCGCACCGCCGCGTCGTTGCCGATTTCGGCCTTCGGACGGCGCTCCACGATCACGTCGGAGGCCTTCAGCACGTCGCCGCGCTCGACATTGCGCGTCAGCACGGCGGCCTCGATGGTTTCGATCGCGGTTCCGGTGAAGCGCAGCTTCGACGGCGCGGTGCCGGCGTCGTTGCCGATCTCGAAGGTCAGGTCGAAACGCGTCGAGCGCGGGTCGTAGCGCACGGCGATCGGCTGCATCACGCCGGTATTGGTCGCCTCGAGGCGGATGTCGCCGGGATCGCGGTCGAAGGTCAGCGCGATGTTGCCGGCCCTGCCGAGACCGTGGCGGCCCTCCAGCGCGCGCGACACCTGCTGCTCGATCTCCTTGCTGTCGATGGTGCGCGCCAGCCGGGTGACGGTGATCTCCTTCAGCTCGCGGGTGTCGACGCCGATCACCTGGTGCGAGCGCAACACGTTCAGCACCTGCGCGACCGGCAGCGTGCCTGTCGTGCCGAGGTCCGGCGCGCGGTAGACCGCGACGCTGCCGGCACTGCCGGCATTGTCGATGAGGTCGCCGACCCGCACGATGTCGTCGGCGACCGTGATGCTGGCGCGCAGCGTCGGCACCGCGATGGTCTCGCGGCGGCTTTGCGCGGCAGCCGAAGTCATCGAGGCTGCAAGAAGCGCGGCTGCGATCAGGAGTGAGCGGGCGATCATCGACAGCATCCTCAGCGGAACAGGTTGGAGGTCGACTGCATCATCTGGTCGGCGGCGGAGACCACCTTCGAGTTCATCTCATAGGCGCGCTGCGCGGCGATCAGGTCCGAGATTTCCGAGACCACCTCGACATTGGCCTGTTCGAGGTTGCTCTGCTGCATGTCGCCATAGCCGTCGGTGTTGGCGGTACCGTCCTGCGGCTGGCCGGAGGCCGGCGTTTCCTGGAACAGGTTGTCGCCGATCGGCATCAGGCCGGCCTTGTTGATGAAGCGGGTCAGGCCGATCTGGCCGATGTTGGTCGATGCGGTTTGGCCCGGCAGCGTCACCGAGACCTGGCCCTGCGCATTGATGGTGAGGCCGGATGCGTTCTGCGGGATCGTGATCGTCGGCTGCAGCAAATTGCCCTGCGCGTTGACGATGCGGCCCTGATTGTCCATCTGGAACGAGCCGTCGCGGGTGTAGGTGAAGGTGCCGTCCGGCATCAGGATCTTGAAGAAGCCTTCGCCGCGGATCGCGATGTCGAGGTCGTTGCCGGTCGGCGACAGCGTGCCCTGGGTCATCATGCGCGGCGTGCCGACGGTCTTCACGCCGCCGCCGAGGTCGATGCCCATCGGCATGATGGTGTTCTGGTCGGAGGCCTGCGCACCGACCCGGCGCACATGGTCGTAGATCAGGTCCTGGAACGCGGCGCGCTGCTTCTTGTAGCCGGTGGTGCGCAGGTTCGCGATGTTGTTGGAGATCACCTGAACGCTTAGTTCCTGTGCCGCCATTCCGGTCGCAGCTGTATAAAGTGCGCGCATCGGTCAATCCCCCGGATCAGTTCGGCACGTCGGCGAGCTTCTCGATCGCCGATTTGTGCAGGTCGCTCTGCTGCTGCAGCAGCGAGGCGATTTGGGTGTAGGTCCGCGTGATCTCGATCATGCGGCTCATCTCGACGACGGAATTGACGTTCGATTTCTCGATGAAGCCCTGGCGGATCTGGGCCTTGGTGTCCGGCAGCGCCTGCGTGCCTTCGCCCGGCGCGTAGAGGTTGGAGCCTTCCTTGAGCAAGCGCTGGGCCTGCGCGAACGAGACCAGGCGCAGTTTGCCGCGGATCGAGTCGAGGCGGGACGTGCCCTCGAGCACGCTGATGTTGCCGTCGGTGGCAATGTTGACGTCGTGATCGGTCTGCTGGAACGTGATCGGGCCGGAGGTGCCGAGCACTTGGTAGCCCGAGGCGGTGACGAGCTGGCCGCGACTGTTGATCGCCAGATTGCCTTCGCGGGTGTAGCGCTCGCCGCCCGGCGTCTGCACCACCAGGAAGGCGTTGCCGTCGATCGCGACGTCGAGCGGGTTCTTGGTCTCTTCGGTCGGGCCCTGCGAGAAATCGTGGAAGGTCGCGCGGTCCTGCACGAAGGAGACGCGGCGGTCGGAGGACGCGAAATTGTCCTCATGCGCGTTCGAGGACAGATATTCCTGGAACAGCGACCGGTCGGCCTTGTAGCCGTTGGTGTTCATGTTCGCGATGTTGTTGGAGACGACATCCATCTGCCGTTCCAGCACCATCTGCTTCGATAGGCCGACCAGAAGGGTATTCTGCATCGGTGGTTCTCCCCTGTGAGGCGATCCGAATGCAGGTTCTCCCAAACCTTCACGCCGGACCCGTCGGTAACCATTGGGTTCTCCCAAACCCGCTCGTTACGCCGTGCTCTCAGCGAAAGCCGTGCCAACTCGGAATAGCGTGTTATTTGAATGGCTTAGGTGTTTGGCCGTGGCGCGCAAGGGGCGGCAGAAAGGTCTTGTTGACCATGTTTGCCCGGCAGTTTTTTCCTAGTGGATGGTAAATCCTAAGCTTCCGTTAACCATTATGACCCTAGCGTTGCCATTATTGGGGCGCGTGTGCGCCGGCGGCATTTGTATCGCGTCTTCAAGCCAGGGCTGGTGCCAATCGCGTTCGCATCCTTCTGGGTGAAGCGAGCGGACGATGGCGGACGAGGAAAAGACGGAGAGCGGCGAGGGCGCGGCCGCTCCGAAGAAGGGCAAGCTCAAGCTGATCATTGCCGTCGTCGGCTTCCTCATCGTGCTCGGCGCGGGCGCCGGCGGCTGGTTCTTCTTCATGCGCGGCCACGGCGAGGAGCAGCACGCCGAAGCGCCGCCGCCGAAGCCGCCGAGCTTCGTCGACGTGCCTGACATGCTGGTCAATCTGGTCGGCGCGCCCGGCGAGCGCGTGCAATATCTCAAGCTGAAGCTCGTGCTCGAGGTCAAGGAAGAGAAGCAGGTCGAGGCGATCAAGCCGGCGCTGCCGCGCGTCACCGACCTGTTCCAGACCTACATGCGCGAGCTGCGCCCGAGCGACCTCAACGGCTCGGCCGGCCTGTTCCGCCTCAAGGAAGAACTGACCAAGCGCGTCAATCTCGCGCTGGCACCGAACCAGGTCAACGCGGTGCTGTTCAAGGAAGTCGTGATCCAGTGACGGGGTGGATGTAAAGCCATGGCCGGCAACGACCAGATGGACCAAGACGCCATTGCGGCCCAATGGGAAGCCTCGCTCGATTCCGAGGATCCCGAGGCGGCCGCGGCGGAAGCCGCCAAGAACGAGCTCACCGAGAACATGGCGCTGCAATGGGCCGCCATGGTCGAGGACGGCAGCCGCGACTTCGGCGGCAAGAACACCAATGGCGAGCGCGTGCTGTCGCAGGAGGAGATTGACAATCTCCTCGGCTTCACGGTCGGCGACGTCAGCCTCGACGACCATTCCGGCATTCGCGCCATCATCGATTCCGCGATGGTGTCCTACGAGCGTCTGCCGATGCTCGAAATCGTGTTCGACCGTCTGGTGCGGTTGATGACGACCTCTTTGCGCAATTTCACTTCCGACAACGTCGAAGTCTCGCTCGACCGCATCACCTCGGTGCGCTTCGGCGACTACATGAACTCGATCCCGCTGCCCGCGGTGCTCTCGGTGTTCAAGGCGGAGGAGTGGGAGAATTTCGGCCTCGCCATGGTCGACTCCAACCTGATCTATTCGATGATCGACGTGCTGCTCGGCGGCCGCCGCGGCCAGACCCAGCTCAAGATCGAGGGCCGGCCCTACACCACGATCGAGACCAACCTCGTCAAGCGGCTGGTCGAGGTGGTGCTGTCGGATGCCGAGCAGGCGTTCCGGCCGCTGTCGCCGGTGACCTTCACGATCGACCGGCTCGAGACCAACCCGCGCTTTGCCGCGATCAGCCGCCCGGCCAATGCCGCGATCCTGGTGCGCTTGCGCATCGACATGGAAGACCGCGGCGGCAATGTCGAATTGCTGCTGCCCTACGCCACCATCGAACCGATCCGCAACGTGCTGTTGCAGATGTTCATGGGCGAAAAATTCGGCCGCGACCCGATCTGGGAAGGCCATTTCGCCACCGAAGTGGCGCAGGCCGAGATTTCGGTCGACGCGGTGCTCTATGAAGCCGATATCCCGCTGAAGGAGCTGATGAAGCTCAAGGTCGGCGACACCCTGCCGCTGGATATCCGCTCCGACGCGCTGGTCTCGGTGCGCTGCGGCAACGTCACCCTGACGGAAGGGCGCATGGGCCGGGTCGGCGACCGCGTCGCGATCCGCGTCACCAAAAATTTGCGTAAACCCCAAACCACCTTCGCGATGTTCGAGAAGGCGGACGAGCGGACCAAGATGATGGAGGCACCATGAGTCATGTGCTTGGACTAGCAATCGAGAGTCTGGTAGCCGTGCTGCTGATGCTGACGATCGGCTATTGCTGGCTGCTCAACAAGCGCCTGCAGCGGCTGAAGGCCGACGAGCATTCGCTGAAGGCGACGATCGCCGAACTGATCACCGCGACCGAGATCGCGGAGCGGGCGATCGGCGGGTTGAAGCACGCGGTGCGCGACGTCAACGAGAACCTCGGCAACCAGCTCGATGCCGCGACGCAGATGTCGGCGTTGCTGAAGAGCCAGCTGGCGGAGGGCGACCACGTAGTGCGCCGCCTGTCCAAGATCGCGCTGGCCGCGCGGCCGTCGGAGCCCGCGCATGCACCGGCACAGGCAGTTGCGCCCACCGCGCCAGCGGCGCCGGCGCCCAGGGTCTCGGCCGCGCACGCAGTTGCCGCGGCGGCTGAAGCCTTCACCGAGCGCAGGAGGGCCGGCGGCCTCGCTGCATGAAGTTGCTTCGTGACATCAGAGTGATGCCCGTGGTGCTGGTCGCGATCTTCGGCCTGATGGTGCTGAAGGTTGCCGGCCTCGTGCTCGATGGCGGTTACGTGTTTGCCGACGATACGCCGCCGGCCGGCCAGTCATGGGCGCAACAGAACTTCAACTTCCCCGGCGCCGGCAAGGCTGTGGTTGTTGACAGCAAGATCAAGGGCGATCCCGGCGACATCACGGGATCGGTCGAGCACAAGGACGCCAAGAAGGACGAGGCGCCGAAGCCGGCCGCACCGGCCGCGGAGCCGTCAAAGCCCGATGGCGTTGTCGTCAATCTGGATGCACCCGCGCCGGTGTCGGCGTCGGAGCGCGCGATCCTGGAACGGTTGCAGGCGCGCCGCCAGGAGCTGGAGACACGCGCGCGCGAGGTCGAGATCCGCGAAAGCCTGTTGAAGGCCGCCGAGAAGCGCATCGAGGCCAAGGTCGAGGAGGCCAAGGCCAATGATGCCAAGGCGAATGCCGATGCCGCGGCAAAGGCGGAAGCCGATGCCGCGCGTTTCAAGGGCATCGTCACCATGTACGAGAACATGAAGCCGAAGGACGCCGCGAAGGTGTTCGATCGTCTGGAAATGAACGTGCTCTACCAGATCGCCTCGCAGATCCAGCCGCGCAAGATGTCCGACATCCTCGGCCTGATGCAGCCGGAAGCCGCCGAACGGCTCACGGTCGAACTCGCCCGCCGTGCCGGCGGCGACAAGTCGGCCTCGACCGACGACCTTCCCAAGATCGAAGGCAAGATGCTCACGCCGAAGACGAATTGACGGGAGCTATCGGGAAGTCCGCCAATTGGTGGTGGCCTCTTCAGCCGTAAGCCAGATCCGGCTTAACGCCGGGTTGCCTGCATCTAATCCAGATCATCGCGATGAGGGTCGCGCACATGAACGGACCGACGGGGACGAGTGCGACCGGGTAGGTGAACCCCGCCAGGACAAGCACGCCGAACCCGATCCGGAGTTCGGAGCGATTCGAGAGCAGCGAGCCATGTTCGGCCATGGGCGCGTTCATGAGAAAGATGAGCGCGAGAGCCAGTAGCGCCGTATCGTAGATCGCGAAGTAGGGAGAGACGAGCAATGTTGCGACGAGCAGGCTCGCGGCCTTGACGGCGAAGCTGACGTTGCGGCGCCATATGATCAGCATCCACGTCGCGGCTGCCGCAGCGACCGCGACGTGCAATGCGATGGCCGATCCGTAGCCAAAGCCGGCAAACCGAAGCAAGCCGTAGACGCTCTGCAGCTTGTACCAAGCCAGCGTGCCGGTGAGATGGAACTGCGTCGTCGCGAAGATGGCTGCCTCACGGAACCCCTCAAAAGTGTCCCAGCCGAAGGTAAGCCCGGTGAGCAGCATGAGCACCGGTACCACCAAACTGGCTGTGATGAAGACGGTCCAGCGTCCAGTAGCTATCAGAACGAGGGGAAGCAGGACGCCATATTGCGGCTTGAAGATCAGCAGCGCGATCAGGAAGCCGCTGACGATCGGACGCCTGTCCAGCGTCAGCAGAATGGCGCCGAGCAGCGATGCCGCGAGCAAGGAGCTCTGGCCGACAATGAAATCGTAGAGGACGGCCGGCACGGCGAATGCCAGCAGCAGTACGGCGAAGCGCGGTCGGATGGCGGAAACAACGAGCCCCCAGCACAGCAGCTTTGTGGTGCTCCAGATCCAGAACGCGGTCGGAAACGGCAGCAGTGCCAGCAGTGCCGCCGCAAAGAAAAAAAACGGCGGGTAGAAAAACGGTATCGGCACCTCGTAAACGGGGAACGGAGCCTGGTTCAAGCTGGGGTGTATTTGAATGATCGCTTGCCGCAACCGCGGCCAATCGTAGGCGGTGGCGGCATGGCCATCGAGAGCCATCTGCCCCGCGCTCCAAAAGCATGAAAAGTCGAGCCCGGTCGCGCCGGTACCGTCAACGACTTTCGGTAGCACGCAGTACAGGGTAAAGCCCAACACGATGAGGCAGGCAATGGCCAATGCACGGTCGTATCCGCTGCGCTCCGCACGGGCGCGCACCATTCCAAATCCGTTCATGAAACTGCCAGAAACTAAGAATTGCTTGAAATGTAAGCG
The DNA here is from genome assembly GCF_054820065.1 of Bradyrhizobium sp. UFLA06-06. Lineage (NCBI taxonomy): Bacteria > Pseudomonadati > Pseudomonadota > Alphaproteobacteria > Hyphomicrobiales > Nitrobacteraceae > Bradyrhizobium > Bradyrhizobium sp. UFLA06-06. Next base: position 76,578 of record NZ_JADFUD010000023.1, read on the forward strand.
TTTGTATACCGCAACTGGCGGTGGCGCAAGCGAGTGGCCGATCTCCATGCGGCGTTGGGTTAATCGCCAGAGGTTCCGCACATGCCCGGTGGATCGGGGGGTGACCCTCTCGATGCAAAGACGGAAGCCGACGCCATCGGCTTCAGGGGCATCGTCATCACGTACGACAAAGGTGCAGTCGGAGGCGCTGCAGCGCCATGTGCCGGCTGGCAGACGGGGATGTTCGCTGTCTCCGGTCATGCGGGCTCGACGGGATCTCAGCGAAGCCAAACGCGTATCGACGCCGAGAGGTGTCTGATTGCGATCTTATCCCAATGCGGGATGCGGAGATCTTTTGCGCTCTGCCCGATGGGCACGATCGCCACCGGGCACCCGGGTTATGGTAGCCTTAACCGGTAGCGTTAAGTTGCAGCCGATTTGTCATTCTGGAATTGAAGTCGCTATGTCTCAAGGTGGTGTTTCAGGAATTGCCGATGCTGAAAGACATGCCATGGCTCACCGCGCCGCGCGCCCGATTGTACGTGAGTGGCGTCGCTATTGTGCTGGTGCTGACCCTTGCGAGGTCGCTTTTGCTATTTTACCGCGATGGCGGCTATGGCGCGAATAACTTTCTGCTCGGCTCGGACTTCCTGACGTTCTGGGCGGCCTCGCTTCAGGCCTTGGCCGGGCATCCCGCCGAGGTTTATGTGCCCGAATTGCATCTGCTCGCGGAGGCTCCATACCTGCGAGAGGGCTACGAGGCGTTCTTCTATCCGCCGACGATGTTGCTCTTGTGCGTGCCGCTCGCGCTCGCGCCGTATTTCGTCTCGCTGTTCGTATTCATTGGTATGACGGCGGCGTCGTTCGCCGCGGTGATCTGGCGTATCTTGCGAACGCCCTGGTGCCTGGTCGCGATCCTCGCCTATGCGCCGGTCTATCTTAACGCCGTGGCAGGGCAGAACGCCTTTCTGACGGCATCGATCCTTGGGTGCGGTCTCAACATCATGGACCGGAGGCCAAAGCTCGCGGGCGCGATCCTCGGGCTGATGGTGATCAAGCCGCATTTGGCGCTGGCCGTGCCGATCGCCCTGATCGTCACAGGTCGCTGGCGCACGCTGATCTGGGCAGGCATGTCGTCGATTTCGCTCGTCGTGCTGTCCGCGCTGCTGTTCGGCCTGGATACGTGGCTCAACTTCCTCGACGTCTCTCACTCGGCCCGACAGGCTCTGGAGAACGGCGACGTCGAGTTTTCATTGCTGCAGAGCGTGTACGCGACAGCGCGCCTGCTCGGGGCCGGCGTCAACACGGCCTTTATCATTCACGGCCTCGTGGCGCTGGGCATGACGTGTGTGCTGGTCTGGATGTTGCGTCAGAACATCAGTGCTGCGACCGAACGCTCGATCATCGTGCTCGCCTGCCTTCTGATTACGCCGTTCTGCCTGTTCTACGACATGCTCATCATGGCGCTGCCGCTGGCCTGGATGCTCCGCGAATGGTTGAAGGTCGGCTTTCCGGCCTGGTCGAAAATGGTGCTTGGCGTGACGTTTCTCGCGCCGATGGTCTTCTACCTACCTGTCCTCTATCAATTGTCGGTCGTGAAGCCGCTGCCTTTTGGTTCTCCGGTCATCATCCTGTTCTGTTGGTTGCTGGTCCGGGAGAGCACGCAGACGCGGCAAGCGGCGCATGGCGAGCGAGAGGTCGCGGCGGTCTGAGTTCGGAGCACCTCACTTTGCGCTAGGTCGCCAATCGCCGCGCCGGCGGCGACGAATCGGCCTCGACCGACGACCTTCCCAAGATCGAAGCCAAGATGCTCACGCCGAAGACGAATTGACGGGGCTGCCGTCAGGTTTTCGGGAGTGGAGACCGGTGCAGATGGACAATCTTCCAATCCGGGCCTTGCTTCGCGATCACGAATGTGACGCGGCCGAGGCTGCTATAAGGCTGGCCATCCTTCATGACCCCGGAGATGGTGTCGAACCCGGCGAGCACCACCGTCCTCTCGTCGATCAGGAGAGTCTCCGCGCTTTGCAGCGCCACGGTGTTGGGGCGCGAATTGAGGATTGTCGTTTCGAAGTATTTGCGGATTTGCTCCGGCGTCGTCATGACGACCTTGCCGAACGTTCCGATCATGGTCGCTTCCGGGGCATAGAAACTGACGATACCCTCAAGGTCGGCGTCAGCGAAGGCTTTGCTCCAGCGCTCAACGAGCTGCGCTGCGTCCTCCTTCGGATCGGCTTGGGCAATCGAGACACTCATTAAAAGAGCAAGAATTGATAGTGGCTTTCGCATGGGTGATCCTCTCAAAAGAATTATTGCAGAACAATCGGAAATCGAGTGAGGCAGCAGGGCTGCTTCCGCGTTGCGATAAATCATTAATGCCAATCAACAGGGCGGCTGGCCGCTTCGATGTCCGTCCGGCCGAGTTCGCCAAGTCGCCCCGATCCGGTGCAATGGACCAGCGGGCACAAGGCTTCCGCAAATCGCCGGCCTGATGGTCGCGATCCTTCGCCGACATAGGCGGAGCAGGGCGGCTTGTGGCCCCCTTCTTGTGGCCCCCTTCTTGTGGCCCCTTGGCGTACGTCCGCGCCGAACGCTTTCAACGCCATTGCAACAGAGCCATCACAGACATTGCCAAATTGCTTGATGCGAGTCTAGCATTGGCGTGGGGAAGGCGAGCGCGACTTCGCTGTTTTGGAGCCTTCCGTGATTGCGGTCGCATGGACCGCGGCCTGAGTTGATTGATTGAATTGCTCATTTGTGCCGGGCGCGAAGCTGCGCCCGATCAGGCATTGAATTTTTAGTCACCAAGAAATTTCGAGGAAACCAATATGCGTAGCCTGTTCATGATGCTTGTCGTCATCGCCACCACCAATCTGGCATGGGCCCAATCCGAACCGGTCAAACGGGGCGACTACCTCGTCAACGGCATTCTGGCTTGCGGCAATTGCCACACGCCCAAGGGACCGAACGGCGACGTTTTGGAGAAGGCGTTTTCGGGCGGAGGATACTGGGACGAGCCTCCGTTCACGGTGCATGCCGCCAACATCACGCAAGACAAGGAAACAGGCATCGGAAACTGGAGCGATGCCGATATCAAGAAACTGCTGCGGACCGGGCAAACCCCAAAGGGTGTGCATACCGCGATGGTCATGCCGACCAGCTTCTATCACATCCTGACGGAAAATGATCTCGACGCCGTCGTCGCATATTTGCGTACGATCACGCCAGTCCACAACAAGGTGCCCGATCCGATCTACAAGGTGCCTCAAGTCGAGAACGTTCCGCCGGGCGGCGAGAACGCGTTCGCCGAACCGATGATGAGCGACAAGGTGCAGAAGGGATTCTATCTCGTCACGATCGCGCATTGCATGGCGTGCCATACGCCGATTGGACCGAGGGGACGAGAATACAAAAGCAGCCTTGGCGCCGGTGGCGTCAAATTTTCCGGGCCGTGGGGAAGCTCGGTCTCACGCAACATCACGCAGAACAAGACGAATGGGATCGGAACGTGGAGCGACGACGAGATCAAGCGTGCGATCACCGAAGGTGTCAGCCGCGATGGCAGCCGTCTCGGTCGACCGATGGGATACCACTACTACGCCCGGATCAGTCCCGATGACCTCGATGCCATCGTGGCGTATTTGCGCACGGTACCCGGCGGCGCGGAGTAAGCCTCGTTGCAAGGCCAAATCCTGTCCGGTCACAGCCGCGCAGCGGGCTCCCGGCTGACTCCAAAGGATAGCGCGCCCCGCCAACCGTGCAGCCAGGCGGCGCTCGGAACAAGCTTCAGCTTCAAACCGAGCGTTTTGGTCGCCATTCCTTGCCGGCGGCCGGGTCCGAAACAATCCGTTGACGTTAACAGGTCCTTAACGCCGCCCGATCCAAGATCGGGAGGCGTGGGCGAGGGCGCTTCGCGCTTGGTATGGCTGGGGTCCCGAGAAGACGTTTCGAGATGGCGCGAACCGCTGCCGCTGGAACATGGTCGCTAGGCCGCGCCTGGGCGCGGACCGCGCGTCTGTGCCTGCTTGCCACCGCCCTTGCGCTTACAACCCATACCTATCCGACTGCGGCGCGGGCCGAAGACGCGGTGCCGGGGGAGGCGACATTCTCTGCCGCGAACGGCTATGCCCGGCTGGTGCTGAAGCTGAAGGAGGATGTCGAGTCGGAGGTCACGACCGCCGGCTCGATCATCGTGATCCGCTTCAGGCGCCCTGTCGATATCCCCGTCGAGAAACTGCAGGATGCGGTGCCCGATTATGTCGGCGCCGCGCGCCGCGATCCCGACGGCTCGGCGATCCGCCTGTCGCTGGCGCGTCGCGTCAGCATCAACACCATGACCGCCGGCGAGCGCATCTTCATCGACTTCCTGCCCGACAGCTGGACCGGCCCGCCGCCGTCGCTGCCGCAGGAGGTGATCCGCGAGCTTGCCGAGCGGGCCCGCGCCGCCGAGCGCCTGCTGCGCATGCAGCGCGCCGCCGATGCCGCCAGGAAGAAGCCGCCGGTGCGCGTTCGCGCGCTGGTGCAACCCACCTTCGTCCGCTTCGTGTTCGAGGTGCCCGACGGGGTCAGCGTCTCCTCGGTGCTGAACGAGCAGAAGTTGACGCTGTCCTTCAATTCGGTCCTGACCTTCGACCTTGCCGATGCCAAGGTCGCCGCCCCGCCAAATGTCGCGTCGATCAGCGCGCGCGCCGACACGGACACGTCGGCAGTCGACGTGTCGCTGATTGGCGATGTCGACGTGCATTCGTTCCGCGACGAGAAGAACTACATTGTCGACGTCGCCTTCCAGCAGAACGAGCAGCAGGCGGCAAAGCCCTCGCTGAGCTCATTGTTGCCGACGCCGCGCGCCAAACCGAAAGGCGCCGCGGCGATCGCGCCGGTGACATCGGAAAGCATCGCCCAGCAGGCCAAGATCGAGATCAAGGCCGAACAGTCCAAATCCGAGCCGGCGAAGTCCGAGCCTGCCAAGTCCGAGTCTGCCAAGTCCGAACCTGCCAATTCCGAACCGCAGCGCTCCGAGCCGCTCAAACCCGAGCAAGCCACCGGCGAGCAACCGGCGGCCGCGCCCGCCAAAACGGAGCAGCCCCGATCGGAACTGTCCGATCCGGAGCTGCCGAAAATCGCGGCCGCACCTGCGGCCAACGCCGAGAACGCTGCTACGCCGACCCCGCCGCACGAGGGTGGCGCCGGCTCTGCGGCGGAACAGAACACGGCGCCCGTGACCGACGCGCCGAAGCCGGTGCCCGCTGTCGCCGCCGCCGCGCCGGCGACGGAAGCGCCGAAGGCGGCTGCGGCACCATCGCCGCCTGCCGAGGCCCGTGCCGACGGCAAGCCCGCGGTCGAAGCCCAGCGCGACAGCGACGGCTTGCGCGTGACGTTCTCATTCCCCGGCGCGACGCCGGCGGCGTTGTTCCGCCGCGCCGACACGGTTTGGATGGTGTTTGACACCGCTGAGGCAATCGACGTCGATCCGGTCCGCGCCAAGGCCGGCTCGCTGATATCAGATGTCAGCCGGATCGCGCTGGACAAGGGCCAGGCGGTGCGCTTCCGCCTCAACCGGCCGCAGATGCCGTCGCTCGAAAGCGACGACCGCTCGCGCGGCGTGAGCTGGACGCTGACCTTTGCCGACCGCGTGCAGAAGCCGCCATTGCCGCTCACCGTGGTGCGCAACATCTCGGAGCCCTCGCTCGCCAATGTCAGCGTGCCGCTCGCCAATCCGGGCCAGCTGCACAGACTGGTCGATCCCGACGCCGGCGATACGCTCTGGGTGGTGACGGCGCCGCCGCCGACCCGCGGCGTCATCAAGCGGCAGGATTTCGTCGAGCTGTCGCTGCTGGAATCGATCCACGGCGTCGTGGTTCATCCGAACGCGGACGACGTCAAGGCCGAGGTCGGCGCCGACAAGGTGATGCTGGGCCGGCCGGGGGGCCTGACGCTGTCATCGGCCGACGTCGCCGCCGAGCGTGCGACCGCGGCGGTGAAGCCGTTGTTCGATCCCGACGAGTGGCGCAAGAACCAGTCGGAGACTTTCCTCAAGCAGCTCGACGGCCTGATTGCGGCGGCCGCGTCGGCCAATGCCGAGCAGCTGCCGCAGGCACGGCTCGATCTCGCCGACTTCTACATGGCGCGCGGCATGTACCAGGAAGCCCATGGTGTCGCCAATCTGATCCTGTCCGAGAGCAAGCGCGGCAGCGAGACGGCGTCGGTGGTGATGGTGCACGCGGTCGCCAGCATCCTGATCGGACACCCGGCGCAGGGCCTGAAGGATCTCGCCAATCCGGTGATCGGCAACGGTTACGATTCCCAATTGTGGAAGGGGCTCGCTTTCGCCCGCGAGGGCAAATGGGCCGAGGCGCGCGAGAAGTTCAAGAACGCCGAATTCGCGGTGGCGACGCTGCCGCCCGATTTGCAGCGCATCGTCACCATGGACTCGATGAAGGCCTCGCTCGAGGTCAAGGACTATGCCGGCGCCGCGCGGCGCAAGAGCGATCTCGACGTGGTCGGCGTTCCCGGCGAGCTGAAGCCCGCGGTTGCGGTGCTGCGCGGCCGGCTCGCCGAGGCGCTCGGCCAGGAGAAGGATGCGCTCGACGCCTATCGCTTCGCCGCCAATTCGGCCGATCGCCAGGCTGCCGCCGAAGGTAGGTTGCTGGAGACGCTGCTCAAGCAGAAGCGCGGCGAGATCGGCCGCGACGATGTGCTGAAGGAGCTCGAACTGCTGTCGATGCTGTGGCGCGGCGACAATATCGAGCTGAAGACGCTGTATGTGCTGTCGAAGATCTACGCCGAGACGGCGCGCTACGCCGACGCCTTCGCGGTCACGCGTGCCGCGACCCGGCTGCAGCCGAACGCGCCGGAATCGCGCCAGGCGCAGGATGCCGCCTCGGCCTTGTTCGTGCAGCTCTACCTCGGCCCCAAGGGCGACGAGATGTCGCCGATCGATGCGCTCGGCACCTTCTACGAATATCGCGAACTGACGCCGATCGGCCGCCGCGGCGACGAGATGATCCGCCGTCTCGCCGACCGCCTGGTCGGCGTCGATCTGCTCGACCAGGCCGCCGACCTCTTGCAATACCAGGTCGACAAGCGGCTCGAAGGCGCGGCCCGCGCCCAGGTCGCGGCGCGCCTTGCGATGGTCTATCTGATGAACCGCAAGCCCGACCGCGCCGTTGCCGCGCTGCGCTCGACCCGGATCGCGGACCTCTCCGGCGAACTGCGCCAGCAGCGGCTGCTGCTCGAGGCGCGCGCGCAGAGCGACGTCGGCCGGCACGATCTCGCGCTCGACATCATCTCGAACATCACCGGCCGCGAGGCAATCCGGCTGCGCTCCGACATCTATTGGGCGTCGCGGCACTGGCGCGAGGCGTCCGAGCAGATCGAGCTCTATTATGGCGACCGCTGGCGCGACTTCACTCCGCTCAATCCGGGCGAGAAGGCCGACATCATCCGCGCCGTTGTCGGCTACGCGCTTGCCGAGGACGCCATCGGACTGTCCCGGTTCCGCGAGAAATACGCGCCGCTGATGTCCGGCGATACCGACAAGCTCGCCTTCGACTCGGCCAGCAAGCCGGTCGCGACGTCCAGCGCCGAATTCGCCCAGATCGCGCGAATGGCCGCCAGCGTCGACACGCTCGACGGCTTCATCCGCGAGATGAAAACCCGCTTCCCCGACGCCACCGCCCGCGCGCCGTTGCCCGATCCGGTCGCAACCGGATCGGTGACTGACAAGCCAAAGGCCGCGCCGGTGAGCGCGCTGCCGGCGATCAAGGGCGAGCGCCGCGCCAGCGCGGTGCCGTAGCAGCGCAGGGGCTCACGGCCCGGCAGACACCCACGCGGTCGAAATGATCCCGGTGGCGTCGAGCGCGATCCGCCAATGCGAGGCGCCGTTGGCGTGTCGCACACTGTAGACATCCTCGCCCTGCGCGCCGACGCCGAGGAAACGTGTGGACTCGATCGTGCCGAGGTCGGCGAGGTAAGGCTGCAGGTGTGGCAATTGCTCGTGGGTCGCCGCGGCGAGCGCGGGGGTCATGTCCGCATAGTCGGGCTGTCCCGATGCGACCCCCTCGATCAGGCGGCGGAGTGCGGCCTCGGTTCCGGGAGCCGGCGACTGGTTCTTCACACGCTCCGCGGTGCGATCCGCAATCTGCTTCGCGTTTGCAGCGTCGATGCGCGGCATCGGCTGGTCGCCATTTTGATGCAGGATCAGTGACGTCGCCTGACCGTCAGCCGCGATGACAAAGCTGATCTGCGCGTTGACCTCCCTGGCGAAAAACTCAGTCTGGCTCTCCGCAAAGAACGCTACGGCACGCTGCCCGGTGAGCTGTACAGCCAGGTGGTGATCCTCGCGCAACACACTGAGGACGGCCTGCTCGCTGAGCTGGTAGAAGCCGGCATAGCCATCGAGCACCGCCGGAGCGACTGCGATCTCTTGCCGCACGACGCCCGGCGGCGATCGCGGAGCGGAAGCCGGGACATCGGCGGATCCGCCGGCGGCCTGTATCCGTGCCGCCAGCGTGTTCCAGTCGCGCTGGCCGAACAGTTTGGCGATCAGCTCCAGGCTGTCGCTGTGGGTGAGGGGGATCGATTTGGCGCCGAGCGCTTCGCGCAGCGTCTGCGCCATGGCCTTGGCATCACGAAAGTCGCGCATGGGATCAACCTTTGCATCGACGAACGGAAGGCGTCAGGGGCTTGCGTTGCTGACCCGTTCGTGCGGGCAAAGGAAGCCTGAAACATGGCTTGATACATTCACCGTCCCCGGGTGGGGTGCAAGCGGCGGGTGGTATCGACCCTGCCAAATGTTCGCCGGGGACGAGCATTTTGTCAATTGCAACTGGTTGTGATCGCACGCGTGCTCTCGACATCCTGCCGTCAAATCGGCAACCATGGCGTCCGTTGCAAAGCGCCGGGAGGACGTCCTTACATGAGCAAGCCGATCAAGACCGAAGCCGAACTCATCGAGATGGCGCGGGCCGAGTTGAAGGCCCATGCCGACTGCCCCGACGGCATCGACATCTCCGTGCTGCGCGACGGCGACAGCTGGGAGTTTCGCGCCAGCGCCAATGACACCACGGTGGCGAGGCCCGGCTATCCCGAATGCGTCGCGATGCTGGTGCAGATCGGCGACCATCTCAGCAAGCAGTATGACGTGAAGGAGTAACGGCGGCTGCGAAGCGGGGGGATCGATGGACCGCATCGACGCCATGAAGGTCTTCGTTGCGGCGGTCGACGAGGGCAGCCTCGCCGGTGCCGGGCGGAAGTTGCGGCGCTCGCCGGCGGCGGTCAGCCGGGCGATCGCTTTCCTTGAGCATCATGTCGGCGCCGAGCTGTTACATCGCACGACACGCTCGCTGAAGCTGAGCGATGCCGGCCAGCGCTATGCGGCGGCGTGCCGGCGCATTCTCACCGAGCTCGAGGAAGCCGACATCTCGGCGGGCGGCGAGCGGTCGGTGCCGCGCGGCACGCTGACCGTCACCGCGCCTGTCGTCGTCGGCGAGGACGTGCTGCGGCCGGTGCTCGATGCCTTCATGACGCAATATCCGGCCGTGTCAGTGCGGCTCGTGATGCTCGATCGTACCGTCAATCTGATCGACGAGGGGATCGACGTCGCGCTGCGCATCGCCCATCTCGCCGATTCCAATTTCATCGCGATCAAGCTCGGCGAGGTGCGCCGCGTGGTCGCGGCATCCCCCGGCTATCTCGCGCAGCATCCGCTGATCAGCGAGCCGGCGGACCTGGCGAAGCACCAGATCATCGCGATGACGCATTTCGGGCTCGACTCCTGGAGCTTCCCGCCGGCAGCGAAGTCGAAGATCGCGCGCGCCGTCCAGTTCGCGCCGCGGCTGGTGGTCAACACGGTGCGCGCGGCGGTGGCCTCGGCCAGCGAAGGACACGGCGTCACCCGGCTGTTCTCGTATCATATCGCCGAGGAAATCCGCGACGGACGGCTGCGGATATTGCTTGCCAAGGACGAGCATCCGCCGTTGCCGGTGCATCTTTTGGCGCCGCAGGGCCGCTTCGACGTGCCCAAGGTGCGCGCCTTCGTGGATTTCGCGACGCCGCGGCTGAAGCGCTATTTCGAGCGGCTGTCGCGCGAGGCCAGCAAGGCTGGCGCGAAAGCCCGATGACGTCGGTCGTTCGCGCCGCGGAAGAGTGTCTGCCGAATAGCGGGCATTCGCGCGGAAAGCGGATGTATCTAGCTTGCTCTCCATCGAAGCGGCGCTGGGTCGCTTCAGCAACAGATGGAGAAAGATCATGGGTGCAGAGCAGAAGGTTGCCATCATCACCGGTGCGTCGCAGGGCCTCGGCGAGGCCATCGTCAAGGGCTATCGCGACCGCAACTGGCGCGTCGTCGCCAATTCCCGCAGCATCAAGCCGTCGACCGACAGCGACGTTCTGACCATCGCAGGCGACATCGGCGATCCCGAAGTTGCCGACCGCATCGTCAAGCAGGCGCTCGGGCGCTTCGGCCGCGTCGACACGCTGGTCAACAATGCCGGCATCTTCCTGGCCAAACCGTTCACCGACTACACCGACCAGGACTACGCGCAGGTGCTGGCGACCAATCTCAACGGCTTCTTCTACATCACCCGCCGCGCCGCCAGGGAGATGGAGAAGCAGGGATCCGGGCACATCGTGCAGATCACGACCAGCCTCGTCGATCACGCCAACAGCAACGTTCCCTCGGTGCTGGCCTCGCTGACCAAGGGCGGCCTGAACGCCGCCACCAAGTCGCTCGCGATCGAATATGCCGCCAAGGGCATCCGCGTGAACGCGGTCTCGCCCGGTGTGATCAAGACACCGATGCACGCACCCGCGACGCACGACTTCCTCGCCAAGCAGCATCCGGTCGGACGCATGGGTGAAGCCAAGGACATCGTCGACGCCGTGCTGTTCCTGGAAGGCGCGGGGTTCGTCACCGGCGAGATCCTGCATGTCGACGGCGGCCAGAGCGCGGGCCACTGACGAGTGTGATCCGGAGGAGTGCCATGCCCATCGTCACCATGCAGCTCACGCGGGAGGGGACGGCGCCGGGTGCGTCGTCCACCACGCCGGAGCAGAAAGCCGCACTGATCAAGGGCGCCAGTGAGCTGCTGCGCGACGTGCTCGGCAAGCCCATGGAGTCGACCTTCGTCATCATTGAGGAAGTCGACACCGACAATTGGGGCTGGGGCGGGCTGCCCGCGCTCGACTATCGCAAGAAGCTCGCTGCAGCTGCGGCGTCCAAATCTTCCCGCTGAAGGCTTTCCCCAAACCGAATGTGCACCTCTCCCGATCGGGAGAGGTGAGCCGTGATCGCTGCAAGCGATTGCTGCGATCGCAACTAATCATTTTTCACGAACGGCCGGAGCGCCTACCGCGATATCCATGTCAGCCAATGTCGATCATGACAGACGCCATCACGCCGAGCCGCATCGCGATGCAGGCGGGCCGCTGTGGCTGTCCGCGGCCGCGGGGCTCTGCGCCTCGCTGGTCGGGCTCGGACTGGCGCGCTTCGCGTATACACCGCTGATCCCGGCTTTGATCGCCGCAAAGTGGTTCACGCCGGCGGAGGCGGTCTATCTCGGTGCCGCCAACCTTGCCGGCTATCTCGCCGGTGCGTTGATCGCCCGCGATCTCGGCGCGCGCATCGGCTCGGTGTGGGCGCTGCGCGGCATGATGGTGCTGGCCGCCATCACCTGCTTTGCCTGCGCGGTGCCGATCTCCTTCATCTGGTTCTTCGGCTTCCGCTTTCTCGCCGGCGTCAGCGGCGGCGTGATCATGGTGCTGGCGGCGACGGCGATCCTGCCGCATACCGCACCCAGCAAGCGCGGCTTGATCGGCGGCGTGATCTTCGCCGGCGTTGGCCTCGGCGTTGCTGCGTCCGGCACGCTGGTGCCGCTGTTGCTGCAGCAGGGCGTCAAGCAGGCCTGGTACGGCCTTGGCGTGTTGTCGGCGGTGCTGACACTGATCAGCTGGAAGGCGTGGCCCGCAGAAACTCCTGCCGCGCGTAACGTGGCGGAGCAGCCCGTTGCGTCGCACGGTGTGCGCTCGCCGCTGGTGATTGCGCTGTGCCTGGAATACGGCCTCAATGCGCTGGCGCTGGTGCCGCACATGGTGTTCCTGGTCGATTTCGTCGCGCGCGGGCTCGGGCAGGGGATCGCGGCGGGATCGCATTACTGGGTGCTGTACGGCATCGGCGCCGTGGTCGGCCCGTTGCTCACGGGACATCTCGCCGATCGCGCCGGCTTCGCCGCGGCGCTGCGCGCGGCGTTCCTGATCGAGGCCGTTGCGGTCGCACTGCCCGCCGTGACGAATTCGCCCGCCGCGCTGATCGTGTCGAGCCTGATCGTCGGCGGCTTCACGCCCGGCATCGTGCCGCTGGTGATCGGCCGCATCCACGAGCTGATCCCGCATTCGGCGGCGAGCCAGCGTTCAGCCTGGGCGCAGGCCACCACGTCCTTCGCGCTGTTCCAGGCGGCGGGCGCCTACGGCCTGTCGTATCTGTTCGCGCACAGCGGCGGCGACTATGCGCTGCTGTTCCTGATCGGCGCGGCCGGAGTGGCCGTCGCACTGGCGATTGAATTATTCAGCGTTGTCGGACTGCGGCACAAGTCTACCTAGCCGCGCAGCGCTTTCGTGAGCACCGCGACGAGGCGATCGACATCGGCCTCGTCGTTGAAAACGTGCGGCGAGATCCGCATCCGGCCAAGCCGCAGCGCGACATGGATGTTCTCGGCGGCGAGCCGCGCGATCAACTCCTTCGAGATGCCGCCTGGCATGCCGAGGCTCAGGATGTGCGGCGCGCGCATGCTGCGCGCCGGCACGTCGAGTCCGAGGTCACGCACGCCGTCGGCAATCCGCTCGTTGAGCATCGCGAGCCGTGCGCTGACGGCAGCGGCGCCCCATTCCGCCATCATCTCCATGCCGATCGAGGCCATCTCCAGCGTGATGAAATGATCGCGCTCGCCCATGTCGTAACGCGTGGCGTTGTCGACATAGGCGAGATCGCCGAAATAGACCGGGTTCTCGGAATTCACGTTGCGGCGGCCGCTGGAGGTCTGCTCAAGCGGCACGCCGTTCTGGTGGCGTTTTGCAATGTAGAGGAAGGCGCGGCCGTAGGGGCCGATCAGCCATTTGTAGGTCGGAAACATCACGGCGTCGGGATCGAGTCGTGTCACGTCCATCGCCACGACACCCGCGCTCTGCGTCGCGTCGATCACGAACATCGCGCCATGCTGCCGCAGCGCGGCCTGCACCTTGTCGACGTCGATCATGCCGCCGTCCGACCAGTGCACCGACGAGATCGAGGCGAGCCCCGCCGGCGGCGCGCCTGGCCGCTCGATCGCCCCGAGCACGGCCGATGTCCAGTCGCCGTCGGCGGGCTGGCGCACGGTGTCGACGACGAAGCCCTGCGCCTCGGCACGGGCGTGCCATTCCAGCACCGGCGAGGAATGATCGTTCTCCAGCACGATGACGCGCGTGCCGCGCGGAATGCTCAGCGCCTTCGCCACCGTGGCGACGCCGTAACTGATCGCGGGGATCAGCGCGACATCGTCAGGTGCGGCATTGATCAGGCGGGCGGCCGCGCTACGGGCGCGCTCATGCTGGCGGCTAGCGAAGCCGGGATCGATCGTCCAGGGCTGGCCCTTGCGTCCCACCGCCGCGCGGCCGGCGTCGAGCGTCTTCAGCGGCAGCGGGCTGTAGGACGCCGAGTTCAGGTAGCAGACCTCGCGTGGAATCTCGAACAGGTGGCGCTGGGAGGGAAGCATGTCGTCTCGTTGCTGGAATTTGCGGATGATGGCGTGACGTGGAAGAGCGCGCGCTCAGCTGTCATACTGGTCCGGCCCCATCGCCCATGGCGCCTGGTCGTAGCCGTTGGCGAAGGTGCGGTTGGTCTGCGCCGGATTGCGGTTGACCAGCGGCCGCAGATACATCGGATGGGTGGCGCTGCGCACCTCGTGCTCGACGGTGAACAGATGCCGGCCGTTAGCGGGATCGACGAGGTCGCAGAAGCGGTACTGGTACTGATTGTCCTCGCGCGAGACCAGATTGCGCTCGCGCAGCCGCCGGTAGGGGCCCGAGAAGTCCGTGATGTAGATCTGGATGTGATGGCCGTCGAATTCACCCTGCGCCGCGTCGCTCTCGCGGAATTGCAGATACTGATCCTTGCCGACTTTTGCGCGTGCGACCGTGCCGTCGCCGTTCACGACGCTGGCGGGGATGCCCATGATCTCAGGATAGAACCGGCTGATCGCCTCAGCCGTGCCGCGCGGCACCTCGAACTCGACATAGGGCATGCCGAGCGCGATGCGCCCGAACCGTTCGGCGTCCGGTTCAAAGCAACGTAGCCGGTTGCCCCAGGGGCAGGTGGCCTCGACGTGATCGTTGCGCTCGCGATAACTGAACGCGGTGCCCTCGAGCTTGGGTGCGACCGCGGCGAGCCGTTGCAGCAGGGCCTGCCGCCCGGCGATCACGATGCCGCTATGGCCGCGCAGCACCTGCGGCCGGCCGCTCGGCAGGTGAAACTGGCTGCGGCCGGCATTCACCCACATGTTGCTGTCGGAGACCATCAGATAGGGATCGCGGGTCAGCCCGATGCCGGCGACGTAGAACAGCGTGGCGAGGCGCTGGTCGGGCACCTGCACGTTGACATGTTCGAGATGGATGGCGTTGCCGAGGTCTTCTGCGGCGCGGTCGAATGGTTGCTGCACGGCGCGGCTCCCTGGATGCGGTGCCGCGCATGATAGTGCAATGGCACGGCCGATCCAGCTGACCGGCCATGAATGTTTCGCAGGGCGCTACCCCCCGTAACTCTGCACCAGGCTGCCGGCGACCAGGGCCCAGCCGTCGACCAGCACGAAGAAGATCAACTTGAACGGCAGCGAGACCACCACCGGCGGCAGCATCATCATGCCCATCGACATCAGGACCGAGGCGACCACGAGGTCGATGATCAAAAACGGCAGGAACAGCAGGAAGCCGATCTCGAAGGCGCGTTTCAGCTCGGAGATCATGAAGGCCGGCACCAGGATGCGCAGCGACATCGCCTCCGGCGTTGCCGGCGGCGGCTCGCCGGAGAGGTCCATGAACAGCTTCAAATCCTTCTCGCGGACGTTCTTTTGCATGAAGCCGCGCAAGGGGACCGAGGCGCGCTGCAACGCGTCCTCAACGCCGATCTGGTTGGCGACCAGCGGCTTGATGCCGTCGTCATAGGATTTCTGCAGCACCGGGCCCATCACGAAGGCGGTGAGGAACATCGCAAGCGCGATCATCACCGAGTTCGGCGGTGCGGTGGCGGTGCCGAGCGCGGTGCGCAGCAGCGACAGCACGACCACGATGCGCGTGAACGACGTCATCATGATCAGGATCGACGGCGCGATCGACAGCACCGTGAGCAGCGCGATCAGCTGGATCGCGCGCTCGGTCACGCCGCCATTGCCGCCGCCGAGATTGATGCTGATATCCTGCGCCATCGCCGGATCAGCGAGGGATCCGGCGGCGATCAGGACAGCGATGAAAAAAACTCTACGCGGGACTGCCCCTGGTCTCACGAAGGATTCTTCGGTCGGCCGAGCAGCGAGGCCATCTCGTCCTCGAGATTTTCGAACCCGCTCTTCTGTCCGCCGGCGGGCGGGGCGGGCGGCTCGCTGCGCTGCGGGCGCGCCGGCGGCGCCTCGGGCGCAACCGGCGGAGCGACGGTCTCGCCGGCGCCGGTCGGGCGGCGCAGCGCCGCTTCGAGCCGTTGCGCCATCTCGGCGAGATTGGCGTCGGCGTTCGATGGAGGCGGCGCAGCCGAAGGCGCCTGCGTCGCAGTCGGCGGCGGTGCCTGGGGAGGCGGTGGCGGCGGCGTCACGGCGCGCTCGGCTGTGCGCAGCGGTGGCGGCGCCTTCGGCGGCTCGGCGGCGCGCGGCGGACGCGGGACCACCGGCTCGGAGCGCGGCGGCAGGCGCGGCGGCATCGGATCGGGCCTCGGCTCGCCGCGTTCGGGCGTAAAGCCCGCGAGCGGATCGCTGCGACGCTCGGCGAGCGGCGGCGGGGGCCGGCGCAGTTCGTCGGCGAAGGAGGGCCGCGCCTGACGCGGCGGCAGCTCCGGCTCGGGAAGTTCGAAATTGTCGGAGCGGGCGGCTTCGCTCTCGTTCCAGGCCGCATCCGGAAGCGGCGCCACGCGCGGCGGCGCGGCATCGGCTGCGACCGCGGGGCGGGTCGACATTTGATCGCGCGCGGGCATCGCGCGGACGATATTTGGCTCGACGACGATATCGGTGGGGCCGCCGATCATCAGGAGATGCTCGATGTTGTCGCGGCGGACCAGCACCAGGCGGCGCCGCCCGTCGACGGCGGCAGCGTCGATCACCGCCAGGCGCGGCATGCGTCCTCGGTTGGCGTTGGCCCCGAGGCGGTTTCCGGCGAAGCGGCGGACGAGCCATGCGGTCACGCCGATCAGCGCCAGCACGACAACGAATGCCAAGACGAATGTAATGACCTGCATATTGGAGTCCCCGGCCATCTTGGCCTTCCTCAGCTTTCGCCATCAACGGGCGCGGATTGATAGGTGCGGTTTGCGCAGCGAATCGCGCCCGAGATTCGCCTTATTTCTTAATTCCCAGCGGCTTGCAGCCCACTGTTCTATTAATAAACCAAGAATCGCTTGTCCCAAAACGACTTCTCAGTGCCCCACACTGTCTTGGTTTGTGCTGGTTAACGCAGCATTCGTGGCGAAAATGCGCTCGCAGGCTGCAGTTGCGGCGTTCTCCACGGATCCGTCCGGCATTTTAACCACCTGTTAACCATACACCGGGCAAATTCTGCCTACCTCGGAAGAGCCCAGAGGTTAACGGAGCCGGCGATGGCCATGAACGATCTCCCGATCCTGTCGGCGTTGCGCACCAAGATGCAGTGGCACCAGGAGCGCCAGCGGGTGCTCGCCGAGAACATTTCCAATTCCGACACGCCGAGCTTCCGGCCGCGCGACCTGGTCGAGCCGAAGTTCGACCGGGCCGGCGCCACGGTCGGCGGCGGCGTGGGGACGCTGCCGATGATGCAGACCAGCGCTACCCACATGGCGGCGTCCGGGGCGCCCGACAGCTTCGACAACGATCGCGGCAAGAGCGGGTTCCAGACCCGTCCGGCCGGCAACGCGGTCAATCTCGAGGAGCAGATGCTGAAAGTGTCGGCCAACCAGATGGACTATGCGGCCGTCACCTCGCTCTACAGCCGCAGCCTGCATCTCCTGAAAACCGCGATCGGCAAGGGCTAGAGCATGACCCGGAAAAGTGTGAAGCGGTTTTCCGTCGCGACAAACGCGGAATGCGTTTGCGCGGAGATCGTGCCCCAACCAGCAAAGGCCTGACGGCGGCAGGAGGATCCCATGGCAGATGGAACAAGCGATTTCACCCGCTCGATGAGCATCGCGACCTCAGGCCTGCGGGCGCAGGCGGGGCGCATGCGGGTGATCTCGGAAAATATCGCCAATGCCGATTCGACGGCGCAGACCGCGGGCGGCGACCCCTACCGCCGCAAGGTGCCGACCTTCTCCTCCACGCTCGATCGTACGCTCGACGCCCAGGTCGTGGCGCTGGGCCGGATCCGCCCCGACCAGTCTTCGTTCCGTGTCAAGCACGAGCCGGGCAACCCGGCGGCGGACGCCTCCGGCAACGTCAAATATCCGAACGTCAATGCGATGGTCGAAATGACCGACATGCGCGACGCCCAGCGCTCCTACGAGGCCAACCTCAACATCATCAGCGCGACGCGGCGGATGATCCAGCGCACGCTCGACATCCTCAAGTCCTGACGCAACAAGAACAGGGAACATAAATTATGGCTTCACCGACAGTCGCCGCCAACGCCTACGCCAACCTCGCCAAGATGATGGAGCGCGGCGGCGCCGAGAAGGCCGGGCAGGCCGTCGCCGGCCCATCCTTCAGCGCGCTGCTGAAGGACTCCGTCGGCAGCGTGCTGGAGGCGGGCAAGAAGTCCGACGCGCAGACCATGGCGATGGCCTCGGGCAAGGCGAACGTGATGGACGTGGTAACGGCGGTCGCCGACACCGACGTTGCGGTGTCGACGCTGGTTTCGGTGCGCGACCGCGTGATCCAGGCCTATGAAGACATCATGAAGATGCCGATCTGACGTCCGTCGGGACGTCATCCCGGGGCGCGAAGCGAACTTCAGATGTGCAATAGCACATCAAAGATCTCGAGATTCCGGGTTCGCTACGCGCCCCGGAATGACCAAAACAACCGAAGCGAGAACCCAACAATGACCGGCCCCGAAACCCTCGACGTGGCGCGCGATGCGATCTGGACCATCGTGGTGGTGTCGTCGCCCCTGATGGTGGTCGGCCTCGTGGTCGGCGTCGTGGTGTCGCTGTTCCAGGCGCTGACGCAGATCCAGGAACAGACCCTGATTTTCGTGCCGAAGATCCTCGCGATCTTCGTCACATTGCTGCTGGCGCTGCCGTTCATGGCGGACTCGCTCTCCAGCCACATGATGCGGATTTCATCGCGAATCATCGGCGGTTGATGCACTAATGCCGCGGTCATGCGCATCGATGTCTCCCTGCTGCCGGCGCTGGCCGCGATCTTCGTGCTGGTCTTCGCGCGCGTGGGCGCGATGGTGATGCTGCTGCCCGGTTTCGGCGAGAGCAACATCCCGGCGCGGGTCAAGCTGTCGATCGCGCTGTTGCTGACCCTGATCATCCTTCCCCTGCATCGCAACGCCTATCATGTCGACCTGACGTCGATCTCCTCGCTCGGGGTCCTGATGGTGCATGAGCTCATCATCGGCATTGTGCTCGGCGCGACCGCGCGGGTGACGCTGTCAGCGCTCAACGTCGCGGGCTCCGTGATCGCGCAGCAGCTCGGCCTCGGCTTCGTCACCGCTGTCGATCCGACCCAGGGGCAGCAGGGCCAGATCATCGGCAACTTCCTCACGATCCTCGGCCTCACGCTGCTGTTTGCGACCGATAGCCACTATCTCGTCATTGCGGCGCTGAGCGAGAGCTACCGCATCTTCTCGCCGGGCGAGATCATGCCGACCGGCGATGTCGCCGCGCTTGCGACCTCGGCTTTCTCCGCCGCCTTCAAGATCGGCCTGCAGCTGTCCGCGCCGTTCCTGGTGTTCGGCCTGGTCTTCAACATCGGGCTTGGCGTGCTGGCGCGGCTGATGCCGCAGATGCAGGTCTATTTCGTCGGCGTGCCGCTCTCGATCATGGTCGGGTTCCTGATCTTCGGCGTCGTGCTCGCGGCGATGATGAACACCTATCTCGACTATTTCCTCGGCGTCATGCGCCAGCTCGCTCCGATGAATTAGGGGGAGAAGAAGTGGCGGACGATACCGAAGACAAAACAGAAGACCCTACGCAAAAACGTCTCGATGAAGCGCTCGAAAAAGGTGACGTCGTCAAGAGCCAGGAGGTCAACACCTGGTTCGTGATCGCCGGCGGCACCTTGGTGCTGTCGACCTTCTCGGGCTCGATCGGCAGCGGCATCTTGATGCCGCTGCGCAACCTGATCGCCAATTCATGGATGATCCGCACCGACGGCGCCGGCCTGCTGGCGCTGACACAGTCGCTCGGCTACGCGGTGGTCGCCGCGATCGGCGTGCCGTTCCTGTTGCTGGCGCTGGCCGCGATCGCGGGCAACATGGTGCAGCATCAGCTGGTGTGGTCGGGCGAGCAGCTGAAGCCGAAATTCTCCAAGATCTCGCCGGCTGCCGGCTTCAAGCGGCTGTTCGGCAAGCAGGCGGTGGCGAATTTCCTGAAGGGCCTGTTCAAGCTGATTGCTCTCGGCGCCGTGATGGTCGCGGTGCTGTGGCCCGACCGGATGCGGATGGAATCCTTCCTGCGGGTCGATCCGGCCGAGCTGCTGCCCGCCATCACCGGCATGACGGTGCACCTGTTGGCGGCGGTGGTGGCCATCCTCGCTGCGGTCGCGATCGCCGACTACTTCTTCCAGTACCGGACCTGGTACGAGCGTCACAAGATGTCGCTGCAGGAGATGAAGGAGGAGTTCAAGCAGTCGGAAGGCGACCCGCACGTCAAGGGCAGGATCAAGCAATTGCGGGTCCAGCGCGCCAAGAAGCGGATGATGGCCCAGGTTCCGAAGGCCTCGGTGATCATCACCAACCCGACCCACTATTCGGTGGCGCTGGCCTACGACCGCAGCATGTCGGCGCCGATCTGCGTCGCCAAGGGCGTCGACAATCTTGCGTTCAAGATCCGGGAGATCGCCAAGGAGCACGACATTCCGATCGTGGAGAACGTGCCGCTGGCCCGGGCGCTTTATGCGACGGTCGAGATCGACCGGGAGATCCCGGTCGAGCACTATCACGCGGTTGCCGAAATCATCGGCTACGTGATGCGGCTGAGGCGCGGCCTGTCCGGCCTGCGTCAGTAAGGGGCGGAAAACCCGCTTGAAATGCGCGTAACTTGCGAAATTGCCGCCTGATGGACTTGCGTTTTCGGGTCCGATTCAGGCACTCAGGGGCGAGGTGGCCGACCGGTCGCCTTCGTGATGCAGACGAGCCATGTCTCTCCAGATGACCGCCGATAGCAACGATCCTTCCGTGACCGAGCCGTTCGTGGCCCATGGACCAGCGCGGCGGAACGGCAGCATCCTGCTGGTGGTCCTGATCGCGGCCGGCATCGTCGCGGTGGCGGTCTGGCTGATGACCATCGGCCGCACCGAGGCGCAGCCCTATATCCTGGGCGTGCTGGCGCTGCTCGCTACCGTCGGGCTGTTCAACCTGTTCGCCCTTGCCGCCGGCATCATCCGCTTCTCCGACCGCGCCACCGATGATCCGGTGATGGTGCGGATCGCCGACCAGGCCCAGGAAGGGCTCGTCGTCACCGACTCCCGCGGCCACGTGGTCTATTCCAACGCCGCCTATCTCACGCTGACCGGCGCGGCCGGGCCGCAGGACGTCCGTCCGGTCGAGCGCGTCTTCATCGGCAACCCCGACGTCTCCGAGGCGGTGTTCCGCCTTTTGAAGGCTGCCCGCGAGGGCAAGCGGCAGCAGGAGGAGGTCCGCGTCGCCGGCCAGGAGGCCGGCCAGGGCCGCTGGCTGCGCCTGCGGGTACGCCCGCTCGGCGAGGGCAAGCGCGATGCGAAATATGCGGTTTGGTCGATCGCCGACGTCACCCGCGACCGCGAGCGCCAGGAAGACGTGTTCCAGGAGCTGCGGCACGCGATCGAATATCTCGATCACGCGCCATGCGGCTTCTTCTCGGTCAATCCGGCCGGCGAGATCGCCTATGTCAACGCCACGCTGGCCAACTGGCTGGACTACGATCTGGCCGAGATCGGCTCGGGCGGCCTGAAACTGACCGACATCGTCTCGGGCGACGGCGCGGCGCTGTTGACCTCGATTGCGGCGGTGCCGGGCGAAGTCAAGACCGAGGTGTTCGACATCGACCTGCGGATGCGCGGCGGCAAGACCGTGCCGGTGCGGCTCTATCACAAGCTCGCCTTCGGCGCCGACGGCGCGGCGGGCGCCTCGCGCACGCTGGTGATCAGCCGCGCCCGCGACGAGCATTCCGATCCGGAGCGCGCCGCCGAGGTGCGCTTCATGCGCTTCTTCGACCATACGCCGATGGCGATCGCGACCGTCGATCGCGGCGGCAATGTGGTCGGCGCCAATGCGCGCTATGCCAAGCTGGCGCAGGGCCTGAATGGCGACGGCGGCGCCGCCAAGTCGATCTTCCGCGCCGTCAATCCGCGCGACCGCGGCCTCCTGATCGCCGCGATCAACCAGGCGGCCGAGGGCCAGGGCGACATCGCGCCGGTCGAGGTGATGCTCGACGGGCCCAAGGAGCGCTTTGCCCAGTTCTTCGTCACCACCGTCGAGAAAGACGAGCGCGACGCCGAGACCGCGATCGTCTACATGCTCGAGACCACCGAGCGGCGCGCGCTGGAAAACCAGATCAACCAGTCGCAGAAGATGGAGATGGTCGGCCAGCTCGCCGGCGGCATCGCGCACGACTTCAACAACGTGCTGTCGGCCATCATGATGGCCAACGACTTCCTGCTGAACGCGCACAAGCCGACCGACCCGTCGTTCCAGGACATCATGCAGATCAAGCAGAACGCCACCCGCGCCGCGACACTGGTGCGGCAGCTGCTTGCATTCTCGCGCCGCCAGACGCTGCGGCCGCAGGTGCTCGATCTCGGTGATGCTTTGAGCGACCTCACCATGCTGCTGCGCCGGCTGATCGGCGAGAAGGTCAAGCTCGACCTCGTGCATGGCCGCGACCTGTGGCCGGTGAAGGTCGACGTCTCGCAGTTCGAGCAGGTGGTGGTCAATCTCGCGGTCAACGCGCGCGATGCGATGTCCGACGGCGGCAAGCTGATCATCCGCACCGCCAATGTGCCGACCGAGGAAGCCGCCCAGCTCGCCAACAAGGGCATGCCGGCGGCGGACTATGTGAAGATCGAGATCGCCGACACCGGCACCGGCATTCCGGCCGAGATCATCGACAAGATCTTCGAGCCATTCTTCTCGACCAAGGAAGTCGGCAAGGGGACCGGTCTCGGCCTGTCCACCGTCTACGGCATCGTCAAGCAGACCGGCGGCTTCGTCTATGTCGATTCCGTGCCGGGCGGCGGCACCACGTTCCGGATCTATCTGCCACGGCATCGCCAGGAGCAGGAGGTCGCACCGGAGGCCCAGGTCGGCAACGGCGCGGCCAAGGAAACCGCCGTGGAAGCCGCCAAGCCGAAGCCCGATCTCACCGGGCAGGGCACCATCCTGCTGGTGGAGGACGAGGACGGCCTGCGCTCGCTCAATGCGCGCGGCCTGCGTTCGCGCGGCTACAGCGTGATCGAGGCGGCGAACGGCGTCGAGGCGCTGGAGGCGTTCGAGGAGAAGAACGGCGCCGTCGATCTCGTCGTCTCCGACGTCGTGATGCCGGAGATGGACGGCCCGACGCTGCTGAAGGAAATGCGCAGCCGCAACGCGGAGCTGAAGATCATCTTCGTCTCAGGCTATGCCGAGGACGCGTTCGAGAAGAGCCTGCCGGAGAACCAGCAGTTCGCGTTCCTGCCGAAGCCCTTCACGTTGACGCAGCTGGTCGCCGCGGTGAAGGAAACCATGACGGCGAACTAGCCGCGCGGCGGTGCGCGCTACCGATTCACCTGTTCCTGGGAGGTGGCGGGCGGGTGCTGTTCCGGTTGAACCTCGGCCGCATCTCGGGGTAGGACGCGCCGTCGCATCCACAAGGACCATAGTGTCACATCTCCGCGACCGAGGGCCGCAGCCGCGGTTCCGGTTTCCCGCTTCACTTTTAACCGGCCCTGCCCATCTTAGGGGCGTTTCCCCATGCCGGGGAATCCTTTGAGGAAACCAACATGAATTTCTCGCAACGCACGCGTGGAATTGTTCGGGCGATCGCCGTCGCGATGGCGCTGGCGCTGCCCGTGATGATGACCGTTTCGGCGGCCGACGCCCGCGTTGGCGGCGGCGGCTCGCGCGGCTCGCGGACATTCTCCGCGCCGCCCTCGACCACCACGGCGCCGGGCTCGGTTGCGCCGATGAACCGCACCTTCAGCCAGCCTGGTAGCCCGAACATGGGCGCGCCGGCGGCGGCGAATTCCGGCGGCCTGTTCGGTCGCGGCGGAATGGGCCGCGGCCTGCTCGGCGGCCTGGCCGCGGGCTTCCTTGGCGCCGGCCTGTTCGGCATGCTGTTCGGCGGCGGGCTGTTCTCGGGTCTCGGCGGCCTGTCGTCGATGCTCGGCCTCTTGCTGCAGATCGGCCTGATCGTGCTCGTGGTTCGCCTTGCGATGTCGTGGTGGCAGCGCCGCAACGCGCCGGCGGCCGCCTATGCCGGTGGCCCCGACGTCGGCCCCGGTCCGCAGGCGAACGCCCGCTCGGGCTTCGGCTTCGGCCTCGGCGGCGGATCGAATGCGCCGGTCGAGATCGCGCCTGGCGACTACGAGACGTTCGAACGGCTGCTCGGCGACATCCAGACCGCGTGGTCGAACGAGGACATCGCGAAGCTGCACACGCTCGCGACGCCGGAGATGGTGTCGTACTTCTCGAAGGATCTCGAGGAGAACAAGGCGCGCAACGTCATCAACAAGGTGACCAATGTGAAGCTGCTGCAGGGCGATCTGGCGGAAGCCTGGCGCGAAGGCGACAGCGAGTATGCGACGGTCGCGATGCGCTACTCGCTGGTCGACACCGTGCTCGAGCGCGGCACCGGCCGTCAGGTCGGCGGCAGCACGCAGCCGGAGGAGGTCACTGAGGTCTGGACCTTCGTGCGCCAGCGTGGCGGCAATTGGGAACTTTCGGCGATCCAGCAGACCAACTGATCGGTTGCCGGAGATGACAGAATACAAGGCGCCGCGGCCTGGTCCGCGGCGCCTTTGTTTTGTGCCTTCATTCACATGTCGCGGCGCCGGAATATCCGGAGGGCCTGCGGGTTGATCTCAGCGGACCATAACAACCATCGGGAGGATTGAGATGAAGATCGTTGCGCAGATCGCGGTTCCGGCCTGTCTTGCGTTCGTCGTCGTGGCGGCGCCGCCGGCGGCGGCGCAGACCGCCGACACCAGCTTCTTCCTGACCAGCAACGGCATCGGCAACGGCGGCAATCTCGGCGGGCTCGCCGGCGCCGACAATCATTGCCAGACGCTGGCGCAGGCCGCCGGCTTCGGTGCGCCGAAGACCTGGCGCGCCTATCTCTCGACCCAGGCGGCCGACGGCAAGGCCGCGGAGAATGCGCGCGATCGCATCGGCAAGGGACCTTGGAAGAATGTAAAGGGCGTCGTGGTCGCCAAGGACGTCGCCGACCTGCACAGCGCCGGCAACAATCTCACCAAGCAGACCGCCCTGTCCGAGAAGGGCGAGGTCGTCAACGGTGCCGGCGACACGCCGAACCGCCACGACGTGCTGACGGGATCGCAGGCAGACGGTACGGCATTTGCGGCCGGCGAGGACCGCACCTGCAAGAACTGGACAAGCAGCACGCAAGGCGCCGCCATGCTCGGGCATTTCGACCGCAAGGGCCTGCGCGACGACGAGCCGTCCAAATCCTGGAACACGTCGCATCCTTCGCGCGGTCCCGATGGCGGCTGCTCGCAGGCCGACCTGAAGAGCACCGGCGGCGACGGCCTGCTGTACTGCTTCGCGGCGAATTGAGGGTCGACGAGCAGCCAGCAGTCGCCAAGCGTCGCCGCTCGTTACAGGGCGATCGCATTTGGAATGGGCTGCGTTTTCCGCACCGTCATGGCCGGGCTTGTCCCGGCCATCCTTGTCTTTCTTGGCGTGGAGATGAAGACGTGGATGCCCGGGACAAGCCCGGGCATGACGAATTTGTGGAAGTGCCGATCACCTCGAGCTCCAAATGCGAGCATTAAGAGCAGTCAGCTCTTCTTGCGCTTGACGGCCTTCTTCGCAGTCTTCTTTTTCTTCGCGGTTTTCTTCTTGGCCGCGAAGTAGGCTTCGACCTTCTTCGAGGAATGCCCGACGGCTGCGACCGCGGTCTTGAGCCGGGCAGGGGTCACCTTGAACTTCTTCGACCAGTAGCGGACCTCGTAGGGCTCGCTGATTGCGATCCGCGCGCGGTCGGCGGCCTTGTGGCGCTGCTCCTTGAAATGGGCCTCCACCTTCTTGGCGGAATGTCCGACCTTCTTGACGGCGGCTTTCAGCTTCGCCGGCGTGACCTTGAACTTCTTGGACCAGTACGCAACTTCGTAGGACTCGCTCAACGCGATCAGAGCGCGATCTGCCGCGCCCCGCTTCTTCTTGCTATCCGCCATAAGATGATCCCTCATCGAAGATTCGACGTTGGAACCCTAGCAGCCTCCGCGCGGTTCGCACAGGCGGCCGCGCGCGGTGGACGATCTGACCGCGGCGCGGCTACGATCGAGCTGAAGCGAACCGATGCGGCGAAGTTTTCGGAGGTAAGTGCATGCACTATCAGCTTTACTACTGGCCGATGATCCAGGGCCGCGGCGAATATGTCCGCCTCGCGCTCGAGGATGCGGGCGCTGGCTACACCGATGTCGCGCGGGCCAAGGGCGGCACGGGCGCCATGATGAAGATGATGGAGGCACACAAGGGCACGCCGCCCTTCGCGCCGCCGTTCCTCAAGGCCGGCAGTCTCGTGATCGGGCAGACCGCCAACATCCTGCTCTATCTCGGCGCGCGCCACGGCCTGGCGCCGAAGGCGGAGGGCGGAAAGCTCTGGGTGCACCAGCTGCAGCTCACGATCGCGGACTTCGTGCTGGAGATCCACGATACCCATCATCCGCTCGGGCCGTCGCTGTATTACGAGGACCAGAAGGCGCCGGCGAAGAAGCGCACCGAGGAGTTCTGGGATTCGCGGGTGCCGAAATATCTCGGCTATTTCGAGGACCTTGTGCAGGCCAACCGCGGTGCGTTCCTCACCGGCCGCCGGCTGACCTACGCGGATCTGTCGCTGTTCCAGATCGTGGAAGGCCTGCGCTATGCGTTTCCGAAGCGGATGGCGGCGTTCGAGAAGAAGATCCCGCGCCTGATCGCGCTGCGCGATCGCGTCGCCGAGCGGCCGAACATCAAGGCGTATCTGGCCAGCGAGCGGCGGATTCCGTTCAACGAAGAGGGGATTTTCCGGCGCTACAAGGTGCTGGATTTGTAGGCACCGTCATTCCGGGGCGCGAAGCGAACCCGGAATCTCGCGCCACAATCTCTGGATTCCGGGTTCACGCTCCGCGTGCCCCGGAATGACGGCGTGGAAGGCTACCGGTTCCTTCCATCCACCGGCGTCATCGCGATCTTCGACAGATCGATGCCATCGATGCAGCTGACATTCAGCGCCACGATGTCGGTGCCATCAGGCTTCTTGCCGCGCGCGAACACGTCGACGCCGCAATCGACGCAAAGCTGATGGCGGATCGCATGGCGGTTGAAGAGATATTCCTTGAGGTTCTCGGCGCCGGCGCGAAGCTGGAAGCTCGACGGCGGCATGAACACGAAGTGCAGGCCCTTCTTGGTGCAGATCGAGCAGTTGCAGGCCGTCACCATGGCCATATCGGTGGTGCATTCGAAGCGGACCTGTCCGCAATGACAACCGCCGGTGTAGGTCTTGCTCTCCGCCATGATGATTCCTCACCACAGCCCGGGCACGAGGCGGTAGCGCACCCGTGCCGCATAATCGGCGTAGCCTGACAATCCCGTCACCAGCGTGCGCTCCTCAATCCGGGTGCGGATCGCAAACATCACGAAGAACACCGGCACGAAGGCGAGGCCCCACCAGGAGCCGAGCGTCAGCGGCACGCCGATGAAGAACAGCATCACGCTCGTATACATCGGATGGCGGACCAGCGCGTAGGGACCGGTCGAGATGACGTGATGGTCGCGCTCGGTCTGCACCTTCACGACCGGCGCGGCGAACGAGTTGGTGCGGAACACCCAGAGGATCAGCACGGTCGACAACAGGTACAGCGCAAGGCCGAGCACGATCAGCGGCACGCCGTCATTGACGCCGTCAAAGCGCCGGTCGAGCCCCATCGCGACGAACCACAGCACCGCAACGACCAGGAACACCAGCATGAACCGCTTGTCCTCGGTGGGCTGGCCTTCACGCGCGGTGAGGCGCATGCGCTCGGCCAGCAGCCCGGGATCGACCTTGGCAAGCCACAGCCCGCAGGCCGGGCCGATCACGGCCGAGGCGATCAGATAGGCCCATGCGCCGGGCCACTGCAGCGTACCTGCGAAGGCAAACAGCAGCACGGCCATGGCGATGACGAAGAAGGTATTCTGCAGAAGGAGCTTTGCGATCATGAGCGGCTCCGCGCGATTCCAGTCGATATTATCGCACCCTTTTCCCGGCAAACATGCGACCGCAGCGATCAACTTTCGGAGCAGGCGGGACGTTCCTGCGTCACGACTGTATTGACAATCATATAAGCAATTGCTTATATATTTTCATGCCCGTCGCCACGCAGTTGACCGATGTGTTGAAGACCCTCGCGGACCCGACGCGGCGGGCGGTGTTTGAGCGGATCGCGCGGGAAGGCGAGATCGCCGCGACCGAACTGGTGCAGGGTTCAAAGGTGTCGCAGCCGGCGGTGTCGCAGCATCTGCGCGCGCTGCGCGATGCCGGGCTGGTCGCCGAGCGGCGCGAGGGCCGGCATATCCATTATCGCGTCGCGCCGAAGGGGCTCGGCCCGCTGATCGACTGGCTCGGCCACTACGAGACGTTCTGGGCCGAGCGCTTCGCAAACCTGGAACGGCTGCTGAAGGAGAGTGAGTGATGGGTGAGACGCACGCGATCACGGTCGAGAAGGTGCTGCCCTACGCGGCCGAGAAGATCTGGCGGACGCTGACGACGAGCGATCGGATCGCGAAATGGCTGATGCCGAACGATTTCGCGCCGGCCGTCGGCCATCGCTTCAATTTCCACACCAAGCCGATGGGCGACTGGGACGGTGTCGTGCATTGCGAGGTGCTGGATTGCGATCCGCCGCGTCTGTTGCGCTACTCCTGGAAGGGCGGCGCTGATACCAATCCGGAATACGGCTCGAAGCTCGATACGATCGTCACCTGGACGCTGACGCCGGTCGAAGGCGGCACCCATCTGCGGATGGTGCATGACGGCTTCGTGCTGCCGGGCAACCGCTTCGCCTTCGACATGATGAGCCCGGGATGGGGCCGGGTGCTCGACGCCATCGCGCGCATCACCGGCGAGGGCTGATCACTCGTTGTTGCCGCGACGAACCGTGATCGAGGCGTCGGTCTTGTTGCGGGTGCATTCGAGGTTGAGGCGGCGATAGCGCATTGTGATGGTGTTGCCGCGCAAGATGCCCATGCGCTTCAGGCAGCGCGAGGTGCCGGTGACGGCGTCGTCCTTCGGCACAGTGAAGATCAGCGCCGTGGCGGAGCCGACCAGGTTGAAGAACTCCGGCTTCATCTTGCGATCGGTCTTGGCGTAGAGCTCGATCGAATAATCCTTGCCGCGGCAGCCGAGCGACAATTCCTTTGCCGCCGGATGCGTGAGGTAGGTGATGTTGGCGGCGCTGAAATTGACCTTCAGCCCGTCGATCTGGCCGGCGAGCTGCTTGGCGATGTCCACGCAGGGATCGGCATGCGCAGGCGCTGCGACGAAAACCGTCGCCAGCGCGATCAGCGCGGCCGGCAGAGTGGAGCGGATGCTCAAAGGCAAGCGTCGGCGCAACGATGCTGTCACGAAATACCCCCGCGGTATGAAAATACGCAAAGCTACATGCAGGCTCCCGCGGAGCCCGTCAATATGGCCGCGTCAGGACGAGCACTTGCCGTCCTGCGCCTTGGAAACTCCGGCGGCCCGGCGCTCGCAATCATTGCCGTAGGTCTTGCCGTCGCAGCCGCATACGGGCTTGAAGATCTTGTTGCAGATCGTCGGGCGGAACGCGCAGGTGCCGGTCTGGTCGAAGCGGCCGCAGGTCCCGGGCTTGAACTGGCAGAACTGGCCGCGACTGCTGCATTGCAGGCCGGCAAGGCCGCCGCACGGCTTGCCGAGGCGGGCGGCATCGGCGGCGGTCGGGACCGCGATCAGCAAGGCCAGCGCCGCGAACCAGATGAAGAGCGCTGTCTTCATGAAGGTCTCCTGATGGTTTCCTTGGCCGTTTCGCGGCTTGCCGGCGTTGTGGCAACCTGGGATTACGATGGCATGAAACATAGCACGTGGATTGCCGGTCCCGCGCATGGCTGGAAGGCGGCCGGCTTCCCTTTCCTTTGTCGGAAAAAGGCTTAGAACGGCTCTACATTGCCGGCGGCCCCGCGGCCGGCATCGGCCTTTCGAAACCGACGAGCAGCTCATGAACGCCCCCTCAGCCTTCCCCGACCAGCAGAAGCCCGTTCCGCCCTACAAGCACACGCCTCTGTTCCCGCTTGGTGCCGACACCACGCCCTACAAGAAGGTGACGAGCGAGGGCGTCCGGGTCGAGAAGGTGTTGGGCAAGGACATGCTCGTGGTGTCGCGGGAAGCGCTGCGCGCGCTCTCCGAGGCCGCCTTCGGCGACATCAATCACTATCTGCGACCGGGCCACCTGAAGCAGCTACGCTCGATCCTCGAGGACAAGGAAGCCAGCGACAACGACAAGTTCGTCGCCTTCGACTTCCTGAAGAACGCCAACATCGCGGCCGGCGGCGTGCTGCCGATGTGCCAGGACACCGGCACCGCGATCATCATGGGCAAGAAGGGATGCAACGTCATCACCGACGGTGACGACGAGGCCGCGCTGTCCGAAGGAGCGCGCGATGCCTATCTGCGCCGCAATCTGCGCTACTCGCAGGTAGCTCCCTTGTCGATGTATGAGGAGAAGAACACCGCCAACAACATGCCGGCGCAGTGCGAGATCTACGCCGAGGGCGATGACGCCTACAAGTTCATGTTCATGGCCAAGGGCGGCGGCTCGGCCAACAAGAGTTTCCTGTTCCAGGCGACGCCGTCGGTGTTGACCAAGGACCGGCTGCTCGCCTTCCTGAAGGAGAAGGTGCTGACGCTCGGCACCGCGGCGTGTCCCCCTTATCACCTTGCGATCGTGATCGGCGGCACCTCGGCCGAGCTCTGCATGAAGACCGTGAAGCTTGCCTCCGCGCGCTATCTCGACGCGCTGCCGACCCAGGGCTCGGCCGACGGCAACGCGTTCCGCGATCTCGAGATGGAACAGGAAATCCTCAAGATGACGCAGTCGCTCGGCGTCGGCGCGCAGTTCGGCGGCAAATATTTCTGCCACGACGTGCGCGTGATCCGCATGCCGCGCCACGGCGCCTCGCTGCCGATCGGGCTCGGCGTCTCCTGTTCGGCGGACCGCCAGGTGCTCGGCAAGATCACCAGGGACGGCGTCTATCTCGAGGAGCTCGAGCACAACCCGGCGCAGTATCTGCCCGCGGTCGAGCAGTCGCTCGGCGGCGAGGTCGTCAAGATCGACCTCAACAAGCCGATGAAGGAGATCCTCGCGACGCTGTCGCAATATCCGATCAAGACCCGCGTCTCGATGACCGGCACCATGATCGTCGCGCGCGACTCCGCGCACGCCAAGCTGCGTGAGCGGCTGGAGAAGGGTGAGCCGCTGCCGGATTACTTCAAGAACCATCCGGTCTACTACGCGGGGCCCGCCAAGACGCCCGATGGCTATGCCTCGGGCGCATTCGGCCCGACCACGGCGGGGCGCATGGATTCCTTCGTCGACCAGTTCCAGGCGGCCGGCGGATCGATGGTGATGGTCGCCAAGGGCAACCGCGCGGTCGCGGTGCGCGAGGCCTGCAAGAAGCACGGCGGCTTCTACCTCGGCTCGATCGGCGGCGCCGCGGCGAACCTCGCCGAGCACTGCATCAAGAAGGTCGAGGTGGTCGAGTATCCCGAGCTCGGCATGGAAGCGATCTGGCGCATCGAGGTGGTCGACTTCCCGGCCTTCATCATCATCGACGACAAGGGCAACGACTTCTTCAAGGAATTGAATCTCGGTTGAGAATCCGGGTTGATTGCGGTCGGCCTCGACGGTTTTTCCAAGGGCTGGGTCGCCGTCACCATCGACGGCGACCGGCGCACGATTTCCTTTCACAGTGACATTGCGGACGCGCTGGCGCGTCCGTTCGATCGCGCCGGGATCGATATCCCGATCGGTCTGACCGATGACGGCGAGCGCGATTGCGACTTTCTTGCGCGCGTGAGATTGCGGCCGCACACCTCGCGCGTCTTCACCGGCGCGCGGCGCTGGCTGTGGCAGCAGTTTGACGATCCCGATCTCGCGAATGCGGAAGCGGTGCGCCGCAGCCAGACCCGCGTGTCGCGCCAGCTCTGGCATCTCGGCAACAAGATCATGGAGGTCGACGCGTTCGTGCGCGCGAACGCCACGCGCGATATCCGCGAGGTACATCCCGAACTGGTGTTCCTGCGGCTGAACCGCGGCACGCCCTTGCCGCGCAAGAAGTCGGAGGAGGGCGATGCGCTCCGCTGCAGGCTGTTGAGGCGATCAGGCTTCCGCGAGATCGATCGCTGGCTCACCCAGATGCGGATCGGCACCGGTGCGAAGCGCGACGATGTGCTGGATGCGTGTGCAGTGGCGCTGGCTGCGCGCGAACCATGCGGCTGCGTTCCCGAAGCGCCGCCGCGAGACGTGTACGGTCTGCCGATGCAGATCTGGTTCTAACTGCAGTTGGTCACCTGGTTGGAGCACAGGCTGCGCCACCAGCCGCGCACGCCGTCATGGCTCTCCACCAGTGCCCAGTGCCCGCTGCAGGCGAGGATGCGTTTCGGACCGTCGTCGGTATCGAACTCACCGCCGAGCTTGCGCAGCGCCGGCGTCCACTTGGCATCGACGAAGGGTGCCTGGAACAGCCCGCCCATGCGGGTGTAGCCGTTGGCGTAGCTCGCGCCGACCTTGTTGGCGGCAACCCATCCGCGCCCGGCATAAGGCTTTGGCGCGTTGCGCGGATAGCGCTTGTCGTCCTCGTAGGCCTTGCCCGGCGGCATCGCGCCCTCGATCAGAAACCAGCCGTCCTTGAAGCCGATGATACGAAACTCGGTGAGCCAACCGCCCTCCGGCGTGTTCTCGGTCCCGCCCATCTTGAGATGGTAGGGCGGCGGTAGCTTGCCGAGCACGCGTGCCTTCGCCGACGGCTCCGCGCGCACGTTGAGGCCTGCGAGGTCCTTGTCCTCCGACCAGGCGCCGAGGTCGCATGGTTCGGTGCCACCGGGCAGTGTGTTTCGCTTCGCGTCAAGTTCGGTCTGGCGCGCGGCAAAATCATTGTCCGCGCCGTCGGCATTTTTGGTCGCGATATCGCTGGGACCGCGCGGCTTCAGTTCGGCCGACAGGGCGCGCGTACCATCCTTGCTTAGCGTCACGACCATCATCTGACGCGGCGCGAAGACGCTTGCTGGCGTCTTCGGGTCGTCTGCGTTCGCGGCATAGACCGCGAGGTAGCCGGTGGTACCGGCGGCATCCGTGCTGGAAGAGGTGCCCGCAACATATCCGGCCGGCACCAGCGCGACCGCGCTCGCGCGCCACGCCGGTTCGGCTTCGCTTGCTTGTTGCGCGGAAGCCGTCGCGGCTGATAACGCCATGACGGCAACGGATGTCAGGATGCGCATGCGTGTGCGCGTGCTGCGGTTACGCTCGCGTGCCGGTGAAGGGGAAGCTGCCCATCGGGCCGATGCCCATCTCGCCGGAGATGCCGTCGCCGGAGACCTTGCCGGTGAATTCGAGCGTCAGAGGCATCGGATTGGTGATGGAAACCTTCCAGGCGACGTCGTCGCCATTCACGGTGCCGTCGAAGATTTCGGTGGAATTGCCCTCGGCGCCCTGCGTGCCGGTGAGCGTGCCGCCGGAGCTTGCCAGCGACAGCGTCGCCTTGCGCTCGCCCATCGGGGTCGTCATCGTGAGATTCCAGTTTCCGTCCACCGCCATTGATGTCTCCCCTCCAGGTAAAGCGCTTTCAAGCGAAATGGCTACCGGTTCGCGTGAAGAAAACGCGTGCGCGGGTATAGCCCATCTTGCCGCGCGCGCCTAGTTCGCGGCTGCGGCGATCAGGCGCGGGCGGCGGCGCGCAGCCGGCTTCCGACCAGGAAGCGGAAGGCGACATACTGGATCGCGAAGGCGGCGATCTTGGCGCCGACCAGCACCACCGACACGTAGAATGCCCACAGCTTCATGTCGCCGGTCGCCGCGATCGCAATGGTGCCGGCGGCGAGCATGAACATCAGCCCGGCCCAGGCGTAGCCGGCGAGGGTGGCGTATTCCGGAATCGTCTCGGTCACGATCGGCGGCAAATAGCGCAGCATCCAGCCGCGCTTGAGCATGATCGCGCCGATCGCGATGTGGCCGATCGCGGGTTTCGCCAGTACGAAGCGCGGATCGTTGGTGAAAAGCGTCGCACCGCCGAGCACGATCACCAGCCCAAGGCTCGCCCAGGTCATGTAGCCGAGCGCCTGTCCCTTGACGCGCGCATAGACCACTTGTGCGATCGCGCCCGCGATCGCAACGCCCGTGGCGATCAGGACATTGTCGGTGGCGAAATAGACCACGAGGAAGACGATGGTGGAGAGGAAGTCGCTCGCAAGCCTGGCAAATACGCTCTTCATCGTCGTGGTTTCCGTTTCCTCGGGATGATCGTGGTGATGTTGTTATGGCAGCGTTTAGCGGGACGGCAGCGCGCCGGCCGGCGGCGCCGCGTCCTTGGCCGCGCGATGGTGCGGATACCAGTGGGTGAAGTACACCGCCGCGTTACGTGCGGCGAAGGCGATCAAGAGGCCCGTCCACAGCGGCAGCGCCGGCACGTAAAGCACCGCAATGTTGCCGATCAGCATGAGCAGCATCGCGACGGTCCAGGCACCGGTGATCAGGTAGTTGGCACGGAGGAAGCCGGGCAGCTTCGCGGTCTCGGCATCGACCTGCTCCAGCGCATATTGCCGCGTGAAGGGATGGCCGATCATGATCGAGCCGAGCGACACCAGCAGCATGCCGGCATCGACCGCGATCTTCACCGCGATGCTGCTCGACGTCGCGTCGACGAAGATGAGGTAGAAGCCGGTCGCGGCGAACACGACGACTGAACCGACCCCGAGGATCTTGATGCTGCGGCCGCGCGCGATGTCGAATGCGATCACGGCAAGACAGATCAGGGCGGCACTGAGCAGGCTCACCGTGGCCGAGGTCACCAGCATCAGCATGGCGAAGGCGCCGTAGGGAGCGAGGATCAGGAAGATCGTCATGGTGAGCCTCATCGGCTGATCTTTACATTGTAAAGATATCCTAGGGGCGAGCAATGGAAGCGTCAAGCGAAATCTTTACAGTGTCAAAATCGTGAGGTGATTGGGAAAAATCAAGGTTTGGCAAGAACATAAAGGTGGCTCTCGCACTTGGCGCTCGCCGTCCCGCATCGTCACCGCCGGGCTCGTCCCGGCCATGACAGTCTTTCCGGTGAACAAAGACGTGGATGCCCGGGACAAAGCCCGGGCATGACGATTGGCGCTCTGATGCGGAGCGATCGTTCGCTACTCCGCGCCCACCCAATTGCCGTGGAATCCATCCGGCACGCGGTGGCCGAGATGGACCAGCGCGGTCGGGCCCGCTTCGACATCTTGCGCGTTGAACACGGCGAGGTCGCTGCGGTTTTCGCGGGCGCGCCAGACCACCGCGAGCAGCCAGCCGTCGCCTTCCGCGGCGTCAGCGCCGCGCTCGACGAAGACAGGCTCGGAGATCGTATCGCCGGCGGGCAGCAGATAGTGGCCGAGCCGCTTGCCACGGCCGTCGACATGCACGATGCCCGACAGCGCACCGAACATCGGCAGATCGGGGTTGGCGCAGGCATACCAGCCGTGATTGCTGGCAAATCCGGCGCGGCGATCGTCGACGCGGGGAAATTCGCCGGTGAGGTCGTCGAGATAGGTCTGCGTGAAGCGGTCGGTGTTGCCGGAGAGGTCGAAGGTCCAGCGGCAATAGCGTGCGCGGTTCTTCCGCGGGTCGGTCGGCGAGCCGTCGGGATGGTTGAACAGCGGCGCTTCCTCGAACTGCATCACGTCGGCGATGATGCGGTTGCCGTCCTCCCACGCGTTCATCACGTGGAAAACGTAGCAGGTCTCGGCGCGGAACCAGACGATGTCCTTTGACGCGCCGCTGCGCTTCATGACGCCGACATAGGCGCCTTTCTCCGGCTCCCAGGCATAGGGCGCCTGTCCGCGCATCGCGCGCTGCATGCTGCCGGTGATCGGCAGGATCGGAAACAGCACATGGTTCTCGGTGACGATGAAGTCGTGCACCATGCTGGCATAGGGCGCCTCGAAGCGTTCGAACCGCGTCACCACGCCGGACGAGCTCACCGCGCCGAACGACAGCGCCGGCGTCAGCGGGCCTGCGGCGTTGTAGCCGAAGAACACCATCTCGCCGGTGACCGGATCGATCTTGGGATGCGCGGTGAAGGGGCCCGTGATTGCGCCCTTGTAGTCGCAATAGCCGAGGCGATTGAGCGTGCCGGGCTCGATTTCGGTCGGCAGATGGCCTTCCTCCAGTGCGAGCAGCCGGCCGCCATGGAAGATGATGTTGGTGTTGGCGACGCCGCCGTCGGTCGTCGTGGTGGCCGGCGTATCCGGCATCTTGCGCCCGAAGCCGCCGAACAGCGCGCGGCCGGCATCGTGCTCGGCCTGCCATTTCGGCGTGCGGACCCAGCGGTTGCGGTAGCTGGCGCGGCCGTTCTCGAGATGGAAGGCGTGCAGCATGCCGTCGCCGACGAACCAGTGCGCGCCGGGCGCCTCGAATTGCGGATTGGGGCCGTTGCGATAGAGCGTGCCGTTCAGCTCGCGCGGCAATTCGCCCGAGATCTTCAGGAATGGCGCGTCGGCTTCGAATGGGATCGGCGCCAGATTGGTGCGCGCCGCATTGGATGTGACCTGGTCGAGCATTCCGCATCTCCCTGCATTATGATCTTTACATCGTAAAGATATCAGTAGGGACGACGCCGCCGATCGTCAAGCAAAATCTTTACAGTGTAAAAATTGCGACATATAAGGGCCCGATGGCAAGAATCTCCAAAGAAAACAAGGCGACTCGCCCGGCACGGGCTCCGACCCGCCGGGTTGCACGGACCGCGGCGGCTCGTCCGGCCCCACGGCGCCGCGCCAACGACACGCCGTATCATCACGGCGATCTGCATGAGGCACTGTTGAAGGCCGCCGAGCGCGTGCTCGAGCGTGATGGATTGGCGGGACTGACATTGCGTGCGGTGGCGCGCGAGGCCGGCGTGTCGCACGCCGCCCCGACGCATCATTTCGGCGATCTCACCGGTTTGCTCAGCGAACTTGCGGCGATCGGTTTCCGGCAATTTGGCCTCGCGATGGCGGCTGCGGACGCTTCGGCGGCCACGACGCCCGAGAAGGGCGTGGCGAGCGCCAAGGCTTATGTTGCCTATGCGCAGGCACATCCCGGCATGTACGGACTGATGTTCCGCAGTGAGCGGCTCGATCATTCGCGGCCGTCGCTGCACGAGGCGTCCGAGGCGTCGTTTGCAGGGTTGACCCGCGGCGTCGGCGCCAGCCGGCATGAGCAGATTTCCAAGGAGCAGCTTACGCTGGATCAGGCAGCTGCGATCGCGTCCGCCTGGTCGCTCGTGCATGGTTTCACCATGCTGCTGCTCGACGGACGCCTCAAGACGATTCTGGATCGGGCGCCCGAGGGCACATCCGCGGAAATGTTGTTGACCGCGATGCTGCGATTGTCCGCGGGCCGCTCGGCGCGGCAATAACCAGTGCTGCCCGTGGGCTAGCGCCTCACAAGCGACGTGGTCCGGCCGCTCTGTCCGACCGTCTTCACCGTATCCGTGCCGCATTTGAAATCGCGGGCGAAATCGTCGGCGGCCTGCCGCGCCAGCGCGTTGGCATTGGGATTGGCCGCGACGTCGACATAGGCGACATGACAGACATCGCCCGGCGGCAGCCGGGTCACGGCGAGCATCGCCCGCGAGACCGGGCCGCCGCGCTTGTCCTGCTCGCTGTTGTCGGCGATCTGCCAGCGCTGGATGATCGCAAACGGCTTGCCGCCGGCTGCTCGCCATTCGACCGTATCGCCGGTCGAGCTGAACGGGCCGAACCAGGCCTGCGCCGCCGGTTCCCTGGCTGCCGCCTCGCGGTTTCGGCCGACCGAGACCACTTCGCGCAGGTCGCCCTCGTTGATCAGCACCACGAGCCCGGATTTTCCCGGACAGACCCTCGTGATACTGCCATCCTCCTCGCTGGGCCTGCCGATCATGCGGCAGGCCTTCGGCGCGGTCGATGTGTAGCTGCTGCTGATCGTCTCAGCGCCGGCCTGACCAGGATTTGCACCGGCAAGCGCCATAACGACTGTTGCAAAAGCAAGGTATTTCATCGGGGGAAACCTGGGATCCGGACGTTACTTTGTGTCTGACATATGCAATCTGGGGAAGGTTCAATAGACACGCGGGAAACACCTGACAGGCGCGCGGAATCGTCCTAGAAGGGCGGCTTCGCAACTTCTGTCGCGTGCACTTGCGTGCCGTAACCTTGATCGTCATGTCCACGATATCATCCAACAAGCCCTATCGCGTCGGCCGTTCCCGTACCGGTCTTGGCCTTTTCGCCACCAAGCCGATCAGGAAAGGCACCAAGATCATCCGTTATTTCGGGCCATTGCTCGACTCGAAGAAGAAGGATGAGGACGCGATCGAGAACAAATATCTGTTCGAGCTCACCAACCGCTGGACCATCGACGGCTCGATCCGCGAGAACGTCGCGCGCTACATCAACCACGCCTGCAGACCGAACGCGGAATCCGACGTTCGCCCACGCAAGCGCAAGGTGTTCATCCGCGCCATCAAGGACATCGAGCCGGGCGACGAAATCAATTACGACTACGGAACCGACTATTTCAAAGCCTATCTGAAGCCGATCGGCTGCAAGTGCGATGCCTGCGAGAAGAAGCGCAAGAAGAAGCGCGCGGAGGCGAGGGCGGAGCGGGTGCGGCTGAAGGAAAGGGCCGAGCGGAAGGCACAGCGCAAGGCCGAGAAGCTCGCCGAGGAGCGGGTCAGGCAGCGGAAGGCGAAGAAGGCTGCCAAGGCAAACGGCAAGCTCGCCAACGGCACGGCGCTGAACGGCAAGCACCTCAATGGCCACAGCCTGATCAACACGGCGGGCAAGAAGGCTGCCTCGTCGAAGCGCGGCACCGCTCGGGCGCTGAACGCCTGATACCCACGTCGCCCGAAAACGCTCTAGCCGCTCGGCCGGTGCGCCGCGCGTGGTAACGGGGAATTGCCGAAATCCAGCGTCGAGCGCTGGATGATCGTGCCGTGCTCGTCGATGACGAGACGGAAACGCTTGCTCCCCGAGAAGAATGTGAGGCGATGGCGCCCCTGATCGGCGTCGAGCCCGCGCTCCGAACGCGTCGTGATTGCGCCCGAGCGCATCCCGGCCTGCAGCAGCGGAACCGCGATGCCGAGGCCTTCGGCGACGATATTGGCGTCGATCTCGAACGCGCCGTCCGCGAATGTGATCGTCGTCATGATGCCCTCGCGGGATGGCGGACGGGACGCGGCAGGTAGGCGCATTCGGCGAGCGTCGTTCCGTCGAGCTCGCGCATGAAGGCCTCGCGCGCCGCGGCAAGCTTCGCCTTTAGCCGGCAGCGCGGCAGCAGCAGGCAGTCTCCGCCATCATCCCTGAAACATTCGACCAGCGCGCTGCCGCCTTCCAGCGCGCGCACCACCTCGCCGAGGGTGATGGTCTCCGCCGGCCGCGCCAGCGAAAAGCCGCCGCCGGCGCCTCGCTGGGTGGCAATGAAGCCGGCCTCGGCAAGATCGCGCACCACCTTGGCGAGGTGGTTGCGGGAAATGTCGAACTCGGCCGCGATCTCGCTGGTGGCGAAGGACCGGTCCGGCTCGCCGGCCAGCCGCATCAGGGCGCGGAGCGCAAAATCCGTGAACGATGTCAGGCGCATGGAAGCCCTTCGAAATCAGCACTTGGCGGATCAGCTATAGCAGGCTAAATAGGTATTTGAAATGCATATTTAGGATGAGCCATGACAGGAGCAGAGCGCCGCGAGCAGATCACCGCAGGGATTGTCGCGCGGACCGGGATCACCGAGGCCATGATCGAGCAGCTGGTGCACGCCTTCTACGCCGAGGTCCGCAAGGACCCGATGATCGGGCCGGTGTTCGAGAGCAGGATCAGCAATTGGGCGCCGCATCTGGCTCAGATGTGCGCGTTCTGGTCCTCGGTCGCGCTGATGACCGGGCGCTATCATGGCACGCCGATGGTCAAGCATATGCCGCTGCCGATCGACGCCGCGCATTTCGACCGCTGGCTCGAACTGTTCGAGGCGACCGCAGCCGAGCTGTGCCCGCCGGCGGCGGCGGCGCATTTCATCGATCGCGCGCGGCGCATCGCATCGAGCCTCGAGATGGGCGTTGCCAGCGGGCAGGGCGTGATGCTGGCGGTCGGCGAGCGTTACAGGCGAAGCGAAGCAGGAGCAGTGCAATGAGGAACAGGGCGAAGGCGATTGCGCGCGCCATCGACGGCGCATGGTTTCGTCAGGATCAGGCCGATCCGTTTTCCGGCAGCAGCCTGGTGCCGATGCTGATCATCGGCATGGCGCTGACCTTTGCCGGCATGATCGTCGCGGTGGTGCTGAGCTGACAGAAACAGCCGCCGCGTTTGCCGCGACGGCCGCTCGTCACGTCTGGCATTCGGTTTACGCCGCGACCGCTTCACCGCTGCGGCGCAGCCCGACATATTGCAGCTCGGCGAACACGCCGGTGGCGATTGCCTGGGCGAGGATCACGATGGTCCCGAAGAGGTTCGGCGACACCGCGCCCGACAGCAGCAGCGCGATGCTGGCGAGCGTCCAGGCCGCGTTGCCGACAACCACCAGCATCACCAGCGGCTTCGGCACTGACATGCACGTGCCGAGCCAGCCGACCAGCGCAGTATAGGCGATCAGGAACAGCCCGGTCTCGCGCAGCAGCGCTTCCGGCAGGCCGAGCAGCGATGCCAGCGCGCCGGCGTCGAGCACCATCGCTATGGCGGATACGCCGCTGAACACGGCATCGGCAAGCAAAGCGCGGCGCAGCAGCTGGGACGAATGGATCATGGCAGTGTCTCCTCGGGTTGGGATGGGGGTGGTCAGCGGAACAGCGACTGCAGCTGACGCCACAGCCGGAGCGGACACAGCGCCTTGCCGACCCTCATCTCGACCGCATAGACCTGCGCGAACACGAACACGCCGGTCGCGTGCACGAGCGGCTGGGGCATGTTGAGCGAGCGCGCGACGAGCCAGGTGGCCAGATGGATCAGCCACGGGAGCAGGACGGCGAAGGCGCGGACAAGGGACAGCATCAGCATGGTCATCTCCTGTGCCGTGGAAGATGAGCCGGCCGGCGCGCCAATTCGATTACCTCAGGCGTAATGGAACGGGCGAATGCCGCATGGTAGGTTTTGCACCATGAACGCACATGCATCCATGGCGCGGGCCGAGCCCGCAAAACCCGTCCCGATCGGCGAGCACCTGCGCGAGTGGCGGCAGCGCCGTCATCTCAGCCAGCTCGACCTTGCCGTCGATGCCGAGATCTCGGCGCGGCATTTGAGCTTCGTCGAGACCGGCCGCTCGGCGCCGTCGCGCGACATGGTCCTCAAACTGGCGGAGCGCCTTGACGTGCCCTTACGCGAACGCAACGTGCTGCTGGTCGCCGCGGGTTTCGCGCCCGCATTCCCGCAACGCTCGCTGGATGATCCGGCGCTGAAATCGGCGCGCGAGGCCATCAACCTGGTGCTGAAGGCGCACGAGCCCAACCCGGCGCTGGCCTATGACCGGCACTGGAATCTGGTCTCCGCCAACCGCATGGTGGCGCCGCTGCTCGAGGGCGTGCCGCAGCGGCTGCTCGGCCAGCCCTTCAACATCCTGCGGCTTGCCTTCCACCCCGAGGGCCTCGCGCCGCGCACCGTCAACCTCGCGGAATGGGCGGCGCATCTACTGGAGCGGCTGCATCGGCAATGCGAGGCAACGGCCGATCCGGAACTGCTCAAGCTCTATCAGGACCTGAAGTCCTATCCGATCCCGGCGCGGTCGGCCCCGATCACCACCGACAACAACGTCGCGCTTCCCTTCAAGCTCCGCCTCAATGGCGAGATCCTGAGCTTCATCTCGACCACCATGGTGTTCGGCACGCCGGTCGACATCACGCTGCAGGAACTGGCGCTGGAGACCTTCTTCCCGGCCGATGAGCTGACCGCCGAGCGGATGCGGCAGATGGCAGCCAGTATGAAATAGCGGCTTGTCTCGGAGCGCTTTCGGCCTACCTTTGGGGTTCCATTTCCGCCGGGAACCCTGCCATGAGCGATCTGAAGCCGCTTCGCCTCGACATCGTCTCCGACGTCGTTTGCCCCTGGTGCTATATCGGCAAGCATCGCATCGAGGATGCGCTCAAGCTGGTGCCCGATGTGCCGGTCGAGGTGCATTGGCGGCCGTTCTTCCTCAACAACTGGGTGCCGCGCGAGGGCATCAGCCGCGAGGAATATCTCACTGCCAAGTTCGGTTCGGTCGATGCCTACAAGGGCATTGCCGGTCGCGTGGTCGCCGCCGCCAATGAGGAGGGGCTCACCTACCATCCCGAGCTCGTCAAGCGGCAGCCCAACACGATC
The DNA here is from genome assembly GCF_054820065.1 of Bradyrhizobium sp. UFLA06-06. NCBI lineage: Bacteria > Pseudomonadati > Pseudomonadota > Alphaproteobacteria > Hyphomicrobiales > Nitrobacteraceae > Bradyrhizobium > Bradyrhizobium sp. UFLA06-06. The sequence continues at coordinate 118,636 of NZ_JADFUD010000023.1, forward strand.
GACTGCCATCGCCTGATCCACTGGGCCGAGGCCAGGGGCAAGGCGGCCGAGATGAAGCAGCGGCTGATGGAGCTGTATTTCCGCGACGGCGGCGATCTCACCGACAGCAACGTGCTGGTGCAGGCGGCAAGCGATGTCGGGCTCGATGCCGACGACGTGCGCAAGCGCCTTGCTACCGATGAAGATGTCGCCCTGGTCTCGGCGCAGGCCCAGGAAGCCGCCGAGAAGGGGATTTCGGGCGTGCCGACCTTCGTGTTTGCGCAGAAATACGCGGTGTCCGGTGCCCAGCCGGCCGAGCAGCTCGCCCGCGCCATCCGCCAGGTCTCGGCCGAGATCAACGCGCAGGCGGCGCAGTAGTCCGCAATCCAGATCGAAAGCCCGGCTCATGCCGGGCTTTTTCGTTTGCCCACATCATCCATCGGAAACAATCAGGGAGACCATCATGATCTATGAGCTGCGCACCTACACGGTACGTCCAGGCGCCGTCGGCGAGATGGTGAAGGCGGCGAGCACGATCTCGCGCGATATCCGCGCCGACAATTTCGGCAAGCTCGAGGGCTACTGGATCACCGAGATCGGTCCGCTCAATCAGGTCATGCATATGTGGAGCTACGCCGATCTCAACGAACGGACCCGGCTGCGCGCCGAGCTCGCCAAGAACCCGCGCTGGACCGGCGAGTATATTCCGGTGATCCGTCCGCTGCTGGTGCGGCAGGAGGTGCGGCTGCTCAATGCTGTCATCCCGCCGGTGGCGCCGGCGACATCAGGCAACATCTACGAATTTCGCAACTATCGCGCCAAGCCGGTCGGCGGCGCCAAGCAATGGCTCGATCTGATCACCGGCGTGATGCCGGAGCGCGAGAAATACTCCAAGATCGTCGGTCTCTGGACCACCGAAGCCGGGCAGCCCAACGAGGTCTGCCACATCTGGGCCTATCCCGATCTCAACGCCCGCGCCGCCGCACGCGGCAACGCGATGAAGGATCCGGCCTGGCTGGAATTTTTGAGCAAGGGCACGCAGGTGCTCGAGGAGATGCACTCGACCATCATGCTGCCGGCACCGCACTCGCCGTTGCAGTAAGGCAGGCGCTGGTCGCGCCGCGTTTCCCAATGATGCGCCGAGCGCAAGACAGAGAGGCCGCCGGTTGAGGCGGCCTTTTCGTTTGGCGTCAGGACGTCGAGAGCGCGGGCAAAAAGCCCCATCCGATGTTTCCATCAGATGAGGCTTTCGAAGCAAGGGCGCGCGCCGTCTGAGAACCAGCGCGCCGCAACGCTAGTCGGGCCAGCTGACACCAACCTGACGGCAGCAGCCACTTGTTTCCCGATGTGTCTGCATGCCTACGAAAGGGTAAACCGCATTATCCGGGCTTGCCGCGCCGGCTACGGATGAAGCGCACGGCGTCGCGCGCGCCTTCGTAGGCGAATTTGTTCAGGGTCAGCGCGGCGTGAATGGCCGGCACCAGCGGATCGCGGCGCCGCAGCGGCAGCAAGACGTCGCCGATCGCGAAGCGGCCGCGCCAGATCGGGTCGATCATGGGGTGGCCGGGCGCCGCCGTGGAATCGGCCGAATTGATCGCGGGATCGGCGCAGAGATGGCGCGTCAGCTCCAGCGTCAGCTGCGTGCCGGGCGAATGTTTCGCAAAACGCTCGTCGACGCCGATCTTGAAGAAGAAGGCGCGGTCCTGGTGGCGCACCACGATGCCGCCCGCGACCGGCGTGTCGCCCGCATGCAGCGTGATGATCTCGCAGCGGCCGGCTTCGGCCATCGTCGACGTCGCGCGGCGGATGAAGGCCGCATCGCCGGCATGCTGGCTGAGCGCCGTGCCGCGCTGGCCCTTCCAGCCACCGGCTTCGAGGACAAGGAAAGTCTCGAGCGCCGTCGCAACCTCGTGCGGCGTGCGGGCGACATCGAAGCGCACCGCGCCATGGTCGGACAGGCGATGGTGCTGACGGCGCAGTTCCTTCAGCTTCTTAGGCCCGAGCGCGTCGCGCAACAATTCGTCGGCATCGCGTGTCGCATCCAGCTGGGCGCGCTGGTAGGCGCTCAGTATGCGCGGCTGCAACCCGTCGCGCGCCAGCACCGCGCGGATCGCCGCCATGGCCGGGCCCTCGAGCGATATGGTGCGCAGGATCAGCGCATGCGCGCCCGCATTGCGCGCCTGCCGCAGCATCTTGCCCACCGCTTCCTCGGCGGCGTCGCGGTCGAGCAGCGGCGTGCACAGTGTGCCATAGGGTTCGGCGCCGACCAGCGCGGGCAGGGGGATGCGGTAGATCCGCCGCATCGGAACGACCGGCAACAACCCGATCAATTGCCCGGCATCGCCTGCGGCGCTGAGCAGCGCCGCGCCGGTGCGGCCGCGCGCGGAGGCATCGACCGCCAACTCCCAGTCGGGCTGATAGTAGCCATTGGCCTCGATCGCGCGCGCGGCAAGCGCACGCCATGCATTGAGCGGCGCGGCCGACAGCGGCGGCAACGTGCGATCGTCCGTGGCATCCCTGCGCGATGCACGGTGGATCATTGCCTGGTCAGCAATATCGGCCACGTCCCTGTTTCCCCAGTCCGCGAGGCCGATTGGCCTTGCGTTCGTCAGGGCAACGCTAGTGGAAAGAAATGGAAAATGCCGTTGAGGCCATCAGGCAATTTGAGCGGTCGTGTTAACGGGCCGTTCAGCATACCGGTGCGCGCCGGCCCGGCCGGCTCGCCGGCTCAAGCGCCAAGGCTGGGCTTCAAGGTTTGGGGCTTCGTTGCGCTTCCGCCGCAACGGCGCTCTCGACCGGTTCGTAATTCTGCGTCACGCAATTGTCGTCGGCCTCCACCTGCCGGCGATCGAAGATCGCGCCGTCGTTGATGAAGACGCGATAGGTCTGCGTCCCCAGCGGCTTGCCGATCACCGAAGTCAGCTCGGCGCGCACGCAGGCGGTCCAGCCGGTGCCGCGCGGGTCGTGCAGCGGGGCGGAGACCCGCACATGGGTCGGCTGTGAACCGGCCGTGAACACCGAATCCAGCTTGCCCGCGACCAGCCGTTTGACGTCCGGGGGCGTCTCGAGCGGGGCCGGCTCTGTTGCCTTGACCTTCAAGGCCTCCGGCCACACCGCGTGGCTGTCCGCCAGCCCGCAGCCACTCAATATGAAGGCGGCGCCGGCCAGCAGCGCCGCCAGATGTACTTGTCCCTGTCCCATTGAGCGAATTTAATGTGCCACCGCCAAGATTGCGCCCCCCTGGTGGCGCTGAATTCGCATCGCGCGGCGCTTTGTCGATCAACAAATGTCGAGCGACAAGTTATCGTTGGGGTAGAGGTATTACCGGATGTTGCTGCGGCGGCGGGGGAGACAGACTGACATGAAACGCTTCACGGTTGCTGCCGTCGTTCTGGCGCTGCTCGCGACACCCACGCTGGCCCAGGGCCGGCGAGGGGGCGGTGGGGGCGATACGAAGACGGAGCAGAAGCCCAAGGTCGACGAGAAGGCCTACAAGGCTGCGCTCGATCGGATCCCGGAGCCCAAGGAGAAATACGATCCCTGGGGCGTCACCAAGCCGGCAGCCGATCCGGCCAAGAAGCCGAAATAGCCGGGCTCGCGAGGTCTCTGCGGCTATTCGACATCCGAAGCGGCGTCGCTCGACAGCACATTGCCGCACGGCATGAACCTTGGCCTGACGGCATCCGACCCATCTTCGATGTCATTGTCGGAGGCCGCCATGCTTCGCCGTTCGCTCCTCAGCCTGATCGTTCCGGCAGCGATCCTGCTCGGCGCCGTGCCGGCGTCGGCGGAAAACCGGCTGGCGCTGGTGATCGGGCAGTCGGCCTACAAGTCGGTGCCCGCGCTGCCGAATCCGGCCAACGACGCCAGGGCTGTCTCGCAGATGCTGACCGATGCCGGATTTGCAGTCACGGCCGCATCGGACCTGTCGCAGGACGAGATACGCGCACGGCTCAGCGATTTCGCCAGCCAGGTGGCGGCGAAGGGCGCCGACACCGTGGCGCTGGTGTTCTATGCCGGGCATGGCCTGCAGATCGACGGCGAGAACTATCTGGTGCCGGTCGATGTCGATCCGAAGCGTGAGGCGGATATCCCGATCCAGGCGGTTCGGCTCAACGACATCCTGAATACCTTGACCTCGGTGCCGAGCCGGATGCGCATCGTGCTGCTCGATGCGTGCCGCAACAATCCTTTCCCCGAGCTCAGCAAGACCGCGGGGCATGGGCTCGCCATCGTCGATGCCAAGGTCGGCGCGCCCGGCACGTTTGTCTCGTTCTCGACCTCGCCGGGCGCGGAAGCCGAAGACGGCAGCGGCGTCAACAGCCCCTACACGACCGCGTTGCTGGCCTCGGCCAAGGAGCCGGGCATCCCGATCGAGGACACCTTCAAGCGCGTTCGCCTCGCGGTGAACAAGGCAACCGACGGCCGCCAGACGCCGTGGGACTCTTCATCGCTCACCGACGACTTCCGTTTCATGGCGGGGGCAGCGGCATCGCCGGCGGCCACGCCGACGCCGGCCGCAGCCAAACGCAGCGTCGACGAATGGAAGCGCGAATTGCAGGGCAAGTCGATCGAGGCCGCGAACGAGCTGATGGTGGTCGACGGCACCGACGAATCCTATGAAGCCTTCGCCGCGATCTTCGCCGGCACGCCGCGCGGCCTGCAGGCACGCGACTGGCTCGACCGGCATCGCCGCATGGTGGCGTGGAATAGCGCTGTTCTCGCCAACACGGCGGCGGCCTATCGCGGTTTCGTCGCGCAATATCCTGACACCGACCTGACAGCGACCGCGCGCAAGATGATCGAACGGCTGCGCTACCGTCCCGATCCGGCGCCCTCCGTCGCGCTCAGTGTGCCCGCGACCAACGTCGCGCTGGCGGCGCCGACCTGTCCCTGCAACGCCGCGCCGCCGCAACAGCCGCTGCAGCAGAGGGCCAACGTGCCGGTGAAAAAGCGTGCCGATCCCGATCCGCCGCGGCGCGCGGGCAAGCGTCCGCCGCGCGTCGTGGTCGAGGACGATGTGGTCGTGGTGCGCCATCCGCCTCCCGCCGTGATCTACGAACCCGCAGGACCGCCTGTTGGAATTGGAATAGGAATTGGCATCGGCGGTGGCGGTCGCGGTGGCTATCGCGGCAACGATGGCGGCGGATATCACAGGGGTGGATACTGACGCGCCGATCGCGTAAATGCTTTCTCCGCATGAGATGCGGCGCCTGATGATCGCATCCTGGGGGAGGACGCGATGCGGTCGCTGTTTTGCCTGCTTGCCGCGCTGCTGCTGTGTGCTCAGCCGGCGCGCGCCTGGGAGTATTGGGGCGGCGACCGCGGCGGACAGCGCTTCTCGCCGCTAACGCAGATCACATCAGACAATGTCGGCACGCTGGTGCGCGGCTGGGAATTCCGCACCGGCGATCTCGATACTCGCCCGCCCGAGGTGATGAAGCGCACCAAGTTCGAGGTGACGCCGCTGTTCGTCGAGGACAGCCTGATCCTCTGCACGCCGTTCAACGAAGTGATCGCGCTCGATCCCGGCACCGGCGTGCAGAAATGGCGTTTCGATCCGAAGATCAGCATGGCGCAACGACCGGCCAATCGCTTTGTCTGCCGCGGCGTCGCGCACTGGACGGATGAACGTGCGGCGGAAGGCGCGGCCTGCAAGTCACGCATCTTCACCGGCACCAACGACCGGCGCCTGATCGCGCTCGATGCCAGGACCGGTAGGCCCTGCGCCGATTTCGGCAACGCTGGCGAGATCAGGATCGACGTTGGGATGAAGCTGGAATGGCCGGGCGAGTTTCAGATCACGTCGGCGCCGGTGACGGGACGCGGCGTGGTCGTGGTCGGGTCCGCGATCGGCGACAACCGGCGGGTCGACGCGCCGCTCGGCGCGGTGCGCGCGTTCGATGCGCGGACCGGCCAGCCGCGCTGGAGCTTCGATCCGCTCGTGCACAATGGCGTCGAGGCCGGCCACAGCAATGTCTGGGCGCCGATGTCGGTAGACGAGGAGCGCGGCCTGGTGTTCCTGCCGACGACATCGCCCAGTCCGGACTTCTGGGGCGGCAAGCGCCCCGGCAATGACGAGCACGCCAATTCCGTCGTCGCGCTGAGGATCGAGACCGGCGAGCTCGCATGGGCATTCCAGACCGTGCATCACGACGTCTGGGACTACGACCTGCCGGCGCAGCCGACGCTGGCGCGGATCGACACCGGCGATGGTCAGCGCGATGTCGTGATCCAGCCGACCAAGCAGGGCTTTGTGTTCGTGCTCGATCGCGACACCGGCAAGCCGGTGTGGCCGGTGGAAGAGCGCGCGGTGCCGCAGAACGGCGCCGAGGGCGAGAGGCTGTCGCCGACGCAGCCGTTCCCGACCCATGTGCCGCCGCTGCTGACGCAGCGGATGACGGCCGACGATGTCGCCGGCCTGCTGCCGGGCACCGGGAGCTCGGCTTGCGAGACGCTGCTCGCGCAATCCCGCAATGAGGGCCTTTACACGCCGCCGTCGACGCAAGGCACTGTGATCTATCCGATGACCGGCGGCGGTGTGAACTGGGGCGGCGCGGCGTTCGATCCGGTCAATCAGATCCTCTACGCCAATGTCAGTCATGCGGCGCACATCGTCACACTGATTCCACGCGACCAAGCCAAGGGCTTCAATCCGCCGCCGGGTCACGAATTCGGCCAGCAGGAAGGGGCGCCGTTCGCGATGTCGCGGGCGCTGGCGAAGTCGGCGGTCGGGTCGCCCTGCAACAAGCCGCCATGGGGCGAGACGGTGGCGGTCGATCTCAAGGCCGGCAAGATCCTCTGGCATGCGTCGGTCGGCACCAGCGAGGATCTCGCGCCGCTCGGCATCGCGCTCAATACCGGCACGCCGCTGGTCAATGGCGTCGCGATCACCGCGGGCGGCCTCGTGTTCACCGGCGCGATGGATGCCTATCTGCGCGCGTTCGATGCCAGGTCGGGCAAACAGCTTTGGCTCGGCCGGCTTCCGGTGCCCGGCGTCGCCAATCCGATGACCTATCTCTGGAAGGGCGAGCAGTACGTCGCGATCGGCGCCGGCGGCCATTCCGAGGCCGGCACATCGATCGGCGACAGCGTGGTGGCATTTCGACTGCCGCGTCAGGGCGAGGGGGCATCGTTGTGGACTCGCTTGATCGACTGGCCCGGCGGGCGGTTCACCGCCAAGGCTGTGGCCGCCGGACTCGTGCTCGTGGCCCTCATTGCGCTGTTGTGGCGCTGGCGGCACAGCCGTCGCGCGCGATCCGCTTAGGTGCTCCCTGCTGCAGGTGCGCGCCTCCAAAATATCGAAAACAACCCCATGCAAAGTAGCCGGCGGCTGCCGGCGTTCGAAAAGCAACTTGACACGTCGGGCAACTCAGGGTATTTTTCTAATATTCCGAAATGATGCAAGCGCCGCCCTCGCTCCGCTAAGGCGCGATGAATTCAGGTTGAATCGGCTTGGCGGCATTCGCTGCATCTTCCCCCGCAACCCGCAGGGCAATCGCATTTGGGAAAAATCTGGCGAGAAGCGCCCCTGCGGCCCATCCTTCGAGACGCCCGCCTTTGGCGGGCTCCTCAGGATGAGGTCTTGTTTAGCGGCACAATAGTAGACCCTCATGGTGAGGAGCGCCGCTTGCGGCGCGTCTCGAACCACGAGGCCGAGTACGTGCGCAACCGCCCAAGGGACATATGCGATTGCCCTGCCCCGCAACTGGAGAGGGAGCGCAGGTTCTTTGCGGATGCAATTGAACCTGGGGCGTGGACTCATAATTCTAAGATGTCGCTTCCGAGAGGAAATGCGGACACGCGGCGCAGACCGCGGGGATGTCACCTAGTGGACCAACTTCGCCGCCTCTGACTGGTCCGGTGTTGGGTGCAGTCCGGACTTCTCATCAACGATCCTCGACCGCCGCATTTGACCCTGGCTGTGTGAAAACATAGTGCCGCTGTTATGATTCTCCCGTGATTCTGAGGGGGAATCGATGAGGCGC